>NZ_LDUI01000025.1:0-103270 GCF_001043555.1 Chromobacterium sp. LK1 | reverse complement strand
GGGGAGGCTTTGTTGCGTTTAAACCTGTTCAATGCCTGCCGTGACGCCGTTGCCCCCTTCCAATGCCATTCCACTTTCTCCGTGGCTCTCGCTTTAAAGCCGGTGCGGAGAATGGCTTGAAGCCGCGCAGAAGTGAGGAAGTGACGGGCGAGGAAGTGATGGGCAATAAAAAAGCGCCGCGAGCGGCGCTTGGTCTTGGAACGCTGGAACTTACAACATCAGGTTCAACATGCGATCGATGCGCACGCGGCTCAAGCGCGTCAGCAGCTTCTTGATCTGATCCGGATAGGTGCGCACGTCTTCCAGCTCACGGTAATGCAGCAGTTGCCGGCTGTGGCGCAGGATATTGTCCTGTTCCTGTTGGTTCTGGTGCTTGAGTTCGGCGTGAGGGTCGTTGATCAGCAGCGCGTTTTCCATGTCCAGCCGGAAAGCTCGCGGGTTGAGGTTATTGCCGGTCAACAGCATGTGGCGCTGGTCGCTGAACATGCCTTTCAGGTGGTAAGTGTTGTCGCCGTCTTTCCACAAATGAACGCGCAGCTGATTGGTGCCGATGTAATGGCGCTGGCGCTTGGCGAAGCGGCGCAGATTCATTTCGTAGAGATAGGGCAAGGCACCGATGACCCGAAAGGGCTCGCTGGGCGGGATATAGAAGTCGTTGGCGGTTTTGTCGCCGACGACGATGTCGATCTGCACGCCGCGTCGCAAGGCCTTGTTGATGGCAAGCACCACCGAACGCGGGAAATTGAAATAGGGGGTGCAGATGAACAGCGTGCTCTGGGTGTTGGCGATCAGATCCAGGATCACCCGGTTGAGCGCGTTGCCTTTGCCGATGCCGACAATGGGACTGATGGACAGGCCATCATGCGCGTCGGCATCATGCGGGAAGCGGTACTGGCTATGACTCAGCTTGTCGCGGAAGACGCGGATTTCCTTGCGGATGCTGCGGGTGGCCGGCGCCGGCTTGTCGAGCCGGAACACCGCGGGGTCATTGAAGAACTGCTCGTGCATATAGCCGGCCATCGTATCCGCCAGTGCCTGGCTGCGGATCAGGTGGTAACGGTCGAAGCGGTATTTGTCCAGCTTGTGCAGGTAGACATTGTTGATGCTGGCGCCGCTGTACAGCACCTGCTCGTCAATAATCAGGCCTTTCAGGTGCAGCACGCCGAATAACTCGCGGGTTTGCACCGGGATGCCGTAGATCGGAACATCGACGTTGTGCAACAAAGCTTGGGCGCGGTACCAGGCGGCATTGCAGCTGTCCTGACTTTCGCCGATGCGCCCGCGCTGGGCGCGATGCCAATCCACCATGACTCGGATATCCAGCTGCGGTTGCCGCTGCTTGGCGGCAAACAGCGCATCCAGCACTTCCTGCCCCGCCTCGTCGTGCTCCAGATAGAGCGCGGCGATGTAGATGCGGTGCTGGGCCTGAGCGATGGCGGCCAGCAGGCTAAGGCGGAAGTCTGCGGTCTGATGCAGGGTGGTGATGGCGTCGGCTTGCAGACGCAGCTTGGGCAGCTGAGCGAGCAACGATCTTTTTAGCAGAAATGCCATGTAAGCGTTGGAGTTTGACGTTTAATCGTGGAATCGTAGCATCGTTTTCGCTTCTTGGGGGAGTTGGCGCCCTGGCAATCCTTGCGCCAGCGCAGTTCCGCGCCAAATCGGGTTGGAAAGCGGGATACGACAGAGTCCATGGCAAGGCGGGGAGAAATGTGCAAAAATTCGTTCAACTAGATGAATTGCAGGTTTTCCAATGCTGGACCGGGACGGATACCGCCCCAATGTCGGAATCATCCTCATCAATGGCAAGAATGAGGTGTTCTGGGGCAAGCGAGTGCGTGAGCATTCCTGGCAGTTTCCGCAAGGCGGAATCAAGCCAGGCGAAAGTCCGGAAGCCGCGATGTATCGCGAGCTGCTGGAGGAGGTGGGTTTGCTGCCGCAACATGTGAAAATACTGGGCCGCACTCGCGACTGGATGCGTTATGAAGTGCCGACCAACTGGGTGCGCCGCGAGTGGCGCGGCAGCTATAAGGGGCAGAAGCAGATCTGGTTCCTGCTGAAGCTGGTGGGCCGCGAGTGCGATGTCTGTCTGCGCGCCAGCAGCCACCCTGAATTCGATGGTTGGCGCTGGAATGAATACTGGGCGCCAGTGGACGCTGTGATCGAGTTCAAGCGCGATGTCTATGAGCGCGCGCT
Organism: Chromobacterium sp. LK1; assembly: GCF_001043555.1. Taxonomy (NCBI): domain Bacteria; kingdom Pseudomonadati; phylum Pseudomonadota; class Betaproteobacteria; order Neisseriales; family Chromobacteriaceae; genus Chromobacterium; species Chromobacterium sp. LK1. The sequence continues at coordinate 101,077 of NZ_LDUI01000025.1, read as the reverse complement.
GGCCGAGTTAGCGCGTTTTCTGCGCGGGGTGGAGAGCCGAGAAGCGTATTTGACGCGCATTGGCCGCCCTCAGGAGCAGCACTGAGATGTTGGCGGGCGCGTCGTCGGCGCAGCCTGGATGCGATACGGCGGGCCTGGCCCGCTGTCTTTTTTTTCGCCGTGGCAAACTGCCGCGGCGTTTGGCGTAATTTGCTGGGCAACAAGATTTAAGACATGACGCAACAATACGATGAATCGTCGGTACGGGTGCTCAAGGGCTTGGAGCCGGTCAAGGAGCGGCCGGGGATGTATACCCGCACCACCGACCCCACCCATATTTGCCAGGAAGTGATAGACAACGCCGCCGACGAGGCGCTTGGCGGCTATGCGCGCAAGATCGCGGTGACGGTGCATCAGGATGGTTCGCTGTCGGTGGATGACGATGGCCGCGGGATACCGGTGGGCCTGCATCCGCAGGAGGGCGTGCCGGTGGTGGAACTGGTGTTCACCCGGCTGCACGCTGGCGGTAAGTTCAATAAGAAGGATGGCGGCGCCTATGCGTTTTCCGGCGGTCTGCACGGCGTCGGCGTCTCGGTGACCAATGCGCTGTCCACGCGGCTGGAAGTGGAGGTCAAGCGCGAGGGCGGCGTGCACCGCCTGGTGTTCTCCGGCGGCGACGTCATCGAGCCGCTGGCCCGGGTTGGCGATTGCGGCCCGCGCACCAGCGGCACCCGGGTGCGGGTATGGCCGGACGGCAAGTATTTTGAAAGCCCGCGTTATTCGCTGCCGGAACTGGAGCGCCTGCTGCGCGCCAAGGCGGTGTTGCTGCCCGGCGTGGCGGTGACGCTGATAGTGGAGCGTCCCAGCGGCGACGAGGTCAGGGTCTGGCAATATCCGGAAGGGTTGAAGAGCTATCTGGCCGAGCTGTGCAATGGCGATGAGCCGGTGGCGCCTCTGTTCGCCGGTGAGGCTTATATCGGCGATGATCACGAGCAATTCGCCAAGGGCGAGGGCGCGCAGTGGGCAATGGCCTGGTTCGAGGATGGCGCCAGCGGCGAGAGCTACGTCAACCTGATCCCGACCCCGGTGGGTGGCACCCACGAGGCGGGCTTGCGCGCCGGTGTGTTCGACGCGGTGAAAAGCTTCATCGACCACCACAATCTGCTGCCGCGCGGCGTCAAGCTGATGGCCGAGGACGTGTGGAGCCGTGTGCGCTTCGTGCTGTCCGCCCGGGTGCTGGATCCGCAGTTCCAGGGCCAGACCAAGGACAAGCTGACCAGCCGCGACGCCTTGAAACTGATTTCCGGCCTGGCGCGCGATCCGGTGGAGCTGTGGCTGAACCAGAACGTGGAGTCCGGCAAGAAAATCGCCGAACTGGCGATACGTCAGGCGCAATCGCGTCTGAAGTCGGTGAAGAAGGTGGAGAAGAAGAAGGGCTCCGGCGTGGCGGTGCTGCCCGGTAAACTGACTGATTGCGAGAGCGAGGATATCGAGCGCAACGAGCTATTCCTGGTGGAGGGCGACTCCGCTGGCGGCTCGGCCAAGCTGGCGCGCGACAAAGAGTACCAGGCCATCCTGCCTCTGCGCGGCAAGGTGCTCAATAGCTGGGAAACCGACAAGGACCAGCTGTTCTCCAATGCCGAGATCCACGACATCTCGGTGGCCATCGGCGTGGACCCGCATGGGCCCAGCGATCACCCGGACCTGTCCGGCCAGCGCTACGGCAAAATCGCCATCCTGTCCGATGCAGACGTTGACGGCTCCCACATCCAGGTGCTGTTACTGACGCTGTTCTTCCGCCATTTCCCGCGCCTGATCGAAAACGGCAATATCTATGTGGCCCAGCCTCCGCTGTTCCGCGTGGATGTGCCGGGCCAGGGCAAGCACCGTCCGCCACGCAAGCTGTACGCGCTGGACGAAGGCGAGATGACCGCCATTCTGGACCGGTTGCGCAGCGAAGGCGTGCGTGAGAACGCCTGGGGCATTTCCCGCTTCAAAGGCCTGGGCGAGATGAACCCGGAGCAGTTGAAGGACACCACGATGAATCCGGACACCCGTCGCTTGTCGCAGGTGCGCGTGCGCGCCGGCGAGCTGGAGCAGACGCTGTCCACCTTCGTCATGCTGATGGGCAAGGGCGAGGCATCCAGCCGCCGCAGCTGGATGGAGGCCAACGGCAACGCGGTCGAAGCCGATATCTGAGCGACGACACGCGTTCAACGCCCCCGCAAGCCTGGCTTGCGGGGGCGTTGTCATGTCTGCGGTATCGCCGCAGCGCAGCGGATTCCAAACAGGTTCTTACCAGACGCGCAGTGTCTGTCCTGTCTGCACGCCTTCCACGCTGCGCACATAGGCCAGCGCGGCGCGCGCCGCCGGCACCGCCTCGAAGCCTGGGAAGAAGTCCTGGTACTGGTCCCAGGATTCCCGCAGCACATTGGGACTGACCACATTGATGCGGCGGCCGCGGTCCAATTCCACCGCCGCGCCGCGCACAAAGCCCTCTAGCGCCGAATTCACCGCGCTGGCATTGCTGCCGAAGCGGATGGGCTGCTCGCTGACGATGCCGCTGGTCAGCGTGATGGAGCCGCCTTCGTTCAGATAATGCTGACCGATCAGCGTCAGTTCCACCTGGCCCATCAGCTTATCGTTGAGGCCGATGCGGAACTGCTCGGCGCTCATTTCCGCCAATGGACCGAAATGCAGTTTGCCGGTGGCGCTGATGATGGCGTCCACCTTGCCGGTGCGCTCGAACATCGCGTGGACGCTGGCGCCGTCGGTCAGATCCACCAGCACCTCGCCGCGGCGGCTGCCGGCCTTGATCAGTTGATGGTGGGACAGCGCTTGGCTGATGGCCTGGCCCAAGGTGCCGTGGGCACCGACGATGAGGATCTTTTTCATGGGGAATCTCCCGGACAAGTACAAGACCCGATCATTTTGCGCCCGCGCGGTGCACGGATTAATCCGCTAAGATGAACAAGATTGAAAACCATGGGTTATGAATGGCATGGATCGCCTATTGAGCATGGAACTGTTCGTGACCGTGGTGGAGCGCGGCAGCTTCACCGCGGCCGCGGAGGCGCACGGCCTGTCCCAACCCATGGTGGGCAAGCATATCGCCAGCCTGGAGCAGCGGCTGGGCGGCCGCCTGCTGGCGCGCACCACGCGCCGGCAACAACTGACCGAACTGGGCCGGCACTATTTCCAGCGTTGCCAATCCATTCTGGCGGAAATTCGCGCGGCGGAAAGCGGCGCCGAGTTGATGAGCGGCGCGCCGCGCGGCGTGCTGCGGATCAACGCCTCGGTGACCTTCGGTTCGCTGCGCCTGGCCGGCCTGCTGGCCGAGTTCATGCAAGCTTATCCGGATATCACCGTGGACCTGAGCTTGTCCGACGACCTGGTCGACCTGGTGGCCGATGGCTACGATGCCGCTTTCCGCATCGGTCAACTACCGGACTCCGGTCTGGTGGCCCGGCCATTGCAGCCCTACCGGATGATGGTGGCGGCGGCGCCGGCCTATCTGGCGCGCAAAGGCGTGCCGCGGACGCCGGCGGATCTGGCCGCGCATGATTGTCTGGGCTTCTCACTATGGCGCAAGGATGATGGCTGGGAGTTGCTGGGCGCGGGCGAGTGGGGGCGCGCCAGCCGCTTCCACTCCAACCACGGCCAGGCGCTGCGCATGGTGGCGCTGGCCGGCGGCGGCATCGTGCTGCAGGCCGAGGCGCTGCTCGGCGACGACGTGGCGGCCGGACGGCTGGTGGAGCTGCTGCCAGGCTGCCTGCCGCCGCCCAAGCCCATGCACCTGATCTATCTGCCGGACCGCCAGCCTTTGCCCAAGTTGCGGGTGTTCATAGACTTCATTCTGCAACGCCTGGGCGGGTTGTGAGTTTTATTGACAGGGCTTGTCAACGATTTTCGTTTGAGCGCGAGTGCGCATCGGCGTAGCTTGCATACATTAAAGCAATGGCGAGGGAGAGACGGGGATGGAGCCGGATTTGCGGACGCCCAGCCGGCGTGAATTGTTCGCGGGCTTTTTCTCTATCGGCCTGACCGGCTTCGGCGGCGTGCTGCCGCAGGCGCACCGGATGATGGTGTTGCGCCGCCGCTGGCTGAGCGAAGCGGACTTCGCCGTGATGCTGAGCCTGGGTCAAGTGTTGCCGGGGCCGAATATCGTCAATGTCGCGGTGGCGGTGGGCAGTCGTTTTCACGGCGTCGGCGGAGCCGCCGCCGCCATCGCCGGGCTATTGCTGGCGCCCATGGTCATTGTGCTGCTGCTGGCGTCCTTTTATGGCCATTACCGCCAGCTGCCGTTGGTGCAGAACGTGCTGCATGGCCTGGTTTCCGCCGCCGCTGGCCTGATAGCAGCGATGGGTCTGCGCTTGCTGGCGCGCATCGAGCGCAAGCTGTGGTGCGGGCTGGTGGCCGCCTTGACCTTCTGCGCGCTGGGAATATGGCAATTGCCCTTGCTGTGGGCGCTGCTCTTGTTGGCGCCGGTCGCCATAGGCTTGGCCTGGCGCGACCGCCCGAAGGAGGGCGCATGATACTGCTGACGCTGCTGTGGCAGTTTTCCATGCTGTCGCTGGTGGCGGTGGGCGGCGCCAATGTGCTGATACCCGAGCTGCAGCGCTTGGTGGTGGAGCAAGGCTGGATGAACGCGCGCGAATTCGCCGCGTTGTTCGCCATCGCCCAGGCCGCGCCCGGCCCCAATGTGCTGGTGGTCTGTCTGATCGGTTGGCATGTGGCCGGGGTGTCCGGTGCCGTGGTCAGCATGCTGGGCATTTGCGGGCCATCGTCCATCCTGAGTTTTTACGTGGCGCGCTGGTGGCAGCGCTATCGGCAGGCGCCGCTGACGCTGGCGATACAGCGTGGGCTGGCGCCGCTGACCATAGGGCTGGTGGCGGCTAGCGCCCTGTTGTTGAGCCAGGCGGCCAACGCCAGCGTCGGCGCCTGGTTGTTGTGCGGCGCGGTGGCATTGGCGGCTTGGCGCACCGCGCTCAACCCTTTGTGGCTGTTGCTGGCCGGCGCCTTGCTGGGTGGGCTGGGGCTATTATGAAACGTGGCCGGAGGCGGTCCTTGTTCTGGGAACGGAGTGCGATGCGAGTCTTGATCTGGCTGCTATTGTGCTGCTTGGCGCCATGGGCGCAGGGGCAAGGGCTGTCGATCCGCTACGCCTTGGTGTCCGGGGAGCAGGACCCGCATCTGCCCTATATGCAGGCCTTGTTGCAACTGGCCTGCGGCGAGGCCAAACTTAGTTGCGAGCTGAGCAGCGCGCTGGACATGAACCAGGGGCGGGCGCTGGAACAGATGGCGCACGGCGATGCCGGCGTGGATTTGTTCTGGGGCATGAGCAGCCGCGAGCGCGAACAGAAGGCCCTGCCGGTGCGCATCCCGCTCTATAAGGGCTTGATAGGCTGGCGGGTGCCGCTGGTGTCGCAAAAGCGCGCCCGGCTGTTTGAAAAGGTGTTCACGCTGGCGGATCTGAAGGCGCTGAGCGCAGGCCAGGGGCAGGATTGGCCGGATACCCAGATTCTGCGCGGCGCAGGCTTGCCGGTGGTGGCCAGCCCCCTGTACCTGCCGCTGTTCGCCATGCTGCGCCAGGGGCGTTTCGACTATTTCCCGCGCAGCGTGATCGAGGTGGGGCAGGAGCTGGAGTCCGACGCCGCCAAAGGCCTGGCGTTGGATTCTTACGTGGTGCTGCATTACCCGGCGGCGTTTTACTTCTTCGTGTCGCCGCGCCGGCCGGAGCTGGCGCGGGCCTTGACCCAGGGCCTGGAAGTCGCCATCAAGGACGGCAGCTTCGACAAGCTGTTCCTGCGTTTCAACGGTCCGCGCTTGCGCGCCTTGAACCTGGCGCAACGGCGCATCATCGAATTGCCCAACCCTCTGCTGCCCAAGGAAACCCCGTTGCAGCGCAAGGAACTGTGGTTTTATCCGCGCTGAGACTCCTGCGGCAGCAAGTCCGTGAACACAAATCCATCCCGTTCCACTGTTTCGCCCACGGTGTGCGCTACCGGGCGCTGGAACATCGGTCCATCCCAGGCGAAGGAGTGGAATTCCCCGTATTCGCCGCATGGGTCGGCGTCCGGCGGCAAGGCATCCAGCAAAGCCTGGCCAAAGTCGCGGCCAGCCAGCTCGCGCGGCAGCTTGCGCGGGTCCAGGCAGGTCAGCCTGGCTTTCAGGCCGCCGCGCAACATGGTCTGCGCCAGCTCGGCGGTGGGCAGGCCCCACAGCGGAAAGAGCGGCTCAATGCCGCTGCCGGCCAGATTGCGCTCGCGGTAGGCGCGCACATCCTCCAGGAACAGGTCGCCAAACGCCATATGGCTGACGCCGTCGGCGCGGCAGGCGCTGACGAATTCCGCCATCCGGCTGGCGTAATCCTCGTTGCTGCAAGGGTAGGGGATGCTCAGCTGGCGCAGCGGCAAGCCCAGCGCCGCCGCCTGTTCGCACAGCAGTTCGACGCGGACCGCGTGCATGGCCACGCGCTGGAAGGCCTGGTTGACGGTGGTGAACAGCCCGACCACTTCGACATCGGGGTCCTGGCGCAGCACATGCAGCGCCCAGGCGCTGTCCTTGCCGCTGCTCCAGGACAAGAGTACGGTTTTCTTCATGGCGCATAGCTTAGCCGTGCTGAGGCGCGCCGCCAAGCGGGGGGACTGGGCCGGGGGAGTCGGGTATAATGACGCTCTATTTTTTCGTCATTCAGGACTGATTGCCGCATGACCCAGCTCAAGAACGATACCTTCCTGCGCGCGCTGCTTGGCCAGCCCGTCGAATACACCCCGATCTGGATGATGCGCCAGGCGGGCCGCTATTTGCCGGAGTACCGCGCCACTCGCAGCCGGGCCGGCAGTTTCATGGGCCTGTGCACCAGTCCTGACTACGCCACTGAAGTCACCTTGCAGCCGCTGGAGCGCTTCCCGCTGGACGCAGCCATTCTGTTCTCCGACATCCTGACCGTGCCGGACGCCATGGGCCTGGGCTTGTATTTCGCCGAAGGCGAGGGCCCCAAGTTCGAGCGTCCGTTGCGCGACGAAGCCGCGGTTCGCGCGCTGGCGGTGCCGGCGCTGGACAAGCTGAGCTATGTCTTCGACGCCGTGTCCAGCATCCGCAAGGCGCTGGATGGCCGCGTGCCGCTGATCGGCTTCTCCGGCAGCCCGTTCACCCTGGCCTGCTACATGATTGAAGGCGGCGGCTCCGATGACTTCCGCCACGTCAAGGCCATGCTCTACAGCCGTCCGGAACTGCTGCATCACATCTTGGATGTGAACGCCCGCACCGTGATCGACTACCTGAACGCCCAAATCGACGCCGGCGCGCAAGCGGTGCAGATCTTCGACACTTGGGGCGGCGCGCTGACCCAGGCGGCCTACCGTGAGTTCTCGCTGGCCTATATGCGCCAGATCGTCGCCGGCTTGAAACGCGAGGCCGACGGCCGCCGCGTGCCGGTGATCGTGTTCACCAAGGGCGGCGGGCAGTGGCTGGAAGAGATCGCGGCCATCGGCGCCGACTGCGTGGGCCTGGACTGGACCACGGACCTGGGCGCCGCGCGCGCGCGGGTGGGCGGCAAAGTGGCGCTGCAAGGCAATTTCGATCCCAATGCGCTGTTCGCCGAGCCCGCCGCCATCGAGCGCGAAGTGGCGCGCATCCTGGCCAGCTACGGCACCGGCAGCGGTCATGTCTTCAATCTAGGCCACGGCATCTCCCAGCACGTCAAGCCGGAGCACGCCGGCGCGTTGGTTGAAGCGGTGCATCGCTTGTCGCGGCCATATCACGCCGCCGGCTGAAACCGGCGCCAGTTCATTTGCATGTTTTTGCCGACCGGCGCGTTTCCCATGCGCCGCTGCACCAGGCTGGAGCATGGCGGCGGGCATTAAAGCCCGCCTTATCAGACTGTGAAGCCATCGCCAGCTGCTATTAGCGCCGCAAGTGGAAAAGGATTTGTTTTTTCAACAGAAAATTTAACTTTTCCCTCGCCGCCGCTTGGCGCGCGCCGGGGTATCGATGCTTGTCCGGCCGATGGTTCGCCTGTGGCCGGATTGCATTTTTGCACTTGGGTTAATAAGGATATTGACAAGAAGAACGGTAGTTGTTCTCGGAGTTATGCACATCTCCTAGTCAGAGTTCCAGTCCTTGTCAAGCCGATTGCTCATGTTTTTTTCAGCAATTTAAGTCTTTGAAAATAAAGGAAAAAATTATTGATTAATTTTTGTGCAATCTAATGGAAACGCTGTTCTAGCGCCATTTCGGCGGTAGACCGGCATCTTGTTCACAAAGTTATCCACAGCATCTGTGCACAGTGGCCGCAAAGCCTTGTCACAACAGCATTTGTCTTCGGGAGCGCTCCGGATGGGGCAACACAGCATTGTGCAAGTGGCCGTGGATGTGCCGCTGCCAGGTACGTTCAGCTACCTGACCCAGTTGTCTGTCATGATTGGGCAAAGAGTGGCGGTTTCCTTCGGACCGCGCCGGCTTTGTGGCGTGGTTGTCACGGATATACCTCAGCAGGGTATCGAGCCGGCCAAGCTCAAAAGCATAGACGCGGTGCTGAGCGGCCTGCCGCCGTTGCCGGAAGACTTCATGGCCCTGGTTCGCTTCGCCGCCGATTACTACCACCATCCACTGGGCCAGACCCTGTTCACCGCCTTGCCCACCGGCCTGCGCGAGCCACGGGATATCCAATTGCCGGACGAACGGCCCTACGCGTTGACGCCGCTGGGCGAGGCGGAAGCGCCGCCGGCGCGCCAGCGCGCCAGGCTGGCGCTATGGCAGGCGTTGCAGGATGGCCCGCTGACGCTTGCCGCCGCCAAGGCGGTGACGCCGCAGGCCGGCAAAGTGCTGGCGGACTGGCTGGCGGAAGACAAGATCCACCGCGTGGAACCGGAAGCGGCGCCCTTGCGGGTGGCGGACAGCCCCGAACTGAACGAAGAACAACAGGCCGCGCTGGATGCCTTGCGTGGCCAGGCGGGCTATCAACCTTGGCTGCTGCACGGCATTACCGGCAGCGGCAAGACCGAAGTCTATCTACAACTGATCGCGGATCATCTGGCTGCTGGCCGCCAAGTGCTGGTGCTGGTGCCGGAAATCAATCTGACCCCGCAACTGATCACCCGCTTCACCCAGCGCTTTCCCGCCAGCCGCATCGCTGTGCAGCACAGCCACCTGGCCGATGGCGAGCGCCTGAAGGGGTGGCTCGATGGCTGGCAAGGCCGCGCCGATGTGGTGATAGGCACCCGCTTGTCCGTGTTCACTCCGCTGCCGCGCCTGGGGTTGATCGTGGTGGACGAGGAGCACGACGGCTCCTTCAAGCAGCAGGATGGCCTGCGCTACCATGCGCGCGATCTGGCGATCTGGCGCGCGCGCCGGGCCGCTGTGCCCATCCTGCTGGGCTCGGCCACGCCCAGCCTGGAAACCATGGCCAATGTCGAAGCCGGCCGTTATCGCCGGCTCTCCCTGAGCCGGCGCGCGCATGGCGCGGCCAGGCTGCCGGATGTCCGCTTGGTCGACGTGCGGCGGCAAAAACTGGCCGAAGGCCTGTCCGAACCGGTGATCGAAGCATTGCGCCAGCGCCTGGCGCGCGGCGAAATGAGCTTGGTGTTCATCAACCGCCGCGGCTTCGCGCCGGTGGTGGCTTGCACCGATTGCGGCTGGACCAGCGGCTGCCCGCGCTGCTCCGCCAAGCTGGTTGTGCACCTGCTGGAGCGCAAGCTGCGTTGCCACCATTGCGGTTGGGAAGAAGCGGTGCCGCGCGCCTGCCCGGACTGCGGCAATCCCGACATCAAACCGCTGGGCGAGGGCACCCAGCGGCTGGAGTCGGCGCTGACGCGCCTATTCCCCACTGCGCGCATTCTGCGCATAGACCGCGACACCACCAGCCGCAAGGAAGCCTGGGACGATATCTACCGCAAAGTGCACGCCGGCGAGGTCGACATGCTGGTGGGCACCCAGATGCTGGCCAAGGGCCACGACTTCGGCACCCTGTCGCTGGTGGTGGCGCTGGGAGCGGACGGCGGTCTGTACTCCGCGGATTTCCGCGCCTCCGAACGGCTGTTCGCGCAACTGATGCAAGTGGCCGGCCGCGCCGGCCGCGCCGATGCCCCCGGCGAAGTGCTGATCCAGACCCAATGGCCGGATCATGAGCTATACCAGGCCTTGGCGCGCCACGATTTCGACGGCTACGCCAACACCTTGTTGGACGAGCGTCGCATCGCCGGCTTCCCGCCCTGCGCCTATCAGGCCTTGCTGCGCGCCGACAGCCCCAGCCTGGAACAAGCCACCGCCTTCTTGGCCGAGGCGCGCCGGCTGGCCGAGCCCCTGAGTGCGCAAGTGCTGATCTCCGGCCCGGCGCCGGCGCTGATGGTGAGGCTGGCCAATCGCGAGCGCGCCCAGCTGGTGTTGGAAGCGCCGCAGCGGCAAGCGCTGCACGCCTTTTTGAATCAACTGCTGCCACAGCTGGACGCGGTGGCCAAGCGCCATGGCCGCGGCCTGCGCTGGTCGCTGGATGTAGACCCACAAGACATGTGATCGCCGAATGAACGCTACTCCCAAGAAATCCCTATTGGCCGGCTGCCTGCTGCTGACGGCCTGGCCCGCTTTCGCCATGGACCTGCATGGCCTCAAGCCGGAAGAAGTGGCGGTTTGGGCCGCGCCGGTGGAAAGCGGCAAGACGCTGGCCGGCCACCGCGCCGACAATGCGGTCAACCCAGCCTCCACCATGAAGCTGATCACCAGCTGGAGCGCGTTGAACCTGCTCAAGCCCGGCTATCACTGGCATACCGGCCTCTGGTCCGCCGCGCCGCTGCGCGACGGCGCCTTGCAAGGAGATCTTTACTGGCTGGGCGCCGGCGATCCGCGCTTCAACAACGATAGCCTGCTCAAACTGCTGTATGAGCTGCGGCTGCGCGGCGTCAAACAGATAGACGGCCGCCTGCTACTGGACAAGAGCGCGTTCAAGGGCATTTCCAGCGCCCATGACTTCGACGAAGACCTGGGCCGTGCGTTTACCGTGGAGCCGGACAGCCACCTGACCAATCTGAAAGTGGCCTGGCTCAACTTTTATGTCGACGCCGCCGGCGCGCGCGTGGCGCTGGACCCGCCGCTGGCCGGCGTCCGCGTCAATGCCAAGCTGCAGGCCGGCGGCCAGGGCGGCCCGAACGACTGCTCCGATGTGCGCCGCTACGCCACGATCAGCAACGACGCCAATTCCGTCACCGTCAGCGGCACCTTGCCCGCCAGCTGCGACGGCGCCAAGACCTTCGTCAACGTGCTGGACCACGATGCCTTCGCCAGCCAGGACTTCGCCGCGCTGTGGCAAGCGCTGGGCGGAGCCGGGCCCAAGGGCGCCGGACAGGGACGGGTGCCGGCCGGCGCGCGGGAACTGGCGGGGCACGACTCCCAGCCGCTGACCGTGGCGATCAGCGATATCAATAAATACAGCAACAACACCATGGCGCGCACCTTGTTCCTGACCCTGGGCAAGGAGGGCGGCGGTGGCGAGGATACCCGTGCCAACGCCGAACACGCGGTGCGGCGGTTGTTGGCGGCCAACGGCATTTCCGACGAGACGCTGGTGTTGGAGAACGGCTCCGGTCTGTCGCGCCGCGAACGCGTGAGCGCGCGGCTAATGGGGCAGGTGTTGCTCAATGCCGCGCGCGGCCCCTACGCCAGCGAATTCCTGGCCAGCCTGCCCATCGCCGGTGAAGACGGCACCCTGAAAAAACGCTTCGCCGATCAAGGCCCACGGCTGCGGATGAAGACCGGCACCCTCAAGGACGTCAAGGCGCTGGCCGGCTACTGGCTGGGCGCGGATGGCCGCCGGCTGGCGCTGGCGGTGATCGTCAACAGCCCGCGCGCGCCGGAAATGGGCAAGGCGATGGATCAGATCGTCGCCGATCTGATCGATCAGTTCGAAGCCGCCAAATAAGCTGGCGGCGGATTGACGGTTTCGGCGCGCGCGGCGCGCGTATAATATCGGGTTTTGCGCTCCTCGCCGGAGCGCCCGAACCCGCGAGAGCCATTGATGAAACCCGTAACCATGTACACCACCGCGGTCTGCCCCTACTGCATCCGCGCCAAGCAAGTACTGTCCGCCAAGGGCGTGGCCGACATCAAGGAAATCCGCATCGACCTGGACCCGGTCGAGCGCGACAAAATGATGGATCTGACCGGCCGCCGCACCGTGCCGCAGATCTTCATCGGCGACACCCACGTCGGCGGCTGTGACGACCTGATCGCGCTGAACCAGGCCGGCAAGCTGGACCTGCTGCTGGCCGATTGAGCCCGCTTGCCCGCGATCAAGCCCCGGCTTGCGGGCGGTTGGCCCTGAACCGCTTTCGTGCGATGATGCAGGCCTGTTTACACCATTCCAAAACCGGCCGCTTGCGAGCGGCCTCCGTGTGAGAAAAGACATGAGCGAACAACAAGAGCTGCAACCGGCGTTCTCTATCGAGAAGATCTATGTGAAGGACATGTCCCTGGAAGTGCCGAACGCGCCGCAGGTGTTCCTGGAGCAAGAACAGCCGGAAATCGACATGCAGCTGGCCAGCGAAGGCAAGCAGCTGGACGATGGCTACTACGAAGTCACCCTGACCGTGACCGTGACCGCCAAGCTGCCGGAAAAAACCATGTTCCTGTGCGAAGTGGGCCAGTCCGGCATCTTCCAGATCCGCAACGTGCCGACCGAAGACATCGACCCGATCCTGGGCGTGGCTTGCCCCAACATCCTGTTCCCCTACGCGCGCGAAGCCGTGTCCAGCGTAGTGAACCGCGCGGGCTTCCCGCCGGTGCTGCTGTCGCCGATCAACTTCGAAGCCCTGTACATGCAGCAGCGTGCGCAACTGGCCGAAGCCGGCAACGCCTGAGGCGAAACCAGTGATGAAACGCCTCGTATACCCGCTGGCGCTGAGCCTGGGCCTGCTGGCCCACAGCGCGGCCGCTCTTGAGTTTCGCTCGGTCAAGGAAACCGGCGTGGCGCTGTACGAGGCGCCGGCGCTCACCTCGAAGAAACTGTTCGTGGTGAGCCGCTACTATCCGGTGGAAGTGCTGAGCAGCCAGAAGGAATGGTCGCGCGTGCGCGACGCCACCGGCGGCATCGCCTGGATTCCGGCGGCCGCGCTATCCAAACAGCGTTGGCTGCTGATCACGGTCGACAAGGCCGAAGTGCGCGCCACTCCGGCCAACGACGGCCCGCTGGCCTATACCGTGCCCAAGGATGGCGTGGTGGAATTGCAAGACCCGCCCAAGGGCGGCTGGGTCAAAGTGCGCCACCGCGACGGCAGCATCGGCTATGCTCGTATTACCGACCTCTGGGGCTTGTAAGGGCTACGCATGAAACTGGCCATCCTGGGCGCTGGCGCATGGGGCACCGCCCTGGCCATCGCCTTTGCCCGTCATCACCAAGTGACGCTGTGGGCGCGCGACGCCAACCAAGTGGCCGAACTGGCCGCCAACCGCGTCAATCGGCGCTATCTGCCCGACTGCCCGTTCCCGGATGCGCTCAAGCTATCCGCGGAACTGCCGCGCGCCATCCACGACGCCGAACTCATCCTCATCGTCACGCCGATGGCCGGGCTGCGTCCCACGCTGCGGGCGCTGACCGCCCTGTCCTCGCAACTGCCGCCGCTGCTATGGGCCTGCAAGGGCTTCGAAGCCGGCTCCAGCCTGCTGCCGCACCAAGTGGTGGCCGAGGAACTGCCGGCCAACCACCGCTGCGGCGTGCTGTCCGGCCCCAGCTTCGCGCGAGAAGTGGCTCAGGGCTTGCCGGCGGCGGCGGCCATCGCCTCCGACGACGAAGCCTTCGCCCGCCAAGTGGCGCGCGATCTGCACAGCCCGCTGCTGCGCCTGTACGCCAATGCCGACCTGGTGGGGGTGGAAGTGGGCGGCGCGGTCAAGAACGTGATGGCCATCGCCACCGGCGTGGCCGACGGCCTGGAATACGGCATGAACGCCCGCGCCGCGTTGATCACTCGCGGCCTGGCCGAAATCACCCGCCTGGCCACCGCGCTGGGCGCGAGCCAGCACACCATGATGGGCCTGGCCGGCATGGGCGACTTGATCCTCACCTGCACCGGCGCGCTGTCGCGCAACCGCCAGGTGGGTCTGAAACTGGCCGAAGGCAAGCCGCTGGCGCAAGTGCTGCAGGAACTGGGCCATGTCGCCGAAGGCGTGGCCACCGCCCGCGAAGTGCTGACCATGGCGGAGCGGCTGGAAGTGGACATGCCCATCACCGCCGCGGTCTGCGGCCTGCTCTACCAGGGTCATGACCCGCAGCAAGTGGTGCAGGGCTTGCTAAGCCGATCCCCCAAATCCGAGGATGGCGATCTGCTGCAGTGAGCCAGGCGCCGGCGCCATCGGCTGGATGCGAAAACGGACCGTTGCCCCAGGGCTTCGGTCCGTTTTTCATTGCCGGCGTGGTGTAGCGGGAGGTAACACCGCCCCTGCCTGTGTCAGCCACCACTATCCGCTGCAGGAATGGCTCCGGCAATATGCGCAGTGACTTGCCGGCGAAGTGCTGCCCTCATGGCACAGCGGCGCGGTACCGGTACGATGTCAGGCTCCTTGGCGGGCTTCTGGCGCCGTGGTTTGACAACGGCATTCAGGGGGGGCGGAGAGCGCTGGCGCATGCGGATCAGGGAAAAGCGGGTTTTGTGCCAGCCCGTCGTACTGCCAAATGGGTGCGGCAGGCGAATGACAGGGCTGACAGACCGGATACAGGCAACCGGTAGGTGCATAGCACCTCCCCGCCATCCGCCTGCCCTGTCGGGCTGGCAGAGACTCGTTGGTATTGGGCCGTCACCCCAATAGACGGTGGATGAGCTGACTCGCGGAGATTGTTACGGGTTGAGGCGGGAGGGTCAAGGCAGCACATCGGATCATGCCGAAGTTATGCCTTGACCAGGAGGCGGAGAAGCTATCGCGGCAGGGTGGCGGTTTGTTCCGGGGCTTTCAGTTTGGCCAGCAAGCTGACGGAGAGCACGATCACCGCGGCGCCAACCCAGAAACGGCCGCTGGGAGCATTGCTCCAGACCAGCCAGTCGGATAGCGCGGACAGAATGACGCCAGTGAAGATGAAGGGCGTGATCTCGCTGATATCGGACAGCTTGAAGGCCTTGGTGATGAAGATCTGAAAGGCCAGGCCGAAAATCCCCACCATCAGCAAGGACAGCGTATCTGTCCAGGAGGGCCATACCCAGCCGTAGGCGGTGAATAGCGGAATGGCGATGCTGCTGCTGGCATAGAAATAGAAAATGATTTCTAGTGCGGAATGGTCCTTGCTCAGTTGCTTGATGCCGATATAGGCCAGCGCGGCAAAGGCGGCGCTCAATACTCCTATCGACAGATACAGGCTGTTGATTTCGGCTTGCGGCGTGTAAAAGATGATGCAAATGCCGGCAAAGCCCAGCACCGTGCACAAGATGGTGGACCAGGAGGTTCTGTTCTTGAAGATGAGCAGCATGAACAGCGGCACGAACAGCGTCGAGGTATTGGTCAGCAGGATGGCGGTGGACACCGGCAGGTATTTCAGGCTGTAGAACATGAGCAGCATACTGAGTAGTCCGGCCGCGTTTCTCAGTAGGCTGTATTTGAAGTTGTGCATCTTGAAATTGAACTGGGAGCTGTTGAACACGAAGGGCAAGATAAATAGCAGGCCGATGAAAAACCGGAAAAACAAAATTTGGCTGGGAGGAATATTGCTGGAGGAGACTTTGACGAACACTCCCATGATGACAATGCTGGCGTAGGCGATCAGCATGAATAAAATGGCTTTATGGAAGTGCTTGATTTTACCGAGAAAAGGGCGCTGGGACGGGGTGTGCATGAGCAACAAGCCTGTGTGTGATGGCCCCGACACTTGCCGTGGCGGGGCCGATAGGTGTGGCGGGATGGCAGTCGGGTTGGTTTGGCCTGTTACGACATCAGGCGGCGAGGGGTAGTCTGCCGTTGCTTAAGTAATGCTTGATGTCGATTAGGTCCATTCCGTCGAAGAAGTCGCTGGCAATCGCCCGTCCTTGCGAAAAATAGCAAGTATCGTTCAATACCGAAGAGAAGTAGATCAATGACTTCATTACGTTGGATTCATATCCGGCATGCAGACCCAAGCTATACCAAGGCAGCATCACATAGGGAATGTCTTGAGAAAGATAGCGCTCTTGCATTGAGACTGGGCAAAGCTTGAGCGTGTTGTGAGCCGGGGATTGGGTGAAAAAATCGTAATAAGATGTATAGCTGTAAGCATAAAACCGATTCATCAGCTCCAGGTAACTGGGCATCCTGAAGCCATAAATCTCACCTATTTTCATCCGGTCAGCGTCCAGGGTAGCAATGATATTGGCGATGTCGCGGCTGATGCCCTCCTTGTAAAAATAGAAATCAGCTCCGCCTTTGCCTATCCGGCCGGCATTGGTCACCATTAGGGTAGGGTGGCTGATGGCACTCGTGATATTGAGCCCCATTTCCAGTATGTTGGTGCTGGCTTGCAATTGCGAAGGAAAGTGTCCAGCTATCTTATTTTTAATGTATGAAGTATTGCATGCGGGCATGGCGGCGATATCAATTTTTTGCTTGATATCGATAATGTTGACCTCGCCGCCCTCTTGGGCGCGGCAGGCGTAAGGCAGTGAGGCGATGTCGGCAAGGTGGATGTCACGCTCCTTGCCGGCTTTGACCAACTCTTGATGAAAATAAAGTGAGCTGAAGTTACCGGCCAAGGTAATGACGATCTGTCCTTTTTTCAGGAAAGGCAGCATTTTCCTGAATTGAGGCAGGTGAGCATGGGTGGGGAGCGATAAGTAGATCACCTCGGCGCCCAGTAAAGCCAGCTCGATATCGGTGGTCAGTAGTTCTAACCTGGCACTGGCTTTTAGCTTGCCTTGTAGAGTGATGGTGTTATTGCGGATAGTGTGCAGATGCCCAGGATGGCTTTCATCCGCATGGAGCGTAACGGTATTGCCGAGCAAGGTCAGTTGGGCTGCAAGCGCTTGTCCACCGTGGCCACAACCAAGAATAGTTATGTTCATGTTGACTCTCCTTTAGCTGATCAATTACTAACCATGGAAGTAAATGCCTGTCGGCAGCTGATGTTTGACTTGCTTAAACCAACTTGCAGCAGGCTGTTTTATTGAAAACCCTACACCTGCTAAAGGGTCAATTATTGTTTTGTAAATATGTGGTAAACATTTTTGATTGTTTATTGCATTCTCGATTGGGTCTCGGCTTGTATGTGTTGACTGTTTTTAATGTGAATATATTTATTATATTGAAATTGGCTTGCACCCTTGGTGAGTCTTGGAACGGTCCGGATAAGCCTGTTCCAGTGTGCTGTGAGTGTTCTGTCGGCTTGCATGTTGGCGAAGGCGGGCTGAGGTGGGGTGCGGGCTGTTGCCGCTATGGGGGTCTGTTTGGACTGGCTTGGCCGTAGCGGCAATGAATGAGTGGGGCGCTTGCCGGCGCGGTGATGGCGCCTGGATGGGGAGAATGCTGGTGTGAAGGGTGGTTGGGCTGGCGGCGTTCAGGATGCGAAGTAGCGCCGCCAATAGGCTTCCCGGCATGCACTGTTGAAGCTGACTTGAGTGGGATGGATGGGAGCGCCAGGAGCTTGGCGCGTCACTTCGTAGCGGATCCAACATTCGGTGCAGGCGGCCTCGCTCGGGAAATCGTCCTGTTCCGTCATTCGCGTGACGATGGCTCCATCGTCAAAAACATAGGCCTGCTGTTCCGAGACAACCGTGTGACCCTGGTCGGTCCAACTGTTCCGGCTGGAGCTTTGCAGTCGAGCGCGACGTGGAGAAGGCGATCCCTGGATGGCGTTGACGTAGTTGACCAGATGGCTCATGCGGGCGCGGCTTGGGTTAGGTGTGGAAGGTAATGGTAGGCGCAAAAGGGGAAGGGGTGAAGCGTAAGGACAAAACAAAAAAGCCCTGATTGCTCAGGGCTTCAATGTCTGGTTCTGGCGGAGAGGGAGGGACAATTTGAGAACCTACCTAAACGTCAATACAATCAATGACTTGTAGCAGTAGAGAGTTAAAAAATTGCTACCACTTCTGCTACCATAGCACGAAATTAGCACTTTGGGCTTGGTTTTGCGTGCTTTTTGAGTTCATACAGAGCATTGCTTTGCTCTTCTATCTTCTGTTCTAATTCTTCTAGGTGATTTAATTTATTGTAGTATTTTGCTATCGTTTCGTGCTTTGCTTTTGAACCTGCTACGCCTCGTTGCAGACCAAAACAAGACATTGCGTCAGCGTAGTCTGTTTGTAGTTTTGTCAGTCGTTCTTTCGAGCCTACGAAGTAGCTACAATTTAACTTTCCCTTGTTATCTATCGGTTTTACCATTGCCGAGATATGAGGCGTTTTTTCGTCTAATTGTAAATTAGCGAAAACAATGTTTTCCTCTCCGTATTCTTTCTTCAAAAAATTAACATTCTCTTTAACCCAGGCCAAGAGTTTACTTTTGTTTTCGGCGAAAAATTCAGGGCTTGCTGTCAATAGTATTTCTAATCCTAGCACTGCGTTTTTTCTTATCTTCTTCGTTTTAGAATACTCTTCGTAATGATTTTTCATCACGGCTGTAAAATCATTAGAGCCTAAAAGTAGTTTTATGCTTTTGCTCTTGTCTGCGTTTGATACTTCTACTTTACGACATTGATGATTTTCACAGCGTTTGATACTGCCGAAGTTTTTATGCTTCTTTGTTCTTATGATTGCGTAAGCCATTTTTTATTCTCCGTTTTTAACATAGCTTCGCAGAACGTATAAAGAAGTCAACTAGAACAAATAGTTTTAGATTGATAGACGTAACGCCTTTGGCGTAACTCACTACGGAATTTTTTTCGCTTCGCTTCAAAATTCCAGTGAGCCAAGGGAAGGTTTCACCTTCCCTTGGAACCCTACCAAAACCATACGCTACGCTTTTGGGGGATGGATGGAAAATAAAAGAGAAAAAGTCAATGTTTCTTGTGGCAAAACGTTTTTAGATTTAGAAATATCTTGAAAACCTTACCTGCCAACGGTTTGGCGGGCCTTTCGCTCCCATAGGGGCATGAGCTGTGTAACTTCAGAGGGTTTTGATTTTTTATAATGTCAACACTTGACTACTGAAAATATCACATAGATTTTAACATCACTTGTCAAATTTATTGCCATCCTCCTTAAAAGGTTATGGTTTAAGTTGTTATGCTATGCCAGTCTATTTTGTTTTAAGCCATATTACTTTACTATCTATTTATAGCTTAAGGCATATCTTGATTACTACATAACACATCCAATTTCTTGGATAACGAAAAATTTACAGTTTAATTGAAAATTTTTTGCTTTAAGCATAATGAAAACGCCAAACGGTTATAGTTTAAGTATGTTAGCTTTGCCATTTTGGTTATGGGATAAGCATTATAGAAATACACGCCGAAAAGTAAAAAGTTATGGGATAAGCGAAAAGTATTGCTTTAAGAGCTGATTGTGGTTTTTCCGTTATGTAAGAGCAATTGGATTGTGTGATGGGTGCGAAAGCAAAAAGGAAATGAAATTTCCAAGAGCGGAGCGAGCGGGGTTTTTGAGGGGACGGGTAAGACTTTAATATCACTTTGGCTTTTTTGTTTAATGCTTGCCATTGAATAAAAAAGACAAAGCACCAGGTTGAAGGACAGTATGTCCTTTTGAGAAACAAATAAAAAAAGCCAGTAAGGTCATTGACTTCTCTGGCTTTTCTGTTATCTGTTTAGTTGTCCAAAAGAAACAGGTAAAGTTATTAAAGCAAAAAATTGTATAAAGTCAATAGTGTTGTGTAAATAATTTGGCTGTTTCTTCTTGAGAGAAATAACAAGAAGAGGAAACAATTATGTTAATCACAACATCAAGAAATTCAATAGAAGCATTCAATCAATCACTTCCAGCCAAAGTCAAAGCGTCTAATGATTTACAAGAAACAGGTTGTAAATTCTATAAGCGTGATACGGCTTTACAGTTCGATTATATTTCTCCAAACAATCTAGTTCAAAGTCATCTTTGTTTTGATATGGATGTCAATCAAGCATTGTTTGTTCTTGAAGACAATGTTGTTCCTATGCCTACACTCATCATCGAAAACAAAGACACAAAGAAGCGTGCTCATTTTCTTTATGAATTGAATACACCGATCCTGATGTTTGATAAAGCAAGCGATAAACCTAAAAGGTTTGCTTATGACGTTGAGCGAGGTCTTACGAAGTTGCTAAAAGCAGATGAGAACTTCAACGGGGTATTTATAAAAAATCCGAACAGCAGTAATTATACGGTTTATGATACAGGTTTGACTTACGACTTACACGACTTGAATGAGTATGTGCCTTTTCATCTTCTTAAAAAACAAAAACCTAAGTATGTGTCAAACCTGGGTAGAAACTGTCAATTGTTCGATTTATCAAGACATTGGGCTTACGCTAATGTTTTCGATTTCACAAACCTAAAAGATTTCCACTTTGCCGTTTTGGAAAAGCTTACACAATACAATATGGGCTTGGCTGTTGTTTTGGGTTTAAAAGAAATAGGCTACATAGCAAAAAGCGTCAGCACTTGGACGTGGAAGAACAAAGCGAATATCGTCACGAATGGCAAAGCAAGAGGCTCTGTAAGCGATTTCTTCGATGGGGAATGGGATAGCCTAACTCAACAGGAAAAACAGTCGCTAGGGGCTTCATACACGAACAGCAATAGGCAACATGATACAGAGCAGAAGATTGTAAGAGCAATTGATGAGTTGAAAAGACAGGGTAAGAAGATAACACAGCAATCTATCGCAACGGTTTCTGGTATGTCTGTTCTATCTGTAAAAAGAAAATGGAAGCAATTTCGAAACTACGGGCAATAAGCACTTCTGACTTAGTAGCAAATTGTTAAAATGGTATCATACGGTGTCATCAGGATAATTACCCTGTCTTATAGGGTGTTATGAAATGGGCAGGGCTTGATGAAACATAGAATAAAGGTGGCTTACAGATTGAATGAACAAAGGGGGCTTACAGAAAGAAAAGAAAGAAGAACTTAAAGAATTCTAAAGGAACTTGGAAAGAAAAATTTCGCGGAAATTTCGGAAATGATGTTGGGCGAAAAGAAAAAAGCAATATAACCTTATTGGTTTTCAAGTAAAACCATTGTTTTGATGATTTTGAAGTTATTGTAAACCTTGTGAAATAAGACTTCTGTGCGAAGCAGGAAAGCACTAGCAGTGCGTGATGCCTGATAAAAATTTGTGAAACAAATTAGGTGTGTTTTGAAGTTATAAAGAAAGACCAAACAAGATACGAAATTAAAAATAATTCAATTTAATTAAAAGTAATTAAATACGATTAGCAATAATTGACTTTAATTAAGATAAATTAACATTGACTAATAATAATTGAGATTGATTAAAAATAATTTGATTTAATTGAATTT
Organism: Chromobacterium sp. LK1; assembly: GCF_001043555.1. Classification (NCBI taxonomy): domain Bacteria; kingdom Pseudomonadati; phylum Pseudomonadota; class Betaproteobacteria; order Neisseriales; family Chromobacteriaceae; genus Chromobacterium; species Chromobacterium sp. LK1. The sequence goes on along the minus strand of NZ_LDUI01000025.1, from coordinate 79,702 downwards.
TCTGTTGACTTTGTGGAAGTTCGATGAATAGCAATAAAACAAAAAACTAACAAAGCCCCTTCATCGGGGCTTTTTCAATTCTTCAAGCCTTTTTGCGTATTGCTTGTTTATCTTCGCTCTTAGCTTCTTCAACTCGTCAAAATAAACTTTTTCAGGGTCTTCAAACAGAAGGCCATCAAATGAAGATTGAATAACGAAATGCTTATGCAGATTATTTGATATTTTATCTCTTATGCTTTTAATCTTCTCCAGTGCTTCATAGTCGTAATAGATGCCGAACGCTTCAGCGTAATCTCTTGATAACTTACTATGAGAAACATCGAAAAGCATTTTTTCTGGTTCGTGCCCAATGTTATTTCTAACATTGACTAACTTCTTTATTTCTTTAGCCTCTTCCTCTGTAATTATTTTTTTACTTACAAGCAAGCCCCAAGCGTAATTATACGCCTGCCCCTTCTTCTGCTTTGACATATCACATTCAGGATATTTTGCTATAAGAAACGTTGCTTTGATCGAACCCATTACAAGCTTTTTTAAGTTCTCAACATAGAAGACTATCAAAGCCATTTCGTAAGTCCTGAACTTAATAATGTTTTTCTCTAAAGCTTTCATAACTACCCCATGACTGAATTTTTGTCATTTATAGCGCGCACGACAATAGCATGGCCAATTTAATTTACAAGGTTGATGTAAGGTTACAATACACTTCAGACCTTGTTTGCTTTGCTCTTTATGTCAATTTCAATCAACATCTTATCAATTATGGGAAAAGCTAACTCTGCTAATTTATCTACGTTAAACTTATTGCTGTAAGTTGATACGTTGACGTTATCTAATTCGTGTCCGAGAAGTTGGCAGCGTGGCTCAATCGGCATGCCGTTGCTCATCAAGTAATCATTCAAGAATTTACGCAATGAATGAAAAACCAACCTGTCACGATTTACATCATAACGTTCCATATGCCGTTTCCAAAACTTACTGACTCGTGAGCCATTGCCTCGTCCTTCAATCTCTATAAGATACGGAAACAGTCCGTTTTTCTTGTCTTTGATGAAATCCTGAAAGCCTAGTTCAAACAAAAACGGATGGAGGGGAATTTCTCGAACACCTGCTATCGTTTTGCTGTCTTTGATTTTGATATAATTTGTACCTGATGACGTTTTCTTGATGTCATCAAGACTTAATTTGCAAATCTCGCCAACCCTTGCTCCAGTCAAAAGACCAAGCAACGGCACCCAAAATTCGTGCGATTGCTTATACTTTCGCAACTCTTCCAGTTTAAACAATGCTTTGATTTCGTCGAGTTCGTAAATTTCATAGCCTGATTTGATTTTATCGGTCTTGCTGACTAACTGACGGCCTGACGCTGGGTTGCTGTCAAAGTAATAACCGTGTTTGATGGCAAAATTGAACAAGGCTCGAACGGTAGCAATCTTGTTTTCAATCGTTCGGGGTGTGTTCTTTGATTTGGCGAGATGTTCTAGAAATAACGTGACATCGCCTTTTCCAATTAAATGAACTTGACGATTTTTGACGAAGCGGGAAAATTCTTCGATATGCGTCTGATACGACTTTAACGTGGCTGACGAACGGGTTTTGTTGAGTAGTTTGTATTTGTCGAGCAATTCAAGCAATTTAAGGCTTGTAGAGCCGTTTTTGTCTGCTTGATGGGGATTGGGTACATCGTGGGGCGTAAAATCGCTTGTAGGGGCGTTTACGGGCAAGGAAAGGCTATTGACGAGATTCAGCAGGCTTTGAACATCGTGGGGATTGTTCGGATCGACCTTGACGCCCTGCAGTTGAGCACCGGAGGGGAACGTAATCCGTTCGACTTCAAGTTTGTTGAAGGTGCCGGACTTGAAGCCAGCCAGCAGGTCATCGAGGGAGGGGGCTTTTCGATTCATCATCAAGTTCGGATACAGAGCCAATGCTCGGAGCATAGCAGTATCCTTGTCGCGTGTCCGCAGACTGACCTTGATCTGACGCCCGTTGAGGCGGGTGTGAAGATAGTAAACACCACAACGCAAATAGACCGGTAGTTTCATCGGTAATTGCTACCAAATCTGCTACCAGTCTATTGTGCCAAGTTGACGATTTTACCAATAAAATCAACAACTTATCGTATTTGGCGGAGAGGGAGGGATTCGAACCCTCGGTACGCTCGCACGTACGCCTGATTTCGAGTCAGGTACATTCGACCACTCTGCCACCTCTCCGACTCAGAGTGGGGCATTCTATTGGGAGCGGGTTTGCCTGTCAATAGCCTTGTCGCAGCTAGCCATAAAAAACGCCGCCCGGAGGGCGGCGCATGGAACGGAACAGGCTTTGCTCAGTGCTTTTTCAGCTCGCCTTCCCACTTGGCCACCACCGCGGTGGCGATGGAGTTGCCCACTACATTGGTGGCGGAGCGGCCCATGTCCAGGAAGTGGTCGATGCCCAGCAACAGCAGCAGGCCGGCTTCCGGAATGTTGAACTGGGCCAGGGTGGCGGCGATCACCACCAGCGAGGCGCGCGGCACGCCGGCCATGCCCTTGGAGGTGAGCATCAGGATCAGCAGCATGGAGATTTCCTGGGCCAGCGTCAGGTCGATGCCGTAAGCCTGGGCGATGAAGATGACCGCGAAGGTGCAGTACATCATCGAGCCGTCCAGGTTGAAGGAGTAGCCCATAGGCAGTACGAAGCTGGCGATCTTGTTGGAGCAGCCGAAGCGCTCCAGCTGTTCCAGGGTCTTCGGGTAGGCGGCTTCGGAGCTGGCGGTAGTGAAGGACAGCAGCAGCGGTTCGCGCATCATGCCCATCAGCTTGAGTACGCGCGTGCCGATGAACAGGCCGCCAGCCAGGATCAGCAGGCCCCACAGGATGCCAATGGACAAGTAGAACTCGGCCATGAACTTGCCGTAGGTGGCGAGGATGCTCAGGCCTTCCTTGGCCACGGTGGCGGCGATGGCGCCGAATACCGCCAGCGGCGCGAACAGCATCACGTAGCTGGTCACTTTCAGCATCACGTGGGCCACCACGTCTATGGTGTCGATCAGCAGCTTGGCGCGGTCGCCCAAAGCAGCCATCGCGCAGCCGAAGAACACCGAGAACACCACGATCTGCAGAATCTCGTTGGTGGCCATCGCTTCAAACACGCTCTTGGGGATGGCGTGGGTGACGAAGTCCTTCACCGACAGCGCGCCGGCCTGGATGCCGCTGGTGGCGTGGCTGTCCGGCAGCGGCAGATTGAGCGCCATGCCCGGCTTGAGCAGGTTGACCATGATCAGGCCCAAGGTCAGGGACATCAAGGATGCGCTGATGAACCACAACATGGTTTTGCCGCCGATGCGACCCACGGTCTTGGCGTCGCCCATCTTGGCGATACCCACGATCAGGGTGGACACCACCAAGGGCGCGATGATCATCTTGATCAGGCGCAGGAAGATGTCGGTCAGGATGGAGATGTTGCTGGCGAAGGCCTTGATATCGGCTTCGCTGGCGGCGTTCTCGCGGTAGAGGTAGCCGGTGATGATGCCCAGCACCAGGCCGATCAGGATCAGCCCTGTGAGTTTTTTCGACTGCATTGAGAAGTTCCTACCTTTATTTAAGCGCGTTTTGATAACAACAAGACATGTTCGGAATGAAACAATGCCGGGGCCGGCCCGGGGGTGGAGGGCAGCCGCTTTGTGTGTCAAGCTTGCCGATGTAGTGATTAGCCTACATTCTTGTTTATTGATTTTATTGGCGTTACTGCCAGTTGTAGGACAGTTGTTGACCTATTTAGGGGTGGGATTATAGTGAATTAGCGAACGCTTGTCTTTGTCGTATTTCGAGTATTGAAATTCGTAGACGAGTGTGTATCGCGACGGGTGATGCCAATGCGCTTGCCGTCGGAATGCGAACCGCCGGCAGGGAGCCGGCGGCGATGGAATGGTGCTTAGTGGTGGATGTCCAGCGTGACGTCGCCGCGCTCCTCGGCCACGGTCTCCAGTATCTCCAGGATGGTGGCGTAGAGGTCCACGCCCAGCGCCTTGCGCGCTTCCTCGGTTTCGCGCCAGACGATTTCGTAAGCGCCTTGCACGTCATTGGCCAGGCAGTCGTACAGCGCGTCCAAATTGCGGCCGAAGTGGGCCGGCAGCCTGAGCTGGCGGATCAGCTCATCGAACAATTGATCCAGGCTCTTGATGTGGTGCAATTCGCAAACTCTCACTGACATGACGGCACCTCGATGAAGCGGTTGTAGTGGTCCACGCTGACGAAACGCTGGCCGCCGCGGGCGTAAACGATGCGGTAGGCGCCACGCTTGCCTCCTTTATAGTTCAGGTCGGCTTCCTGCCATTGGCCTTTGGGCAGGCGTTTCTCGTAATTGCCGAAGCGGTCGCCACCTATCGATTTGCCATTGAGGCCCGGCACGCTCCACAGACTGCGGCCGGGTTGCCAGCCGGCGTTCTTGGCCTGGCGCTTGGTGATGAACTGCGGCGGCAGTTGGCCGGTCTTGCCAAGCTGGCTCAATACGGTGCTCAGTTCGTTCTGATTCAGCCGATTGCCGGCCTGCTGATTGACCTGGGCGGCCACCAGCGAGCATTGCGGCAGCGCCCAGGCGGCGGGCGCGGTGATCAGACAGGCCAGCGCCAACAGGCGCGAGAGACGTGGAAGCATAGAGTTTCACTCCAGGGGCAGGGATTCAACCGGGTAATCAGCGCCGATCAGCAAGGGCAGGATGCGGCGCATGCCGCTGGCGTCGGCGTCGGTGGTGATGAAGCGATAGGCCGGCGTGGCGGCGGGGGGCGTGCCCGGCAGCAGCGATACCACGCGCCGGGCGATGGCTTCGGCTGGGTCGTACAGCGCGATGCCGTCGCCGGTCAGTTCGCGGATCAGCGGTTCCAGGAAGGGATAATGGGTACAGCCCAGCGCGATGTGGTCGATGTTCTCTTCCAGCAGCGGGCGCACGACCGCGGCCACCCGTTCGCGGGTGCGCGGGCTGTCCAGCTCTCCTGCTTCCACTTGTTCCACCCAGCCTTCACCAACGCGGCGCAGCACTTCAACATGGCCGGCGTGAGTATCCAGCAGCTTGCGCACCCGCTCGCTTTGCAGCGTGGCCTGGGTGGCCAGCACCGCGATGCGGCCGGTGCGGCTCATGGCCGCCGCCGGCTTGATCGCCGGTTCTATGCCCACCACGGGAATGCTGAGTTCGCGGCGCATGGCGGCGATGCCGGCGGTGGTGGCGGTGTTGCAGGCCACCACCAGCAAGGTGGCGCCCTGTTCTTGCAGGTAGCGGCCCATTCTGACGCTGCGCGCGGCGATGTCGCTGTGGCTGCGTTGGCCGTAGGGGCAGTAGGCCTGATCGGCCAGATAGGTGATGCCCCAGCCGGGCAGCGCGGCGCGGACGGCCTTCCATACCGAAAGGCCGCCGAGGCCGGAGTCGAACATCGCGATCATGATGCGTGGGTCAGTTGTTCTGGATGACGATCTTGGGAAATTTGCCGGAGAAGTCCTGGGCCTTTTCGCCCACCTTCACCGCCACTTTACGGGCGATGGCCTTGTACAGGTCCGCCACTTGGCCGTCGGGGTCGGCCGCCACCGTGGGCGTGCCGCTGTCCGCCGCCAGGCGGATGCCCATGTCCAGCGGCAGCGAGCCCAGCACTTCGACGCCGAAGTCCGCCGCCATCCGAGCCGCGCCGCCTTCCCCGAAGATGTGTTCGGCGTGGCCGCAGTTGGAGCAGATGTGGATGGCCATGTTTTCCACCATGCCCAGGATGGGAATGCCCACTTTCTGGAACATGGTGACGCCCTTGCGCGCGTCCAGCAGCGCGATGTCCTGCGGCGTGGTGACGATGACGGCGCCGGTGACCGGCACTTTTTGCGACAGCGTCAGCTGGATGTCGCCGGTGCCCGGCGGCATGTCGATCACCAGGTAATCCAGATTATCCCAGCGGGTGTCGTTGAGCAGCTGTTGCAGCGCCTGGCTGACCATGGGGCCGCGCCAGACCATGGCCTGGTCCGCGTCCACCAGATAACCGATGGACATGGTCTGCACGCCGTGGCTTTCCAGCGGCTTCAGGCTTTTGCCGTCCGGGGTTTCCGGGCGCTGACCCTGCAAGCCCATCATCAGCGGCTGCGATGGGCCATAGATGTCGGCGTCCAAAATGCCGACGCGCGCGCCTTCCGCTGACAGCGCCAGCGCCAGGTTGGCCGCGGTGGTGGATTTGCCGACGCCGCCCTTGCCGGAGGCAACGGCGATCACGTTCTTGACGCCGGAAAGCAGCGGCACGCCGCGTTGGGCGGAGTGGCTGGTGATCAGGCTGCCCACGCGCACGCTAAGCTTGCGTTGCTCGGCCAGCGGCGCCAGCGCGGCCTCGAAGCGCTGGCGGACGGATTCGTGCTGGCTGTTGGCCGGATAGGCCAACACCACGTCCAGCGACAGTTCTGCATCGCTGATCTTGATGTTTTTCACCGCCTTGGCGGCGACGAAGGGTTTGCCGGTGTTGTCGTCGATCAGGCTGGACACGGCTTCCAGCACTTGCGCATCGCTGAGTGACATACTGTTTTCGGTTCCCGTTGAAGACTGGAAAAGGCGGGTGAGTTTGGAGAGCATGGGGAGGACATCCGTTGAATCTTTGGCTGTCCGGCAGTTTACCCCAACTTGCCCGCGCTGGCATCGGCGCGGGCGGGGAGGGCAGGCGTGGTCGGGAGGGAAAAACGCTCGAGACCAACAGGTTTCGAGCATTTTTGCCGGTAGCGTTTATTTGACCACGTTGCCGGCGACGTTGAGCACGTCCCAGGTGCGGGCGAACGGCGGCGCGTAGCAGAAGTCCATCATGCCCAGCTCGCGCGCGCTGACGCCCTTGGCGATGGCCACCGCCAGCGCGTCCAGCCTATGCACCACATCGCCGTTGCGGCCTATCATCTGCGCGCCCAGCAAGCGCTGGCTGCCGGTTTCGTAGCAGAGCTTGACGTGGACTTCCGCTTGGCCCGGCACGTAGTTGGTGTGGTTCTTGTCCTTGACCAGCACGCTCTGGCAATCGAAGCCAGCGGCGCGCGCCTGCGCTTCGGACAGGCCGGTGCGCGCGGCGTCCAGGGACAGGACGCGCACCGCGGCGGAGCCCAGGGTGCCGGGATAGGCCTGGCGGCCGCCGGCCAGGTTCTCGCCCACCAGCCGGCCCAGCTTGTTGGCTCCGGTGGCCAGCGCCACATAGACCGGCTCGCCGGTCAACTGATGCGGCGCGGCGGCGCAGTCGCCGGCGGCGTAGATGTCCGGCAGGCTGGTTTCGCCATAGGCATTGACCACGATGGCGCCGTTGCCCAGCCGCTGCAGGCCGGCGTCGGCGGCGAAGGCGGTGTTGGGGCGGATGCCTATGCTCAGCACCACCAGATCGGCCGGGTATTCGCCGCGCTCGGTGAGCACGCTTTGCACCGCGCCGTCGCCGCGCAGCGCGGTGACGGCCTCGGACAGGTGCAAGGCCACGCCGTGTTCGCGCAGCTCTTGCTCCATCAGGCTGGTGATTTCGGCGTCGAAGGCGTCCGGCATCACCCGTTCCGCCAACTGGATCAGCCGCACGCGCTTGCCCAGGTGGACCATGGCTTCGGCCAATTCCAGGCCGATGAAGCCGGCGCCGATGATGGCGACCTCGCGTACCTCGTCGCGGGCCGCGGCCGCGCGCAGCGCCAGGCCGTCCTCCATCACCCGCAGCGTGTGCACGCCCGGCAAATCCAGGCCCGGCAGCGGCGGGCGGATTTCGCTGGCGCCGGTGGCGATCATCAGTTTGTCGTAAGTGGCGTCGAAGGCTTCGCCGTCCACCAGCCGACGCACGCGCACCCGCTTGGCCGCGGTATCTATGCTCAGTGCCTGATGTCCGGTGTGCACGCGGATATTGCGCTTGGCGAAGTCTTCAACGCTGAGTTCGGCCATATGGCCGGGATCGTCGAACTCGCCGCCGACGAAGTAGGGCAGGCCGCAAGCGCCGAAGGAAATAACCTCCGACATCTCGTAGACGTCGATTTCGGCTTGGGGCGCGCTGCGGCGCGCCTTGGCCGCCGCGCTCATGCCGGCGGCTTCGCCGCCGATGATGACGATTTTCATAGTGTGTTCCCGTCCGGTTTGTTGCTGTGCCGTATTGTATTGACTCGCCATGTGGCGGGTTCCGCCCGCATTGTGGGGTGGTTGGCGGCTTTAATGGAAAAACCGCCTAGTATGCTTGATTTACAGGCTGTAAATAGGCATTTCCAGGCGGTTTTCAAGGCGAAGTCTCGCGCAGCTGGTTAAGCCATCTCTTCGTCCAGGTTGATTTCGCGGTCGCTATTGAACACCTGCATATCGGTCTGGCCCAGCAGGCGGCTGGTCACGGTGCCGGCGGTGATGGAGCCGCTGACATTGAGCGCGGTGCGGCCCATGTCGATCAAGGGCTCGATCGAGATCAGCAGGCCGGCCAGCGCCACCGGGAAGTCCAGCGCGGACAGCACGATCAGCGCGGCGAAGGTGGCGCCGCCGCCAACGCCGGCCACGCCGAAGGAACTGATGGTGATGATGGCGATTAACGGCACGATGAAGTGCAGGTCCATTGGATTGACGCCCACGGTGGGGGCGATCATCACCGCCAGCATGGCCGGGTAGATGCCGGCGCAGCCGTTCTGGCCGATGGTGGCGCCAAAGGAGGCCGCGAAGTTGGCGATGCCGTCCGGAATGCCCAGCAGCTTGTTCTGCGTGGCCACGTTCATTGGAATAGAACCGGCGCTGGTGCGCGAGGTGAAGGCGAAGGTCAGCACCGGAATCACCTTTTTAGTCCAGCGCAGCGGGTTGACGCCGGCCAGGCCCACCAGCAGCAGGTGCACGGCGAACATCAGCAGCATCGCGCCATAGGAAGCCAGCACAAAGTTGATCAGGTTGACGATGTCGGCCCAGCTGGAACCGGACACCACCTTGGTCATCAGCGCGAACACGCCATAGGGTGTCAGGCGCAGCACCAGGGTCACCATGCGCATCACGATGGCCTGGGCCACGGCGATGAAGTGGCTGAAGCTGGCGAACAGCTCGGGCTTTTTGCGGGCGATGCCGGTGGCGGACAGGCCGATCAGCACCGAGAAGATCACCACCGCGATGGTGGAAGTCTTGCGCGCGCCGGTCATGTCCAGGAAGGGGTTGGCCGGCAGGAAGTCCAGCACCAGCTTGCTAAAGGACAAGTCCTCCACCGTGCTCAGATTCTTCACCAGCGATTCGCCGCGCGCCATTTCGGCGGCGCCGGCGGTCAGGCCCTCGGCGCTGAGGCCGAACAGATTGGCCATCAGAATGCCGGCGCCAGCGGCGAGCATGGTGGTGAACAGCAGCACGCCCAGCGTGGCGGCGCTGATTTTGCCCAGCGAGGAGCCGCCTTCCAGCTTCAGTAGCGCGGCGATGATGGACACCATGATCAGCGGGATCACGATCATCTGCAGCAGCTTCACATAGCCGGAGCCGATGATTTCGCACAGCTCCAGGCAGGCGGCCAGCGCCGGCGAGCCGGGTTGGGCCAGCCATTGCAGCGCTGCGCCGAAGGCGACGCCCAGCGCCAGGCCGGTGAAGACCCGCTTGGTGAAGGAAACGTGAGTGCGTTGCTGCTGCCACAGCAGCGCCAACAAGGCCAGCGTGACGGCTAGCGTGGCGATGACGGTCAAGGTCATGGATAACCCCTTAATCTATTTGGTTTTGTCGTCAGGTTTCACTGGCCGCCCGGGCCGGCTTGGCATCAAAGCTGAGGAACGGGTTTGGGGGAGGGGCGGCGAGCTGGGCTCAGCGTAGCGACGGCATGGCGCCGGCAGTTTGAGCGAGGTCAGACGAGCTTGGAATCCTGATAAAAAAAGCTTCACCCAGGCCGGGCGATGCTCTTGGGGTTCAAGCGCGACCAAGCTGGGGAATACGGCGAAAAGCGGCGATTTTACCGAGATTCCCTGATCTTTACTCATATTAATAAGAATAAGCTTATTGATTGTTTTTCTATCAGCCGCGCCTGCTTCAGGCTGGGGCTGCTTGGCGGAAGGGCGCATTGAGGTGACGCGCGTCTGCGCCGCCCGGCAGGCCTTGTCGGATGAATTGAAGTGATTGGCTTGCAAATCGCTGTTTTTATTGCGTTTGTGGCAAAAATTGCTTTGCGTGCCCGGCGTTCTGCGGGTACAATTGCGCCCCTTTTCGCTTTATTTGGCCCTTGTCCGTCCGGCCGCATGGGCAAGCGCGCCGCTTGCCGGTCTCAGAAAGGCTGCATCTCCCTAATGTCCGCTCCACACGTAAAACTTAGCCGTTCCAATCTATTGTTTCCGCTGGCCCTGGTCTTGTTCGAATTCGCCGTCTACATCTGCAACGACATGGTGCAGCCGGCGATGCTGGCGGTGACCCAGGAATTCATGGTCGACGCCTCCTGGGTGCCGGCATCGATGACCGCCTTCCTGCTGGGCGGCGCGCTGCTGTCCTGGCTGACCGGACCCCTGTCCGACCGCATCGGCCGCCGGCCGGTGCTGTTGTTTGGCGTCGCTTACTTCACCGTGTCCTGCCTGGCCACCTACCTGGTCAGCTCCATCGAGGCCTTCATCGCGTTGCGCCTGCTGCAGGGCATAGGCTTGTGCTTCATCAATGCCGTCGGCTACGCCGCGGTGCAGGAAGCGTTTGAAGAAAAAGCCGCGGTCAAGGTTACCGCGCTGATGGCCAATGTGGCGCTGATCGCGCCGCTGGCCGGCCCGCTGGCCGGCGCCGCGCTGATGGAGCTGGCTCCGTGGCGCACCAGCTTCCTGCTGATCGCCGTGCTGTCCTTCCTGGCGCTGTTGGGCCTGCTGTGGAAAATGCCGGAAACCACCCAGCCCAGTCACGAGAAGCTGCCGCTGGCGCGGATGGGCCGCGATTATCTGAAAGTGTTCGGCAACGGCCGCTTTGTGCTGTCCGCGTTGTGCATCCCGTTGCTGGCGTTGCCGCTGATGGGCTGGATCGCCATGTCGCCGGTCTTGCTGGTGCATGATCTGCACATGAGCGCGCTGGAGTATGGCCTGATGCAGCTGCCGGTATTCGGCGGCCTGATCGCCGGCAATCTGGCGCTGGTGCTGGTGGCGGGGCGCTGGCCGCTGGGCCGTTCCGCGCTGATCGGCATGTGGCCCATCGTGCTTGGCCTGAGTCTGATGCTGTCCGGCGTGCTGTGGTCCGCGCACCCGCAGTACTTCATGGTGGCCGGCATGACGCTGATGGCTTTCGGCGAAGGCCTGGCCTTCGGCGTGCTGTACCGCTTCGCGCTGATGTCCTGCGACTCCGCCGGCAAGGGCACGGTATCGGCCAGCATGAGCATGTTGTCCATGGCCGGTTACGCGCTGGGCGTGGAGATGTTCCGCATCGCTTACCAGCAGGCTGGCATGCTCGGTTTCGCCTGCCTGTCGCTGGCCTTCTCCCTGGCCTATGTGCAAGTGGCGCGCCGCACCGTGCGCTGGGCGATGCTGGAGCGCGCGCAGCAGGCAGAAACCAAGCAAGCGGAGCTGGCCGGCCAGGGTTCTTGATCCCGGAGCCCGCTGCGCGGACAAAGCCCGGCCCGCGGATGCGGCCGGGCTTTGTCATGATGGTCGTGGTTTCCCGGATATCCGCCGTGACCGCCGGGGGCGACTGCCTCTATAATCGATCGTTTCAGATCGCACCTTTGGAACAATCCTAATGAGCAAACGCAAGATTCTGGTGACCAGCGCACTGCCTTACGCCAACGCGGGGCTGCATCTGGGTCACATGCTGGAACAGATTCAGACCGATATCTGGGTGCGCTTCCAGAAGATGCGCGGCCACGAATGCTATTACGTCTGCGCCGACGACACCCACGGCGCCCCCATCATGCTGGCGGCGGAAAAACAGGGCATCACCCCGGAACAGCTGGTGGACAGCGTGCGCGAACTGCACCTGGCGGATTCCCAGGGCTTCCTGATCGGCCACGACAACTACTACAGCACCAACAGCCCGGAAAACAAGGCGCTGGCGGAGCAGGTGTATCTGGCACTGAAAGCCGACGACAAGATTGCCTGCCGCACCATCGAGCAGCTGTTTGACCCGGAAAAGCAGATGTTCCTGCCGGACCGCTTCGTCAAGGGCGAATGCCCCAAGTGCAGCGCCAAGGATCAATACGGCGACAACTGTGAAGTCTGTGGTGCCACTTACAACCCCACCGAACTGAAGAACCCGTACTCGGCGGTGTCCGGCGCCAAGCCGGTACTGAAAACCTCCGAGCACTATTTCTTCCGCCTGGGCGAATGCGCCGACTTCCTCAAGCAGTGGACCGGCGGCAGCAGCGTGCGCGCCGATGGCGTGACCCAGCCGCACTTGCAGCCGGAATCGCTGAACAAGATGAACGAATGGATCTCCGGCGGCCTGCAGGACTGGGATATCAGCCGCGACGCGCCGTACTTCGGTTTCGAGATTCCGGGCGCGCCGGGCAAGTATTTCTATGTGTGGCTGGATGCGCCCATCGGCTACATGGCCAGCTTCAAGAACCTGTGCGAGCGCAGCGGCCTGAATTTCGACGAGTGGTTCGGCAAGGGTAGCCAGGCCGAGATGTACCACTTCATCGGCAAGGACATCCTGTACTTCCACGCATTGTTCTGGCCGGCGATGCTGAACTACTCCGGTCTGCGCGCGCCCACCGGCGTGTTCGCCCACGGCTTCCTCACCGTGGATGGACAGAAGATGTCCAAGTCGCGCGGCACCTTCATCCAGGCCAAGAGCTATCTGGATTGCGGCCTGAATCCGGAATGGATGCGCTATTACATCGCCGCCAAGCTCAACGGCCGCATCGAAGACATCGACCTCAACCTGAACGACTTCGTTGCACGGGTGAATTCCGACCTGGTGGGCAAGTTCGTCAACATCGCCAGCCGCTCCGCCGGCTTCATCGCCAAGCGTTTTGACGGCATGCTGGCCAGCCAGGTCAGCGACGGCGACATCCTTGCCAAGCTGCAAGCCGCCGCCGATGAACTGGCCGCCGCCTTCGAGGCGCGTGAATACGCCAAGGCGCTGCGCGACATCATGGCGCTGGCCGACGTGGTCAACGCCTACGTGGATGCCAACAAGCCGTGGGAACTGGCCAAGCAGGAAGGCCAGGACGCGCGTCTGCAGGAAGTCTGCACCGTGTTGATCAACGCCTTCCGCCTGCTCACCATCTACCTGAAGCCGGTGCTGCCCAAGCTGGCCGAGGGCGTGGAAGCCTTCCTCGACGTAACGCCGCTGGGTTGGAGCGATGCCAGCAGCCTGCTGCTGGGCAAGAAGATCAACGCCTACCAGCACTTGATGCAGCGCATCGACCCGGCCCTGATAGACAAACTGATAGAAGCGAACAAACAGAATATGCAAGCCACCGCAGACACTCCGGCCGCGGCTCAATACGAGCCGCTGGCCGAAACCATCAAGATCGACGACTTCGCCAAGCTGGACCTGCGCATCGGCAAGGTGCTGGAGTGCAACTTCGTCGAAGGCTCGGACAAACTGCTGCAGTTCACCGTGGACCTGGGCTTTGAGAAGCGCAACATCTTCTCCGGCATCCGCAAGGCCTACCAAGAGCCGGAAAAACTGGTGGGTCGCAATGTGGTGGTGGTGGCCAATCTGGCCGAGCGCAAGATGCGCTTCGGCGTGTCGCAGGGCATGATTGTTTGCGCCTCTGGCCAGGACGACAGCGAAGGCTTGTTCCTGCTGGACGCGGACCAGGGCGCCAAGCCCGGCATGCGCATAGGTTGAGCCTTAGTTCCTAATCCCGACTGTTCTTTTTGCTAGTTGGGTCCCACGGCCCCTGCTGTCATATTGGCATGCAGGGGCCGCGTCATTTCGCGGCCCCGAAACCTTCACCGGGCTGTCATCTGCGACTGTTACAGTCATCGCAAGTCAAATGCGACACATTCTCGGGCAGCTGGCGGAACTTCTGAAAATATGGTATGTCTCTAGATGAAATGAATTTTAAACAACCCAAAAACAAGAAAAAGGAATGAACCATCATGAAAATTTCTCAACTGAAACCCGGCTACAAAATCCTTGAGCACAAGGACAGTGGTTCCACCATGCATTACGAAGTAGTCAGCATCCGACAGGTGGGCAAGATGTTCGAAGTCACCTTCAAGTCCGCCTTGGGCCTTGCCAGCGCGCTTTATCCGGCCAATGCCTTCATCCAGGCTGCCGCCTGATGCCATCCCCCTGCGTTTGTCCATTCCATTGCGCAGATTACAGATGAAGCCCCGCAAAATGCGGGGCTTTGTTTTTGCGCCCAGCCTCGATTGATCCTTGCAAAAAACTCAAGTCACACCAGTTGACGTTTCAATGCAAATTGTTCATGCTGTTCGCATTTGATGGCGAGAGCAAACGTGCCGCAACGAGCAAAACTGATACTGGAAATCATCATCAATTTCCTGCTGCCCTGGCTATGCTACCGCTATGGCGAGCCGCGCTGGGGTGAAGCCGGCGCGCTGATGTTTTCGGCATTGCCGCCGATATTATGGAGCATGGCCGAGTTGCTGCGCTTCCGGCGCGTGGATGCGCTGAGCCTGCTGGTGTTGCTGGGCATTGCCTTGTCTCTGCTGGCAATGCTGCTAGGCGGCGATGCGCGCTTGCTGCTGCTGCGCGAGTCCTTGGTCACGGGCCTGATAGGCTGCGCTTTCCTCGCGTCTTTGCTGATTGGACGGCCGCTGGTGTTTTATCTGGCGCGCGCGACCCTGGCTCGGGAGTCGGCGCAGGGGCGTGAACGTTTCGAGCGTTTGTGGGGCTTGGATGGCTTCCGCGGAGCCATACGGCAGATGACCTTGTGGTGGGGGCTGGGCCTGAGCCTGGAGGCGGGCGCTCGCGTTTACATGGCCTGGATCTGGAAAGTGGAGCGAGTGCTGTTGGTGGCGCCCTTCATCAGCTATGGCGTGATGGGCGCCTTGTGCTTGATGACCTTGCTGTACCGGCGCCGGATGCGCCGTGCCGCCGAAGCGGCCTTGGCCGCTTCTTGAACTTGTTTGGCTTTGGACAAAAAAAAAGGGGCCGCATAAGCGGCCCGAAGTTCCGTGATGAACACTTAGGAGGAAAGACACGGCTGCTTGGTGTGCGGCTTCGCTGGCAGTCGAAGCCACAGCGGCAATGTCTTCCAAAATGCACAAGATCGCGCCCGCATCGGCAGAGCCTGTTGGCAGACAGGCGGCTGACTTCTCGGGCCGCAGTTGCTCGGGGAGAACAACTGCGCTGACCTTGAGTTCACTTTAGACGGTCTTTGTTGATCAGGTATGTGGCGGCTCGGATCAACTGTTAATAAATATGAATCATCTTTGTTCGAACAGTATTTTCGAGGCAGAGTGGTTTTTTCTAAAACGGCTTGACGGCATGAATCCCACAGGGTATAGTTCGCTCCTCTGCACGAAACACGGCAGACAGATCAGGCGCGGGGTGGAGCAGTCTGGTAGCTCGTCGGGCTCATAACCCGAAGGTCGTAGGTTCAAATCCTGCCCCCGCAACCAGTTATATAGTAGTAAGCAAGTTAGCCACCGGACCGGTGGCTTTTTGCATTTCTGCCCACCGTTTGCCATTTTCGTCTCTGACGATCCACACCGGTCCGAACATGTCATGCAGTATCGTTCGCACCTCTGCTTGCTCTGATACTAGAGCCACCTCTAAGAGCCTGTTTACGATCTCCGGAGCAATAGAGCCAGGAAAGCCAAGTGGATGAACTGCAAGCTGGTATTCAGCTTCCGCTCGCAGTTCTTCCACAGTCTTCTGCTCTTTTCCAACCATGCGAAGCTGCGCTCAACAATCCATCGTTTGGGCATCACCTTGAACGTATGCAACTCGCTTCTCTTGGCAATCTGTACCGTCACATACCCGCCCAGAATCTCCCGCACTCCCTGCGCGAAGGGCTGGCCCACGTAGCCGCTGTCGCACAGCAGGCTTTGCACCCGCTTGAGCCCACTCTGGCAGCGCGCTAGCGCTTTGAGGGCTCCTTTGCGATCAGTCACCTCCGCTGTAGTCACTGCTACCGCGTGCGGTAAGCCCTGGGTATCCACTACGATATGGCGTTTGATGCCTGATATCTTCTTACCCGCGTCGTAGCCTTTTAACCCTGCTGTATCAGTGTTCTTCACGCTCTGCGCGTCCACGATCAAGAGCGTGCTTGAGGCGTTCCGCCCCAGTTTCTCTCGGGCCGCGCCAACCTGATTTTTTTAATGCCAACTCCAACACGCTTACGCCGTGCAAGTCAGGTGCAGTCCATTTTCGCCAATACGCATAGACGTTCTGCCACTTGGGAAAGTCAGGCGGTATGGTTTTTCTTGGCATGGGTGAGATGGCTTCATATTCTTCGTCGTTGTGTGATTCAATCGGCGAAGAAATGAGCCCACCTTCCATTGTCTGAGCCCCCGAATTGTCATCATTGTTTGCATATACGGTAGGGGTACGTATTGCTAAAAAAATGACTATATAGATACTCGCTTTAGTCATGGCTTTTGCCTTTGAATTTAAGTTTGATAAATTAAATTTTAGTTTCGTTTTTAAGTTTTTCAGAACTGAAATACACCTACTCTCGTCTGTTTGCAATGGGGCACTGCATGGATTTTTATGAGAAAAAGAAGTTGTATGTCTATGCATGTGGCACGACCCCTGATAGAGCTGATGAACGCGGGCCGGTCTACGTTCAAAGTGCATGTTTATTAGCATCTAAATTCAAGAGTAAGTTTTTTTCAATTACTTATGTTGTTTTTGACTTCTGCGTGGGTTTTGGAATTGCCCAGAAGAATAAATCTTATCTGCGATTTTTGACTTTACTGCCTGCGCTCAGGGGGTGTGGCTCCGCCTTTTTGATACCGCATTAAAATAAGGGCGACGATAATTTTGATTAATGTTTGAACATTACTGCTGGCCGGTTACGGCTTGTAACTGTCTATTAGTGCAGTTTTTTTGCTGAATCCCGGTGTAAAGTTTTTTGGCTATATATCGACTGAATTTATGTTTTCATTTAATTATTTATTTTTTAATTTATTCTTTTCGCATTTTTTGGTTCGCTGTATATAAATCCCTGCACTTGATTCCTATCCTTTTCTAAGCTGGAATCAATGATTTCCGCCAAGTAAAATCCTATCGTATCCCCTGGGGGTGGCTTGTCTGAGTAGTGATTTTTGTCACTTAAAATGGAAGGCTTAAGCCTGTGTGCGGAGCAATGGTCCAACGACTAAGTCTCTAAATGATAATGGGGTTTTAAGGCTATGCTTAATGCTTCGGGCCTTTCTATGGTGGGGATCAATAACTGGAGCTATTCATCCAGCGGCGAGGCGCTGCTGGTGAAAGGTCAAGG
Source organism: Chromobacterium sp. LK1 (assembly GCF_001043555.1). Classification (NCBI taxonomy): domain Bacteria; kingdom Pseudomonadati; phylum Pseudomonadota; class Betaproteobacteria; order Neisseriales; family Chromobacteriaceae; genus Chromobacterium; species Chromobacterium sp. LK1. The sequence continues at coordinate 62,439 of NZ_LDUI01000025.1, read as the reverse complement.
TGAGAGCGGTGGCGGAGACAATGGCAAAAGCGGTGGAAATCGTTTGAAGCGCTGTAGGTAGGGCATTCCATTTGATTTAGCTACGCTTATTTGCAGTTTCCGAAATCGCAAGCTTCAGAAGCGGGGAGGGTAACGGTGGGAATGGTGATCTGAGGTTGGGTCGCGGCAGTGGCGGGGTGAGCTTGGGTTGGAAATGTCATTAGCAAGTTAATTCTTATTTGATAGTATGAACATTTTCATACATTTGTATTTTAGGTCCGGATGATGAAAATCCAGTGACCCGTTTTATGTCTATAGAATAATTTTTCCGATTGCGTTGCTCTGAATTGAGACGCATCAGTTGGTGAAAGTGTGCATTTACCGCTAAACCCGTGGGTTTGCCGCAACATCGAGCAAGGCGATGACTGGCTGAGCTGAGGCCGCCGCCAGGTTTAATGGTCCGGATTGCATGTTCCGCTTCTGGGTCGGTGCGGCGCTGACTTATAGTGGTTTCATCCATCGCATTCAGGAGCCGCAGCATGCGTATTGCCGTTTTTGACACCAAGAATTACGACCGCCACGCGCTTCAGGCCGCCAATGGCAAGCACGGCCATCAGTTGCAGTTTTTCGAGCCGCGCTTGAACCTGGACACCGTGGGTCTGGCCCAGGGGTTCGACGCGGTGTGCCCCTTCGTCAACGACAGATTGGACGCCATGGTGGTGGCGAAGCTGGCTGCTGAGGGTGTGAAGCTGGTGACGCTGCGCTGCGCCGGCTACAACGGTGTGGATCTAGCGGCTTGCCGCCAGCACGGCATCGCGGTGACCCGGGTGCCAGCCTATTCTCCGCACGCGGTGGCTGAACATGCCTTTGCTTTACTGTTGGCGGTGGTGCGCCGTATTCACAAGTCCTACACCCGGGTGCGGGAGATGGATTTTTCTCTGGATGGACTGGTGGGCTTCGATCTTCACGGCAAGACCATGGGGGTGTTGGGCGCCGGCCGCATCGGCCAGGCCACGATGGCCATCGCCCGCGGCTTTGGCATGCGGGTGCTGGCCTATGATCTGTATCCCAATGCCGGGTTGGCGGCGAGCCTGGGCTGCGAGTTCGTGTCCTTGGACGAAATCTGGAGCCAGGCGGACGTGATCAGCCTGCATCTGCCGCTGACGGCGGACAGCCGGCACCTGGTCAATCGCGATACGCTGGCGCGGATGAAACCGGGCGCGGTGTTGATCAATACCAGCCGCGGCGGCCTGGTCGATACCGCGGCGCTGCTGGAGGCCTTGAAGGCTGGTCGCTTGTCCGGCGTGGGCCTGGACGTGTACGAGATGGAAGAGGGCGTGTTTTTCGAGAATCTGTCGGAAAGCGGGCTGCAGGACGATCAGTTGGCGCGGCTGCTGACCTTTCCCAATGTGCTGGTGACTTCGCACCAGGGTTTTCTGACGCGCGAGGCGCTGATGAATATCGCCGACACCACCTTGGGCAATGCCGGCGCTTTTGAGCGGGGAGAGGCGTTGGTCAACGCCATCTCCGCCTAGTTCAAGTTCAGGGCAGATCGCGGCGGAACACCCAGCTGAGCTCGCTGGAGGCCGCCGCATCGAAGGCATAGCCGGCGCTGTCGAAGTGCTTGAGCTGTTCCGGTTGGCTGACCTGATGCAGCGCGGCCCAGCGCGCCATCATGCCGCGCGCGCGCTTGGCGTAGAAGCTGATGATTTTGTACTGGCCGTTCTTGCGGTCCTGGAATACCGGGGTGATCAGGCTGGCGTTGAGCTTGGCCGGCTTCACCGCCTTGAAGTACTCCTCAGAGGCCAGGTTCACCAGCACCGGGTCTTTTCTTTGCTCCAGCACCGCGTTCAGCGCGTGAGTCACGGTGTCGCCCCAGAACTCATACAGGTTTTTGCCGCGGGAAGTGTTCAGCCGGGTGCCCATCTCCAGCCGGTAGGGCTGCATCAGGTCCAGCGGCCGCAGCGTGCCGTAGAGGCCGGACAAGATGCGCAAATGGCTTTGCAAATAGCTCAACTGGCCCGGCTCCAGGCTGGCGGCGTTCAGGCCTTCGTAGACATCGCCCTTGAACGCCAGCACCGCCTGCTTGGCGTTTGCCGGGCTGAACGGCGCTTGCCAGTCATGGTAGCGGCCCACGTTCAACTGCGCCAGCGCGTCGCTGATGCTCATCAGCTTGCCGATTTCCAGCGGGCTCTTGGCGCGCAGCGTCTGGATCAGCTCGGCGCTGTGATCCAGAAAATCCGGTTGAGTGTATTGATCAGTGGCGGCGGGGGTGTCGAAGTCCAGCGTCTTGGCTGGCGAGATGACCATCAGCATGAGGCGAATCCTTATTGAGCAAGCTCCATTGTACTGGACTGAGCCCGGCTTGGCCCGCCTCGTGACCAGCGGCGGGCTTGGCCCTAGAATGCAAGTCTGCATTTGAATTCATTTTTCCGGCAAGGAGACGGCATGAGGGTATTGGTGCAAAGGGTGCGGCAGGCATCGGTCACGGTGGAGGGCGCGGTGCGCGGCGAGATCGGCGCGGGCTTGCTGTTGCTGGTGGGCGTGGAAGAAGCGGACGGGCCGGAGGATATCGTCTGGTTGACGCGCAAGCTCAGCCAACTGCGTATTTTCAATGACGAGGCCGGGGTGATGAACCGTTCGGTGCTGGATTGCGGCGGCGAGGTGCTGGCGGTCAGCCAGTTCACCCTGTTCGCCAGCACCAAGAAGGGGAACCGGCCGTCGTACTCGCGGGCCGCGCGGCCGGAGCAGTCCAAACCGCTGTTCGATCAATTCGTCGCCGCGATGGCGCAAGCCCTGGGCAAGCCAGTGCCAACCGGGGTGTTCGGTGCCGATATGCAGGTGGCGCTGGTCAATGACGGCCCGGTGACAATCTGGCTGGACAGCAAGTCCATGGAGTAGACGCGGATGAATGCGAGTCGGCTGACATCGTGGCGGATATTGCTGACGCCTTATTACCTGAACCTGTACGCGCGGCAGGCGCATGTGCTGCGCGTGGCCGCGGCGTTCTGGGTCGGACTGGCGCTGAACCTGTTGCTCACCATCCCGCACGGCAGCTGGATGCTGGTGACCATTCTGATCGTGCTGGGCAGTGTGCCGCATTGGGGCGGAGTGAGGCGCAAGGCCTTGCAGCGCATGGGCGGCTCCTTGCTGGGCGCGGCCGCGGGCCTGGTGGCGATGGCCCTGTATCGCCATTCGCCGTTGTCCTGCTATGCATGGATGACGGCGCTGGTGATGCTCAGCGCCTGGTTCGCATTGGGCAAGGGCGAATACCTGGCCTTGCTGGTGGGCCTGACCATGGTGATCGTGGCCGGCCTGGGCAATGAACCGGTGGAAGCGGCGCTGTGGCGCGGCTTCAATGTGCTGGCCGGCTCGTTGCTGGGGCTGGCCGCCGCCGGCCTGTTTCCGCTGCGGGCGATAGACAGCTGGCGTTTCCTGCTGGCGGACAATCTGCGCGAAGCGGCGGCGCTGTACAGCAAGATCGCGCGGCGCCGCGAGGTGGACGCCGGCGTGGCGCTGGAACGCTTCAACGGCAGGCTGATACGTATGCGCGCGCTGGTGGCGGCTGCGGTGCAGGAATCCGGCCTGCCGGCCGCGCGTTTCGACGCGATCCAACGGCGCCAGCGCTCCTTGTGCAGCTTGCTGGACCGGATGGGCGAGGTGGCGCAGGCCACGCCGGCGCTCAGCGATGGCGCGGAACAGCGCCGCGCCATCGTTCGGGTCTTGATGCGGGCGGCGCATGGCATGCGCTTCAATCAGCCGGCGCTGCTGGCGGAGCCGCTGGACGCGGCGCTGAGTCCGCTGGCGCTGGACAAGCCATCGTATTGCCATTGGCTGGCGGCGGAGTTCAACCTCGCCAGCGAGCATCTGCGCGCGGATCTGGCGGAACTGCTGCCCCTGCTGATGCAAGTGCCGCCGCCCAGCCGTGGCATTTTGCTGCTGGTTTGGCACTGGCTGAGCAGCGCCAGCCAGGGGCGCAGCCGCTAGCGGCGGACAAGAAAAAAGCCAGGGCTCGCCCTGGCTTTTTCTGTGTGCCGATGCGTTTATAGGCCCTGGATGCGCACTTTCTGCCCCGGTTGCAAGCGGGTCAGTTGGCGGGAGTCGTTCCAGCGCTGGATATCGTTGTGGTTGACGCCGAAGCGGCGGGCGATGCTGAACAGCGTGTCGCCGCGCTGCACCACGTATTCCGCCGGCACGCTGCCGGTGGCGCGCTGACTGGTCTGCAGGCCGCTGACCTTCAGCAAGGCGTCCTGCTGCGCGTTGGCGCGGCTGTTGTCGGCCAGCAGCGTTACGCTGACGCCTTTGTCTATGGGCTTGTTGATGTTGAGCACCTGGCCCACTTTGACGATGTTGGAGTCCATACCGTTGACGGTTTTCAAGTCGTCCAGGCCAATATCGAAGCGGCGGGCGATGCTGTACAGCGTATCGCCGGCGGTCACGGTGTAGTTGCCGTCGGCATCGGCGCTGATTGCGGCCGGGGCCGCGGCCACGGTTTCCGCCGGCTTGATGTCCTGACGCGGCGCGGCGGCCGGAGCCGGGCTGGCCAGGGCCACCTGCACGGGCTTGGCTTCGGCGGGTTGGACGCTGGGCACCGGCATCGCTTTCGGGCTGTCCGCCTGCGCCAGCAGGGTGGCGCCGTTGCCCCTCTCAGGCAGCGAGGTATCGGTGGCGTCCAGCGGGCGGATGTCGCGCTGGTCCTTGCTCATCGCCACCAACACGGGCTGGCCGGCTTTCAGCGAGCCGCTGGACAGATTGTTGGCGGCCAGCAGCTGCCCCGCGCTCATGCCGTGCTCGCTGGCGATCTGGCTGGCGCTGGTGTCGGCCGGCGGGGTGTAAACCTCCCAGGTCAGCAGCGGCTTGTCCCACTTGGCCAGATTGGCCTCGAACTTGTCGGCCTTGGCCGCCGGGATCAGCATCTGCCGGCCGTTCTTGTGCGCGTACACCGGCAGATTGAACGCCGGGTTCAGTTCCTTGAATTCATTGATGGACATGCCGGCCAGTTTGGCGGCGATGTCGATATTCATATGCTTGCCGGTGGATACGGCGACGAAATAGGGCTTGTTGGGGAATTTGTCCAGGCGCACGCCGAACTTGGCCGGATCATTGAGAATATTGCGTACCGCCAGCAACTTGGGCGCGTAGTTTCGCGTCTCGTTGGGCATGCGGATATTCTCGTAAGTCACTTCCTGTCCGCTGGCCTGCAGGCGGGCGATGGCGCGGGAAACATTGCCCTCGCCCCAGTTATAGGCGGCCAGCGCGATATTCCAGTCGCCGAATTGCGCGTACAGGTTTTCCAGATAATCCAGCGCGGCGCGGGTGGCTTCGGTCACATCGCGGCGACCGTCGTACCACCAGGTTTGCTCCAGGCCGTACTGGCGGCCGGTGGCCGGCATGAACTGCCACAGGCCGGCGGCGCCGACATGGGACTTGGCGGTGGGCACGAAGGCGCTTTCCACCAGCGGCAGCAGCGCCAGTTCGGTGGGCATGCCGCGGCGCTCCACCTCGTTCATGATGTGAAACAGATATTTTCTGCTGCGGTCCAGCGTGCGGCGGAAATATTCCGGCTTGCTGGCATAAAAGCGTTCCTGGCGCCGCACGATGTCGGCATTCACTTCCGGCAGTTGGAAACCTTCGCGAGCGCGTTCCCAAACATTATCGCCATTGCGTAGCAGGCTGGAGTTCAGCAGCATCATGTCCAGGCCCGCGGCCAGGCCCTCGTCCACGCCGACGGATTGGCGAAACGCCCCATTCTCCGCATGCGCGGCAGAGGCAAACACAACAGCAAATGACAACGATAGTGCCAATGGGGTGAAGCGATTCATTTGGCGGGCCCGGAATTCTGATTTCGGCTGATGCTAAACAGCCAACATAGGGGTGTCAACCAAAAAGCCAAATTAATTCATGCGCTTTGCTGACATATAGGCCATGCAGACTGTCATGTGCCAGTTATTTTTTACAGTGGCGATCATGATTCAGCTTATTGTCATGGTTTTAAAAGCGGTTTTTCCATTCCCGCAGCGCAGCAAACACCTCGACAACGTCATGCAGCGGCTGCCCGCTCCAATGCGCCGCGGCTTGCCGCACCGCCGGCGCGTCCGCGCGCAGGAACGGGTTGCTGGCGCGTTCCAGGCTCATGGTGGACGGCAGCGTGGGCAGATTCTGCTCGCGCAGTTTCTGGTCCCGGCTCATGCGGATGGCCAGCACCGGGTTGCCGGGGTCCACCGTCAGCGCGAAGTGCAGATTGGACAAGGTGTATTCATGCGCCGGATACACCTTGGTGGCGTCCGGCAGCGCGGCCAGCTTGCTCAGTGAGTCGTGCATCTGCCGCGGCGTGCCTTCGAACAGCCGGCCACAGCCGGCGCCGAACAGGGTGTCGCCGCAGAACAGCGCGCCGGCTATCAGGTAGGCCAGATGGTTCAGCGTGTGCCCCGGAACCTCCAGCACCGTGGCCGTGCCGAAGGAAAGCTCGACGCTGGCGCCCTCCATCACCGGATGGTTGACGGCGGCGATGTCGGCCGGACCGTAGACCGCGGCCTGCGGCCAGCGTGTCAGCAGCTCGGCCACGCCGCCGATGTGGTCGGCATGATGGTGAGTAATCAGGATGGCTTCCAGCTGCAGGCCTTCGCGCTGCAGGAAGGCGATGGCCGGCGCGGCTTCGCCCGGGTCAACCACGACAGCGCGGCCGCCATGATGTAAAACCCAGATATAATTGTCACTGAAGGCCCCTACCGGGCTGACGGTGAATTTGGCTGGCATAAGGCTTCTCTTGATGAAGAATTCGTTTAGCGACTGGCTGACCTCCAGCGAATTGGGTCGCTATCTGCTGGAGCGCGAGCAGGCTTATTTCGACCGCGCCGTCGCCGACGTGTTCGGATTCCACGCGGTGCAGCTGGGTTTGCCGGAAGTGGATTTCCTGCGTGCCAACCGCATCCCATGGCAGTGCCGCGTCGCCGCCTCCGGGCCGGCGCACATCGCCTGCAATCCCGAGCAACTGCCGTTTGAAAGCCGCAGCCTGGACCTGCTGGTGATGCCGCATGTGCTGGATTTTACCACCGTGCCGCACCAGGTACTGCGTGAAGCCGAACGCGTGTTGATGCCGGAAGGGCGTTTGATCCTCACCGGCTTCAATCCGGTATCGCTATGGGGCGTGCGCAGGCTGATCCAGGGCCGCGCCGCGGTGCCGTGGAGCGGCCATTTCCTGTCGCTGGTGCGCATCAAGGACTGGCTGACACTGCTGGAGCTGGAGCCCGCCGCCGGCGGCTTCATGGCTTACGCGCCGCCGTTTTCCCGTTGCGACTGGGTGCTGCGTTTCGGTTTCATGGAGCGCGCCGGCGATCGCTGGTGGCCGCTGGCCGCCGGGGTGTACGGCATCGAGGCCGTCAAGCGTCAGCGCGGCATGCGGCTGATTCTGCCCAGTTGGAAACAGGCCAAGGCCAAGGCCGGCCTGGCGGTGGCCGCCGGCAATGAGCGCCATCACAGCCATCGCGGCTACGACACAACAGACCAAGCGGGGCAGGAACCCCGTCAATAACGAGACAGCATGACGACAGACGACAAAGTAGAGATGTATACCGACGGCGCCTGCAAGGGCAATCCGGGGCCGGGCGGCTGGGGCGCGCTATTGCGCTTCAAGGGCAAGGAAAAGGAATTGTGCGGCGGCGAGGCCAATACCACCAATAACCGCATGGAACTGCTGGCGGTGATCAAGGGCCTGGCCACCTTGAACCGGCCGTGTAAAGTGGTGGTGTATACCGACTCCCAATACGTGCAAAAAGGCATTTCCGAATGGATACACGGCTGGAAGGCGCGCGGCTGGAAAACCGCGGCCAAGGAGCCGGTGAAAAACGCCGATCTGTGGCAGCAACTGGACGCGGAACGCAACCGTCATCTGCATGTGGAATGGCGCTGGGTCAAAGGCCACGCCGGCCATGAATACAATGAAAGGGCGGACCAACTAGCCAACCGCGGCGTAGAGCTGGCTTGATCCTGCGGCGGCGAAGCCTGGCGCCGCAGGCCTGGTTTGCGTGTTGCGGAACCGGGCCGGTGCGCCGGGTTTTTTAACCTTTTTTTAGATTGTTATCGGCTTTTTTCGCTCTCCATTAATCTGAGTCCGCCAATGAGAACGCTTATTACTTTGGCAAACTTAACTCATTAATTTATGGAGAACAAAACATGAAGCCATTCCTTCTTGCGGTCGCCGGCGCGCTGACCATGTGCGGCGTCCAGGCCATGGCCGCCGAGACTTACGCCCTGGATCTGATCAATAACAGCGGCTGCGTGATCAAGTATGCTTTGAGCGGCGAGCCGGAGCAGAAAGTTGTCGCGCCGGGCGCCAAGGTCAATCTCAGCATCGCCAATGATCAAGTGGCGATTTATCCGGGTTCCAAGTTCGGTAATAGTTGTCACTTCGACCAAACCCTGGAGCTGGGGATGATTGGGCAGGGCTCCGCCCAACTGCTCAGCTCCAACTGGAGTGGCACCCGCAAGCCGCTGCTGATCAAGGGCAATCTCGGCGTTGCCTCTTTTATTTTCGACAAAGAAGTAAAGCAGGGCACCAGCAGCGCGATTGGAGTGATCAACCGCAGCTTCAATAACCTGAATGGCAATAAGCGCGAGATCAAGATCGAAGTCGCCGATTCTGCGGCTAGCTGACGGCGCGTCCTCTATTCGTCGCCCTTGGCGGGAAACCCCGCGGGCTTGAGCGGCGGAAGAGCAAAATAACATCCGGCCCGGACCCGGCGCGTTAGCGCGGCGGTCCGGGCCGCTTCGATATTGGGCTGCGGGAGTGGATTTATGGGCTTAAGGCTGAAGCCGGACCTAATATTCAAGAGGCGGTGGGCCGTGCCCGGCACCTCAAAGGACATCATGAAAACGCATCACATCATAGTGGCGGACGACCACCCGATGGTGGTCAATGGCTTGATTCATATTTTAAGGGATAAGGCCGGGCTGGAGATCTCCGCGACGGCCTCCAGCACCGACGAATTGTTCGCCGCGCTGGAATCCAAGCCCTGCGACATTCTGGTTTGCGATTTCTCCATGCCTTCGGGTGAACTCAGCGACGGGGTGCTGATGTTCAGCCGCATCCGCCGCCAGTTTCCCGGCCTTGGCATCGTGATTCTGACCATGGTGGATCAACTGTCGGCGATACGGGCCTTGCTGGACCTGGGCATCCATTGCATCGTCAGCAAGCGGGATGCCGAGGAGCACCTGTCCCGAGCGCTGCTCTGTGCAATGCAGGCGCGCAAGTTCTTTTCCCCGGCGATGGCCGAGATCGTCGACAAGATCGAACTGGAGCGCCGCACCGCCGGCAAGCAGGAATTGACCACGCGCGAGGCGGAAGTGGTGCGCTTGTTCGCTGCCGGCATGACCGTTACGGAGATCGCCGCCAAACTGAAGCGCAGTAAAAAAACCATCAGCACCCAGAAAATGAGCGCCATGCGGAAAATGGGCGTGCAGCGGGATTCGGACTTGGTGATGCAGTTTCTGGGCCTGATGGACGCGCGCGAGTCATCCACTTGAAATCAAAATCCAAAGCCGCCGCCGGAGGCCGCGCCAATGCGCTGCGCGCGTTTTTTGCCGAGGTGGCCTACCAACTGCCGCGCAGTCAGGAACTGCATGGGCTGCAGCGGGTGATGAGAGCGGTTTTTCTTTTGGCCGGCATCGTGATCTCCATTGCGTTGCTGATTATTTCCGGCCTGGTGGTGCACGGTGTATTCAAGGATGAACTGGACGATATCGTCAAAAATTTTAGTCTGGTGAACAAAGCGCTGGACAATGATATGGCCAACTACAATATCAATAACTTTTACTTGGCCGAAAAGTATCAGCAAGCCTGGGAAAAGCGCGAACACGCGCCGGCGCCCATGGTGCGGCAATTCCTCGCCAACAAGGGCTATCTGGAATTGCACCAGCGCGGCGACCCTTTCCTGACCTTTGCCTTGGGCGATCCGACGGCCTTGAGCACAGACACCTTGAGCCATTATCTGGAACTGAGCCGGCAAGTGGCCAGACAACTGGCGCAAGAAACCTTCCAGTTCCAGATCATCGGCATCAACTACACCTTTCCGGCCAAAGGCGCTTATCTGCTGATTGATTTCAATCGCAAGATCGAACTGCCTCAAGCGGTGGGCGCGCCGGTCGCGCCCTTGCTTGCTCGTCTGACCCAGGGCCTGCCGGATTTCCAGTCCGAGCACATGGCGGCGTATATTCGCCAGCACCCCAAAAAACCGTGGATAGACATCTTCGTCGATCCGCTCACCGGGCGGCCGGCCATCCGGCTGACCAAGGTGGTGCAGGCCCATGGCCGGCCGGTGATTTTTTGGGTGAAGAGCCTGGACATCAAGATCCTGCAACAATTAAGCCCCTACCTGGGCAAGTACTCGGCGGAGCTGTTCATCGACAATCGCGGCAAGCTCATTTACGGCTCGCTGGACGCGAGCCCGGCCATCGCCGCCTTTGCCCGCCAGGCGGCGCAAACGCAAAGCAAGGAAGCGGTCAGCGTCAGCTATCACGCCGGGAATATCTTCATCGTCGAGCACCTGCCGTTCCTGGGCTGGAGCCATGTGCAAGTGGTGTCCTGGAAAAGCTTCGCCCATAGCAGCTGGCGGCTGGCGGCCCTCACCGTGGCGCTGCTGGCGCTGGCCTTGCTGTTTCTGTGGCTGAGCCTGTGGCTGCTGGAACGCCAACTGATCGCGCCGGCTTTTTCCCGCTCCCAGCGCACCCTGGAGAGCGAGGACCTGAACCGCACCATGGTGCGCACCGCGCCGGCCGGCCTGGCCTTGTACGCCATCGAGGACGCCCGCATCATCCTGCAAAACCGCGTGATGGACGACTGGGAGCGCCAATCCAAGCATGGCGCCACCTTTCAGAGCCTGCTGCGGGCGCAGCCCATTTCGCCTGGCGAGTACGGCAACGATGCGCTGGACCGGCTGATCCAGTTGGAACTCGACGACGGCGCCACGCTGGACTTGCATGTCCACGCGGTGCACAGCAAATACCTGGGCGTAGACGTGCTGCTTTGCCATGTCGTCGACGTCACCGCGATCAAGACCACCGAGCGCAAGCTGGACGAAGCGCGCAAGAAGGCGGAAGAGGCCAACCGGGCCAAATCCCAGTTCCTGGCGGTGATGAGCCATGAAATCCGCACCCCGCTCAATGCGGTGCTGAGCAGCCTGGAACTGCTGGCGCGCTCGCCGCTGGCGGCGGCGCAGCGGCAAAGGCTGCGCGTGGCGGAAAACTCCTCGCAGGCGCTGCGCGAAATCGTCAACGACATTCTGGACCTGTCCAAGGTGGAAGCCGGCCAGATGACGCTGGAGCGCATCCCCTTCAACCTGCGGACACTCAGCCAGGAGGTGGCGCAGGGCATGGCGCCGCTGGCGCAGGCCAAGGGCCTGGCCTTCACCGCGGTGATCGACGAGGACCTGGCGCCGGCCTATCTGGGCGATCCGGCGCGCATCCGCCAAATCATGTTCAATCTGCTGAGCAATGCCATCAAATTCACCGATAGCGGCGAAGTCATCTTCGAAGTCTACCCCCAGCAAGAAGAAGCGGCGGATTCTCCCATCGTGATCGGCGTCATCGATAGCGGCATCGGCATCGCCGAAGAGGATCAGGGGAAAATATTCGCCGAATTCACTCAGGCCGACACCTCGATTTCACGGCGCTTCGGCGGCACCGGCCTGGGCCTGTCGCTATGCAAAAAGTTGAGCGAGCTGATGCAGGGCAGCCTGGAATTCAGCTCGGAACTGGGGCTGGGCAGCGCTTTCAGCGTGACGCTGCCCTTGCCGGCATGCGAGCAGGCGGCGCAGGCCGTGGCAGCGCCGCGGGCCGCCGAGCCGCCCGCCGGCGGCGAACGGCATGGCCGCATCCTGGTGGTGGACGACTACCAAGTGAACGGCGAACTGATCCGGGACCAACTGATCGAACTGGGCTACGATGCCGACGTGGCGAACAGCGGCGCCGATGCGCTGCGCCTGGCCGGCCTGCGCCGCTACCAACTGATCGCCACCGATCTCAATATGCCCGGCATGGACGGCTACGCGCTGGCGCGCGCCTTGCGGGAACACGCGGTGGCCGCGCCCATCATCGCCATCACCGCCCATGCCGGAGAAGAAGAAAACCGGAACTGCGCCGAGGCGGGAATCAGCGGCATCCTGCTCAAGCCGGTGTCCCTGGCCATGCTGGACCAGGCGATGCGCGCGCATCTGCCCGCGGCGCGTCCGCCGGCGGAGGCTAGCGACAGCGGCGCGCGCCCGGCCTTGACCGCCGAGCGCTTGCAACTGCTGCTGGACAGCCTGGAATCATCGCTGCACAGCCTGGACGCGGCCGCCCAGGCGCGGGATGAGCGGGGGATGCAAGATCAACTGCATGCGATAAAAGGCGTATTCGCGATGCTGCGTATCGATCCGGTGGTGCAAATGTGCCAAACTCTCGAAGATTTTGCGCGGACCGGCGCCGCCGACGCCGTCGCGCAGCAATTGAGCGGCCTGCGGCAACTGGCGCACCGGCAACTGCGGGAGCAGGGCTTGTGGCGGCAGGCGTAGCGCGGCAAGACGCGGGCGCGGTAATGTAAAAACGATTCAGGATGCAGGACAGAAGTGTATGAGCAATAGCAGTGACGCTAAAGAAATGAGTGGATCGCGCAGCGACGGCGTGCCGCGCTATGTGATTCTGGATACCGAAACCACCGGTCTCGAACACGCCCAGGGCCATCGCATCATCGAATTCGCCGGCCTGGAGATGATCAACCGCAAGCTCACCGGCAAGCACCTGCATCTCTACATCCACCCGGAGCGCGAGATCGACCCGGACGCCCAGCGCGTGCACGGCATCTCGCTGGAATTCCTGGAAGGCAAGCCCAAGTTCCGCGAAGTGGCCGAACAAATGGCCGACTTCCTGCGCGGCGCGGAACTGATCATCCACAACGCGCCGTTTGACGTCGGCTTCCTCAACGCCGAATTCGACAGAGTGGGCCTGCCGCCGATCAACAAGCTGTGCGCCAATGTGATCGACACCCTGCGCGAAGCGCGCGACCAGTTCCCCGGCAAGCGCAACAGCCTGGACGCCTTGTGCGACCGCTTCGAGATCGACCGCTCCAACCGCACGCTGCACGGCGCGCTGGTGGACTGCGAACTGCTGTCCGAAGTGTATCTGTGGATGACCCGCGGCCAGGAAAGCCTGGTGATGGACATCGACATGGACCTGCCCGGCGGCCAGGACGGCTCGATGAACTTCGAGCGCAAGCCGCTGCTGGTCAAGCGCGCCAGCGAACAAGAACAGGCCGACCACCAAAGCTATCTGAACGAACTGGACAAATCAGTCAAAGGCACTTGCTTGTGGCGCAGCCTGGAAGCGCCGGCCGGAGACGGCGCGTGAGCCGTTACCTGGCGCTGGTGCCGGCCGCCGGCCACGGCAGCCGCTTCGGCGCGCCCAGCCCCAAGCAATACCTGCAACTGAACGGCAAGCCGCTGATGTGGCACACGCTGCGGGCGCTGGCGGCGGTGGCCGCCATCGACACCGTCGCGGTGGTGATCTCGCCCAACGACGAATGGTTCGACGACTTCGACTGGGACCTGCCCAAGCTGCAAGTGCTGCGCGTGGGCGGCGCCAGCCGCGCCGAAAGCGTGCGCAACGGCCTGGACGCGCTGGACTGCGCCGCCGACGACTGGGTGCTGGTGCACGACGCCGCGCGCTGCTGCCTGTCCGCGGATGCGGTGGAACGGCTGCTGGCCGAAGTGGGCGACGACCCGGTGGGCGGCCTGCTGGCGCTGCCGGTGCCGGACACCGTCAAGCGCGCCGACGCCGAACGACGCGTGGCGGTCACCGTCTCGCGCGCCGACCTGTGGCTGGCGCAGACCCCGCAGATGTTCCGCCACGGCCCGCTGCGGCAGGCGCTGCAAGGCGCGGGCCTGGACGCCATCACCGACGAAGCCTCCGCGATAGAACGCAGCGGCGGCAAGCCGCTGCTGGTGGAAGGCGATGCCCAGAACTTCAAAGTGACCTACCCGCGCGACCTGGCCCTGGCGCGCGCGGTGCTGGCGGCAAGAAAGGATTGAGATGTTTCGAATCGGACAAGGTTACGACGTGCACCGCCTGGTGGAAGGGCGGCCGCTGATTCTCGGCGGCGTCGTCATTCCCCACGACAAAGGCCTGCTCGGCCACTCCGACGCCGACGCGCTGCTGCACGCCGTCACCGACGCGCTGCTGGGCGCGGCCGCGCTGGGCGACATCGGCCGCCACTTCCCGGACACCGCCGCCGAATTCAGGGGCGCCGACAGCCGCGCGCTGCTGCGCGAAGCCGCCAAGCGCGTGCGCGCCGCCGGCTGGCGGCCGCTGAACGTGGACAGCACCCTGATCGCGCAGCAGCCCAAGCTCGCGCCGCACATCGACGCGATGCGCGCGGTGATCGCCGCCGACCTCGGCCTGGACCTCGGCGCGGTCAACGTCAAGGGCAAGACCAATGAAACCCTGGGCTACCTGGGGCGCGGCGAAGCGATAGAAGCGCAAGCCGTCTGCCTGCTGGTGCCAGTGTAAGAACCTGTTCAACGCCGTATCGCCAACGCGTAGCAGATCGTAAACAGGTTCTAAGAGCCTGTTCAAAGTCTCGCGAGCAAGAGCGAGACAAGGCGAAAACGGCTGAGAAAGCGGAATGTACACACGGTACATGAGCATTTCGAAGTCGTTTTCAACGCCGTATCGCCGAAGCACAGCAGACTATGAACAGGTTCTAAGAATGAACGCGGTTTCGCCTGCGTCAAACCGAAGCAAGCCCCGCCGCGCTACGATAGATGACAGGTGTCTGGCGGCTCGCCCCGTGCCATAATCCGCCCGGCGCAACCCATCCCAACACAGGAGGCATTACCATGTTGACCCAGGACCAGCTGAAGCTTGCCGTAGCCAAGAAAGCCATCGAATTCGTGCCGGACGACTGCATCGTCGGTGTCGGCACCGGCAGCACCGTCAACCTGTTCATCGAAGAACTGGCCGCCATCAAGGGCCGCATCCGCGGCGCGGTATCCAGCTCCGACGCCTCCACCGCCCGCCTCAAGGCCCACCACATCCCGGTCTACGACCTCAACGAAGTGGACGCGCTGCAGGTTTACATCGACGGCGCCGACGAAATCAACCACCACCTGCACATGATCAAGGGCGGCGGCGCGGCGCTGACCCGCGAGAAGATCGTCGCCAGCGTGGCGGACCAATTCATCTGCATCGCCGACGAAAGCAAATACGTCGCCATGCTGGGCGCCTTCCCGCTGCCCATCGAAGTGATCCCGATGGCGCGCAGCTACGTGGCGCGCGAACTGGTCAAGCTGGGCGGCCACCCGGAACTGCGCCAAGGCGTGACCACCGACAACGGCAATGTGATCCTGGACGTGCACGGCCTGAAAATCCAGAAGCCGGTGGAACTGGAAGAAATCATCAACCACCTGGCCGGCGTGGTCACCTGCGGCCTGTTCGCGCGCCGTCGCGCCGACGTACTGGTGTTGGGACGGCAAAGCGGCGTGGAAGAAATCCGATAAGGCGCTAGGCCAAGCCTGGCCGCCGCGCGCAAACGGGCAGATGAATTGTCACATCGGCGTCATCTGCCCGCATTAACATAGCGTTTTTTGACTGGTTTTGGTTTGAGGCAGACATGGCAGAACATATTTCCAAGCAGTTCGATATGGAGCTGGAAACCATCCGCACCCGCGTCCTGCAAATGGGCGGATTGGTGGAGCAGCAGATCTTGTCCGCGGTGGACGCGCTGCTGGCCGGCGATATTGAAAAGCTGGACAAGGTGATCGCCGAAGACGCGCTGGTCAACGCGATGGAAGTCACCATCGACGACGACTGCCTGCACATCATCGCCCGCCGCCAGCCGGCCGCCAGCGATCTGCGCATCGTGTTCACCGTGATCAAGGTGATCACCGACCTGGAACGCATCGGCGACGAAGCCAAGAAAATCGCGCGCATGGGCAAGACCATCTACCAGTCCGAGCGCTATCAGATGCCGCGTTTCCGCGAAATCGAAAAAATGGCCGACGTAGCGCTGGGCATGCTGCGCCGCGCGCTGGACGCCTTCGCCCGCCTCGACACCAGCGCCGCGCTGGAACTGGCCGAAGCGGACCAGGAACTGGACGAAGACTTCGCCGCTGAACTGCGCCAGTTGATCACCTTCATGATGGAAGACCCGCGCACCATCAGCATGTCCATCGACACCCTGTTCATCTCCAAGGCGATAGAGCGCATTGGCGACCACGCCACCAATATTTCCGAATACGTGGTCTACCTGGTCAAGGGCAAGGACATCCGCCACACCACCTTGGAAACCAAGAAGCGCGAAACCCTGGGATGAGCCCGGCGGCGCCGACCACGGCGACTTGACATGACGGTTTGACTAAAATGGCGGTAACATTCGGTGTTGCCGCCATTGTTGCGTCTGGCGTCCGTGCCCGCCTTGGCGTTAGAACCTGTTTACGATCTGCTGCGCGTCGGCGGGATGGATAGAAATGGGCGTTGAAACCGAGCTAAAAATGCTCATGTACCACGAGTACATTCCGCTTCTTCAACCGTTTTCGCCTTGTCTCGCCTTAGCTCGCGAGATCGTAAACACGTTCTTAGAACTCATGACGAATCCACCCCGCGCCCGGCGCGGGCCTAGATAAAGAGAGAAGGGGTGTCTTTGACACTGACCACGCCCCCCAATAACGTGCTCGCCACCATAGACATGGGCTCCAACAGCTTCCGCCTGCAAGTGTCGCGGGTGGTGGACGACCAACTATACGCGCTGGACGTGATGAAAGAGACCGTGCGCCTGGGCGCCGGCCTGACCGCGGACAAATACCTGGACCAGGAAACCCAGGACAAGGCGCTGGCCTGCCTGGCCCGCTTTGGCGAACGCCTGCGCGGCTTCACCCCGGCGCAAGTGCGCGCCGTGGGCACCAACACCCTGCGCGTGGCCAAGAACGCCGCCGACTTCATCGCCAAGGCCGAGCCGCTGCTGGGCTTCCCGATAGAAGTGATCGCCGGCCGCGAAGAAGCGCGGCTGATCTACCTGGGCGCCGCCCACTCCCTGCCGGACACCAAGGAACGGCGCATGGTGGTGGACATCGGCGGCGGCTCCACCGAATTCATCATCGGCAGCCACTACAAGGCCCTGGTCACCGAAAGCCTGCCGCTGGGCTGCGTCAGCTTCACCCTGCGCTACTTTGGCGACGGCAAGCTGAGCCAGGCAAACTTCCAGGACGCCATCCTGGCCGCGCGCAATGAAATCCAACGCATCGCCCACCAATACCAGCGCGAAGAATGGCAACTGGCGGTGGGCACCTCCGGCACCGCGCGCTCGCTGCGCGACGTGCTGGAAATCAATGACTGGAGCAGCGCCGACATCACCCTGGCCGGCATGGAAAAGCTCAAGACGCTGCTGATCCGTCAGGGCGACATCAAATCCATCGACGTCAACGGCCTCAAGGCCGACCGCGCGCCGGTGCTGGCCGGCGGCCTCGCCATCATGATCGCGGTGTTCCAGGAACTGGCCATCGACAAAATGACGGTGGCCGAAGGCGCGTTGCGCGACGGCGTGCTATACGATCTACTGGGCCGCCAACGCGAGAAGGACATGCGCGACACCACCGTCACCCAGTTCAAGCGCCGCTACCACGTGGACACCGCCCAGGCCGAGCGCGTCACCACGCTGGCCGAACGCCTGTACCGCATGGTGGCCGGCGAAGACGTCGACCAATCCATGCTCAAGCGCCTGCTGTGGGCGGCCAAGCTGCACGAAATCGGCCTCACCATCTCCCATACCGCCTACCACAAGCACTCCTCCTACATCCTGCAGCACGCCGACATGCCCGGCTTCTCCAAGCGCGAACAAGCCACCTTGGCCGCCATCGTGCTGGGCCACCGCGGCGACATGGGCAAGATGCGCCAATACATGGAAGACGCCAGCCTGTGGCAGGCCGTGGTGGCGCTGCGCCTGGCGGTGCTGTTCCACCGCAGCCGCAACAGCATCACGCTGCCGGACCGGCTGGACCTGCGCCAGCACGCCACCGGCTTCGCGCTGACGCTGAACAAAGCCTGGCTGAAAGGCAGCCCGCTCACCGCCAGCGGCTTCAAGCAGGAAATCGGCCAATGGAAAAACGTCGGCTTCGTGCTCGACATCGAGCAAGTGTGAACCGCCGATGCGCCACGCCACGCTGAAAAAACGCATCCCCACGCTGGGCGAAGCCCCCGGCACCCTGCTGTCGGTGGGCGAGGCCAAGCTGCCGGAAGCCTCGATCTCCCTGTTTGAATACGGCCCGGAGCAACTGCAGGAAACCGTGTTCCAGACCGTGGCCGAAGGCCTGGCCCACCAGCCCGCCGGCGGCGTGCTCTGGCTCAACGTCTACGGCCTGCACCAACCGGAAGTGATGCGGGCGATAGGCCAGCGCTTCGGCCTGCACGCGCTGGTTTTGGAAGACATCATGAACGCGCGGCAGCGGCCCAAGGTGGAAGACTACGGCGACTACCTGTTCATCGCCGGCCGCGTGTTCGACTACCACCAGCACAGCGAAAAAGGCACCGGGCGGCTGCTGTCCGACCAGATCTACCTGGTCATCGGCCGCCGCTTCGTGCTCACCTTCCAGGAACGCCCCACCGGCGTGTTCGAAGAAGTGCGCGAACGGCTGCGCCGCGGCCGCGGCCTGCTGCGCCACAAGGACGCCGACTACCTGGGCTACTCCTTGCTGGACGCGATGATAGACGACTACTTCGGCGTGCTCACCGAGTTCAACGAAAGAGTGGAACGCATGGACAGCACGCTGCTGCGCGGCCGCGACCAAGGCGTGCTGCTGCAGATTCAGCGCCTGAAGCGCGACTGCCTGAAACTGCGCCGCGCGCTGATGCCGCTGCGCGAAATGCTGATCTCGCTCAACCGCGGCGAACACGGCTTCTTCAAGCCGGAAACCCTGGTCTATCTGCGCGACGCCTACGACCACACCATGCACGTGATCGAATCGCTGGAAATGTCGCGGGAAATGGTGGGCGACATGCTGGACCTCTACCTGTCCACCCAATCCCACCGTCTCAACCTGCAAATGCGCGTGCTCACCGTCTTGACCATGATCTTCATGCCGCTGACGCTGATCGCCGGCATCTACGGCATGAACTTCGAATACATGCCGGAGCTGAAATGGCATTACGGCTACCACCTGGTGCTGGTGGCGATGCTGGGCATTGCCGGCGGCTTGAGCTGGTTGTTCTGGAAGCGGCGCTGGTTGTAAACCCTATCCCCTGTTGTGGAATCCACGCCGGCGGCGCGCTGCGCCGGCGCTTGCCTTGACCCTCTCCGCCCAATCGGTAACAATCGCCGCGTACCGCAGGCATTCGCGGCACTCGGGTTTGACAGCCCGAAATCGCCAGACTCGCCACAGAATCTGCTATCTGAGGAGTCTACCGATGACGCATCCACACTGCCGGCGCTACCGCGCCTTATTCTCCCCCTCACTCCCGCTCAATCTCGTTCTCAAAAAACTACGCCGCATGCCCGGCATCGCCGCCGATCGCCTGCGCGCGCTGGAACGCCAATTGCAGATGCGCGAACACCATCTGCACCGCGCGATGCAAGACCTGCGCCAGGCCCAGCACAGCCTGTGCGCGATCCAAGCCTTGCTGCGCCAGGCCGGCGGCCAAGCCTGCCCCTGCGATGTGCTGCACATCACGCTGGAACCGGCGCAGCACTGGCTGCAACGCGGCATGACCACGCTGACCACGCGGCATTGACAGGAGACGACGATGAAAACCGCTATCCCGATACCCGGCCGCCATGCCTTGCGGCAACTGGAGCAAGCCTTGCACGCCCTCGCGGCGGACCCGCGCGCCCAAGCGCCGCTGGCGCAGGCGCAGCAAGCGCGGCAGCAACTGGAACAAGCGCTGAGCGACCACCTGGCGGTGCTGCGCGAAGCCGAGCTGGCCCTGAGCTGCGTGCTGACCCTGCTGCTGCGGCACGATGAAGAGCAGTTTGCCGGCAAGGCGCTGCGCGTATTGCTGGAACCGTTCCAGCAGCAGATGGAAGTGGCCTTGCATGGCTTGGAGGGCCTGCGTTAAGCCCGGTTGAGACCTTGACCCATCCACAACGGACCGCTGCCCCCGGGGCGCGGTCCGTTTTTGCATGCCGCGCGGCGTCATGGATGAAGGCGAGATCAGCGGAGCTGCCATCCCCGATTGGTGTTGAACGTGGGAGTGGCTTGATTGGTTGGTATTGGCAATAAAAATCAATGAAAAATCAATAAAATACGCTAAATGCCAGATTTTGGGATTTGTCTGGAAAGTTAGGATAAATCCTATATATGTAACAAATTGTAAACCATATGATGGCCTCGGAGTTTCCAGTGAGTTCAACGGCGCTTGCGCCGTGATATGCCGCCGGCAATATCGGCGGCTTTTTCTATCCGTGGGAGAGTGTGGTATGAAAACCTTGAACAGCAAGAAAGGCCAAATCGTATTGGCGGTGTTGGCCGCATTGGCCATGAGCCCTGCATTTGCCACTGAAGGAGAGACGGTTGTGCCCGACCCTATCTCGTTCGACGGCCAGATCGACTTCACCGGCAAAGTGGTGGCGGATACCTGCCGTCTCAGCTCGCCCAATGGCGACGCCACCAGCATCAAGGTGGATATGGGCGCGGTATCGATAGAGGATATCGGTACGGTGGAGGCTCCCATCTTCACCGGCAGCGGCAGCAAGCAAGTGGATTTCAATATCAACTGCACAACCGCGGCTAAAGTATCTATGACGCTGAACGGCAAGTCGCCGGAAGTGGTCACGGGCAACAAAATCCTGCGCGTCAACAATGGCAGTACCTCGGCCGGTTTTGCCAAGGGCGTGGGCATCGCGCTATACGATAAGTCCGGCTCTGGCAGCACGGCTTTCGACCTGACCAATGGGGAGTTGTTAAAGGAAACCGTCGCAGGGGCGGTAGGTGAAGTCCGCCGCGTCAGCTTTGCCGCCGCCTATGTCAAAAATGGCACGCCGTCAGCGGGTATCGCCAATGCCAGCCTGCCGTTTACGCTGACTTACCAGTAAATGCCAAGCTTGGCGCCCGGCGGGCGCCAAGCTTGGCCGCGTGCCCGCTTTGAACCTCTCTTGATTTCCCTATGGCGTTTCCGATGAAAACCATTTTGCTTCCTCTGCTGTTGGCCTTCACCTTGCAGCCGGCCTGGGCCAGCATTGCGCTGAACGGCACCCGCTTGATCTTCGATGGCAGCAATAAAGAAGCGCCTATCATCGTCAGCAATCAGGGCGAGGACATCCTGGTCCAGTCCTGGCTGGAGCCGGCGGAGGGACAGCCGGAAGAACTGCCGTTCGCGGTGACGCCGCCGCTGGCGCGCTTGCCGGCCAAGCAGCAACAACTGCTGCGCGTGCTCTATGCCGGCACGGGCGCGGCCGAGGACCAGGAAACCGTGTTTTGGCTGAATGTGCAGGAAATTCCGCAGGCTGCCAGCGGCGACAATGTGCTGCAACTGGCGGTGCGCCAGCGCATCAAGGTGTTTTTCCGCCCTAAATCCGTGGGCAGCGGCGCCGCGCTGCAAGCGCCGGCGGGCCTGCGCTGGAGCGTGCGCCAGCAGGATGGCAAGCCGCGGCTGCGTGTGGACAACCCCAGCCGCTACCACGTGACGCTGGTGGATTTGGCGCTGAAAAACGGCAAGGAGCTGGCCAAGGCCTATATGGTGGCGCCCGGCGGCAGCGGGCAATGGCCGTTGCCCACGGCGGCGGCGCAACTGCGCTACGGCATCATCAACGACTTTGGCGGCCACGTCGAATACGTGGTGTCGCTGGAACCCGGCCAGGAGGCGAACCCGCGTCAGCTGGAGCCACAGGACCCGCAACCCTGATTGAGGCCCGGTTGCAAGCCGGCCGCCGCCGATTCATCTCCGGATGGACTTGTCTTCGTTCTGCTTGAGTAAGCCCCGCCATGCGCCTACGTTCCGATAGCCTGTCTTGTCACGCCTTGCCGCGGCGCCGCTCCGCCCTGAAACCCGGCTGCCTGCTGATCTTGCTGGCGCTGGCGGAGTGGTCGCGGGCGGAAGAGGGGACGGCGCCGACCGCGCCGACCCTGCTGGCCTTCAACACCAACTTCATCAACGGCGCCGGCCGGCCGGCGGACTTGAGCGCGGTGCTGAGCGGCGGCAACGCCTTGCTGCCCGGCAGTTATCGCGTGGACGTGCTGGTCAACGACAGCCTGAGCGGACGCCGCGATGTGGTGTTCGTGCAAGACCCCGTCAGCGGCAGGGTGACGCCCTGCGTGGACGCCGCCTTGCTGCAAGCCGCCGGCGTGCAATTGCAGAGCCTGACCCCGCCGCTGGCGGAGGACGATCCGGCCTGTCTGGATCTGGTCGCGTTGATGCCGCAGGCGGCGGTGGATTACGACTCCACCCGGCTGCAATTGAAGCTGAGCATTCCGCAAGCCTTTCTGAGCCGCAGCGCGCGGGGCTATATCGACCCGGCCTTGTGGGACGAGGGCGTGGCCGCCGCCTACGTCAATTACCAGTTCAACGCCAGCGAGAGCCGCAACAGCGGCGTGGGCGGCAGCACCAACCGCAGCGCCTTCCTGGGCTTGCAGAACGGCATCAATCTGGGCGCCTGGCGCTTGCGCAACGACTCCACGCTGAGCTGGGCCGATGGCCAGTCCATGGACGCGCGCAGCAACCGCAACGTGCTGCAGCGCGACATCACCGCCTGGAAAAGCCAGCTGGCGCTGGGCGAGCAATACACCGATCCCACGCTGTTCGACAGCCTGCGCTTCCGCGGCGCGCAACTGTCCAGCGACGACGGCATGCTGCCGGACAGCGAACGCGGTTACGCGCCGGTGATCCGCGGCCAGGCGCAGAGCAATGCGGTGGTGGAAGTGCGCCAGAACGGCTATACCCTCTACCGCGCCAATGTGCCGCCGGGGCCGTTCGAACTGACCGATATCTTCCCCTCCGGCTCCAACGGCGACCTGGAAATCACCGTCACCGAGGCCGACGGCAGCAAGCGGGTGACGCAGCAGGCGTTTTCCAGCCTGCCGCTGATGTTGCGCAAGGGGCGCTGGCAGTACAGCGCCGCCATCGGCGAATACCAGGGCGGCCAGGATGTGCGTCCCAGCTTTGCCGCCGGCACCGTGGTTTACGGCATCGGCGACGACAGCACCGTGGCCGGCGGCCTGCAGTTCAGCGCTGATTTTCAGGCGCTGAACCTGGGCGTGGGCACCAATACGCCGCTGGGCGCGCTATCGCTGGATGTCACCCAGTCCGTCAGCCGCGCCCAGGGAGAACGGCGGCAGGGCCAGAGTGTGCGCCTGCTCTACGCCAGAACCTTTACCCGCACGCTGACCAATCTGACGCTGGCCGCCTATCGCTACTCCACCGCCGGCTACCGCAGCTTCAACGACCACGCCAGCGACCTGGCCGGCAACAGCCAGGCGAAGTTTGGCCGCAGCCGCTCGCGCATCGATCTGACCACCCAGCAGGACCTGGGCCGCGAGCGGCGCTTTGGCAGCCTGTACCTGAACCTGAGTCAGCAAAGCTATTGGGGCCAGAGCGGCGGCACCGGCAGCGTGGGCCTGGGCTATGGCAATAGCTGGAAGCGGCTGGGCTACAACTTCACGCTGAGCCGGAGCCGCGACAGCCGCCCCGGCGGCGTCAGCAGCACCCAGGCGATGCTGACCTTCTCGGTGCCGCTGGGCGACAAGCCGCGCTCGCCGCGGTTGTACTCCAACCTGAGCCATACCACCGGCAGCGGCGCTTTGCTACAAGCCGGCGTCAACGGCTATATGGGCGAGAACACCTCGTATTCGCTGCAGGCCGGGCATAGCAGCCGCGACGGCAGCAGCACCGCCGGCCTCAGCGTCAACCACAGCGCGGACTTTGTACAGCTGAGCGCGGCCTACAACGCGGCGCGTCAGTATCAATCCGGCAGCGTGGGCGCGTCCGGCGCCATCGTGGTCCATGGCGGCGGCGTCAACCTGAGCCGCACGGTGGGCGACACCTTCGCGCTGATGCAGGTGGACGGCTTGTCCGGGACCGAACTACGCGCCGGAGACGGCGGCAAGCTGGGGCGCAATGGCTATCTGGTGCAGCCGTATGCGCAGCCTTATCGCGTCAATACCTTGAACCTGGACACGCGGCAATTGGGCGCGGACGCGGAGCTGGAAGACACCGTCAAGCAGGTGGTGCCGCGGCGCGGCGCGGTGGTCAAGGGCGTGTTCAAGGCTAGGCGCGGGGTGCGCGCGCAGTTCACCCTGCTGCGGCCGGATGGCGGCAGCGTGCCGTTTGGCGCCAGCGTCAGCGGCGAAGACGGCAAGCCCTTGGGCATCGTTGATCCCAATGGCAAGGTGCTGGCGCTGCTGAAGCAGGAGACTGGCCGGCTGACGGTGGCATGGCGCGGCGGCCAGTGCGTGGCCGATTACCGGCTGCCGCCGGCCAAGGCCGGCCAGTACTACCAGCGCCGCCGCCTGAACTGCAACTGAGGGGCTGAGCATGGATTGGAAACGCTATGGCAGTTTGTTGTTGCTGCTGCTGTGTATCAGCCAGCCGGTGCAGGCCAAGATCAAAAGCTGTGATGACGAGGCGGTGATTAGTAAAGTGAGCGAAATTCCCGGCCTGCCACCGACCAGCGCTTCCAAAGCCGGCGATGTGTTGCATAAGCGGCTGTATCTGTTCTCGATCGGCTATGAGGTGGTGACTAAAATCAATGGTGACCGGATGCGCATGGGGGCGGGGTGGGCAGATGCTCCAGACCCTAATAATTTCAATACTGTGAGGCTTGCCTCTGGACTGGGGGTGCGCTGGTGTCATGCCGATAGCGGTCTCGATGGCCGCTTGATTGGTTCAAGCAACAGCGACATCAATACCTGGAGCGAGTATGAGGATTACCCTGGCAAGGTGGGGAAGTACACGCAGCAGGCATTATTTGTCCAGGAGTTTGTCTTGACCGACCCGGCAAAATACCAAGGTGGCGGGGGTGGCTACCTGAGCACGCCTTTCAGTATTTATGCTCGCGGCACCGGCAATGGCGCCAGTCAGAACGTGTCCAAAGGTTGCAATCTGCAATCAGTCAGTTCAGACAGGAGACGTGGCTTACCCCAAGGGGGTTTATCACTTTATCTACGACAACTGGTCCGGCGACACGCTTCCACCGCTGCCCGCCCCCAGCTGCAAGCTGGCGCTGGACTCCAGGCAGCTGCGTGTGTCCATGGACGCGATCAAGGTATCCGGGCTGGACCAAAAGGACGCGGTGTCCCAGGACAGCGTGCCGCTGCGCATCCGGCTGGAGGAACGCGCGATCAATGCCAAGCCGTCCATCAACTTCACCGACGCGGGTACGCCCGAAAATACCAGCCATACGCTGCGGCCGAATAATGCCGGCGCAGTCGGCAGTCGGCAGCGCCAAGGGGGTCTGGGCGTGCGTCAGCGGCGGAATCAGCAGACCGATGTGTATTTCGGCCCGTCCAGCAGCAGCGACGGCAGCCGCAGCATTGCGCTGGGCACCGCCAGCAGCGGCAATCCGGTGCTGACGCTGGATCTGAACGCACACTATGTGCGCACCACCGCCGCGCCTATCCAGCCGGGCGCGTTTGCGGCGACGGCCACTTTTGTCGTGTCTTATCCGTGAGCTCGGCCCATTGCATGTGTGGTCTAGCAAGGTCGTTGCGGGATTCAAACTAAAGGAGTCGGTTATGTGGCATTGGAGTGGTGTTGCTACTGCTTTATTGACGCTGTTGTTAAGTGGTATGGCCGGGGCGGGGCCATGTGAGCCGGTGGAGGCTGCGCAAAAATTCAGTGTCCTGTTTGACAAAACCTTCACCAAGCCGGAGGACAACGCGATAGGTATGGTGTTTCCGAATGCGTACACGTGGGATTTGGGGACGTATTACCCAGGGCGGTGCGCGTGTACGGGAACTTCATCGCGCAGCGACACGTTTTTTACGACGAAAACCTCGCTTATCGCGCGAGAGATTAGGGTCGTTGATGGGAGGTCAGTGCAGTTTTATGAGATCAATCGTAACCTGCAGGTGGCCACGGAGATCTTTATTGTTGGGGGGAAAGGATTTATGCCCACCCCATGGGTAGATTTGAATAATGGCAATCAGGGCTCCGAGCCGTGTAGGAATGGCTTCGTGAGCCCGATCCATTTCGGGACGGGTAGCAAAGGTCGTGTACATCTGCTGATCAGTTATCCGTTTGTCGGGACTCTGGCGGTGCCAGAGTTCAAAGTGTTGGATCTTTACGCGGTGAGGTCGGACCCGAAGCCGGCGGCCACTAAATCCATAATGGGTTTGTATATGAGCATGAACGTAACGGTGCCGCAGAACTGCAAGCTGGTGCCGGGTCAGCAGACCAGCATCGATTTTGGCTCCCTCATGCCTTCGCAACTGGTTAGTCCCGGCGCGGCGGGACAAAAGGTGGTGAATCGGAATTTTCAGATCCAGTGCAGCAATATCTCCGCCGGGGTCAAGATCAATCTGGCGCTGGAGGGACGGCCGCATGGCCAGGCCCCGCGTTACCTGGAAACCACGCATCAGGATGTCGCGGTGGCTATGGAGAGCGGCGGCAAGTTGGTGGCGCCGACTTTGCTGGGCGCCATACCGATAGCGAATCAATTGATCCCGATCACGCTGGATTACCAAAGCCAAAAAGCGCAATTCGATTTGTCCGCCTGGCCGGTGAAAATGCGGCCGCGTCCGCAGCCGGGCGCGTTTCAGGGCAGTGCTACCTTGAAGTTTGATTTTGAATAAGAACGAATAGGCTGTGGCCATTTCGATGGGCCGCCTAATTTGGATTGGAATATAAGAAATGCAATATGCGCGGAGCCTTGTGGCCGCCTTGCTGGCGTTATTGTTTTGCGCGACAGCGGAAGCCGGCTTTTGTGAGCCGGAAAACAGTGCGGAAAGAGTGGGCTTTGCATTCAACAAAACCCTGGATTCCACGGAAGGCAATGTTGGTGGCAGTGTGTTGGCCGATGCCCATAGCTGGAATACCGGAGGCCATTACAATGTTAATTGTGATTGCCTCGTACCAGGGCAAGAGTATCGCAGCAATGTCTTTTTCAGCACCAAGACCACGCTGAACAAGGGCGTGAGCAGAACCATCAACGGCGCGGTTATCCAGTTTTATGAAATCAACCGTAATTTACAGGTGGGCACGGAACTCTATCTTGGCGAAGGTGTGCAAGCGTTCAGGGCCACGCCTTGGGAAGGGGTGGATAATCTGACCACCACGAGTAGTCGCTGTTCCGTCGTTGGTGGTGCCATCGATGCCACTATACGGGTGCCGCTGACAACCGCCCGCCGGGGCCGGCTGCATCTGTTCATCAACAGCCCTTTTACCGGCAGCGTCAGCGTGCCGGAGTTCAAAGTGCTGGATTTATACGGCAACATGACCTCGCCGAAACCGATGTCGGTACGACCCATCATGAGCTTGTTCATGAGCGTGAACGTGGTGGTGCCGCCGCGTTGTCAGTTGGCGGCCGGTCAGCAGACCTCCATTGATTTCGGCGCGCTGAGCCCGGCGCAGCTGGCCAGTCCGGGCGCGGGCAGGCAAGGCGTGGTAAAGCGCAATTTCCAGATTCAGTGCAGCAATGTGTCGGCCAAGGTCAAAGTCAGCCTGGCGCTGGAGGGACGCCCTTATGGCCAGGATGCGCGCTATCTGAAAACCTCGCATGGCGGTATTGCGATAGCGATGGAGAGTGGCGGCAAGCTGGTTCCGCCCAGCCGCCCCGGTTCCACGCCAGCGTCGAATCAGTTGATCCCGATCGCGTTGGACTACTCGAGTCTGAAAGCGCAGTTCGATCTGTTGGCCTGGCCGGTGAAGATGCAGCCGCGCCCGGAGCCGGGCGCGTTCCAAGGCAATGCCACCCTGCTGTTTGATTTTGAATAGCGCTAGCGGACTCTAGGGCCGGCTCAGTTCCACCGACCATTCCGGCCCGGAGCCAATGCCGCGCTTGGCAGCGTAGTTGTCCCTATTCAATGCCAGCGACACGTCCAGCAGGCTGTTCAGATAGACCAATGGCTGGCCGCTGGCCACTTCGCCAAAGGTGTGGCGATACGGCGCCACCACCTCGTCCACCGGCTTGCCCTGCTTGAAGATGCGCACTTTCACCGCGTCGCCGGGGCGGAAGCCCTGGGCTTCGAACAGGGCTTTGGGGATATTGGTCCACACATTGCCGTATTGCGGGTCCAGCACCGGAATCATGCCCTTGAGCCGTCCATTGGCGGCTTCCGCGCGCTGATACGGCAGCTTGACCACGGCGGACGCCGGCAGCGGTGGGCCCACTTCCTCGAAACGGATCTTGCCGGCGGCCAGCCGCGCGCCGGTGTAGGCGTAGACATCGCGGCCGTGGAAGGTGTAGGACGCGGCCGAACCTTGCAGGCGGTTGGTTTTTTCGTCGATGCGGCGCAGCTCGGCCACGCCGTCGCGCTCGGCGATCAAGGTCAGCAGGCCGTTGTTGGGATTGACGAAGTAGCGGCCGTCCCGGGTTTTCAGTACCACGGATTGGCGCTCGGTGCCGACGCCAGGGTCCACCACCGATACGAACACCGTGCCCTTGGGCCAGTAGTTGGCGGTCTGGTACAGCCGGTAGGCGCCGCTCCAGATGTCGTAATCGGGGATTTCGTGGGTGAGGTCGGACAGCGTCAGCTTGGGGTCCACCGAGTAGGCGACGCCGCGCATTGCCGACACCGCGCCATCCTTGAGGCCAAAGTCGGTCATCAGCACCAGCGGTGCGTCCGCGCGCGCCAGCCCGGCCAGCAGCAGGCCGGCGGCGAGCCAGAGGCGGGCGTTTTTGAATAGCTTCATTCTTTTTCTCCTAAGTGTTTTTGTTTCCAGGCGCCTGCCAGCGCCGGGCTTGCCTAAAGCCTGTTCAACGTCTCGCGAGCTAGACGAGACAAGGTGATTTAAACAACCCCACCGCTGCGCAGCAGACATTGAACCGCTTGTTACACCTCGTCCGAGCGCAGCCTCTGCACGCCGGCGGCCAGCATCTGCGCCCAGGCGCTGCTGAGCGAGCCGTTCAGATTGATGCCGCGGCAGGCGTCGTCCACCACCGTGGTTTCCAGGCCGGCGGCGCGCGCGTCCAGCGCGCTCCAGGCCACGCAGTAGTCGGTGGCGAGTCCGGCCAGCCATACCCGCTTGACGCCGCGCTCGGCCAGGTAGCCGGCCAGGCCGGTGGGGGTTTGGCGATCCGCTTCGACAAAGGCGGAATAGCTGTCCAGCGCCGGGTTGCAGCCCTTGCGGATGATCAATTGAGCCAGGCTGGTGTCCAGTTCCGGGTGGAAGGCCGCGCCATGGCTGCCGGCCACGCAATGATCCGGCCACAGCGTCTGTTCGCCATAGGGCAGTTGGATGCTGTCGAAGGGCTGAGTGCCGGCATGCTGGCTGGCGAAGGACACATGTTTGGCCGGGTGCCAGTCCTGGGTCAGGATCACCCGGTTGAAGAACTGCATCATGTGGTTGATCAGCGGCACGATTTGATCGCCGTCGGCCACCGCCAGTTCGCCGCCGGGACAAAAACTGTTTTGCACGTCCACCACGATCAGGGCGCAATCGTCGCCGTAGCGCTTCAGGGGCATAGCGTTTTCCTGCAAGGGTTCTCAGCCTTTCTTGTTACCACGCGGCCGCCGGCGCGGTAAAGCCCGACGCGGCGACAATCGCGAAATAGGGTTTGCCATTTATACCCTATGGGGGTATATAATTCAACCCAGGAGGTCATCATGACAGCAAGCACCGTGGATTTGCCGATTGAGGGCATGAGTTGCGCGGCCTGCGCCGCCAGGATTGAGAAACAGTTGAACCGGCTGGATGGGGTGGAGGCGGCGGTCAACTTCGCCAGCGAATCGGCCAAGGTCTCGTTCGACCCGGTCAAAACCCCGCCGCAAACCTTGGTGGACACCATCGCCAAGACCGGCTTCGCCGTGCCGCGCCGGCAGGCGGAGCTGGATATTCAGGGCATGACTTGCGCCGCCTGCGCCGGCCGCATCGAGAAGGTGCTGAATCGGCTGCCGGGCGTGTCCGCCCAGGTCAACTTCGCCAGCGAGAGCGCCCGCGTCGATTACGTGGCCGGACTGGCCGACGAGGCGGCGCTGATCGCCGCGGTCAGCCGCGCCGGCTACCAGGCCGCGGCCAAGGCCGGGCCGGGCGACGACACCCTGGCGGCCGAGCATGCGCGCCGTTACCGGCGCGAGCGGCTGTGGTTCGCGTTTTCCGCCTTGCTGACGCTGCCCTTCGTCATTGAAATGGTGGCGATGTTCAGCGGCGGTCATCATGGCTGGCTGCCGCGTTACTGGCAGCTGGCGCTGGCCACGCCGGTGCAGTTCGTGGTTGGCTGGCGCTTCTACAAGGGCGCCTGGGCGGCGTTGCGCGGCGGCGGCGCCAATATGGATGTGCTGGTGGCCTTGGGCACCAGCATGGCCTGGCTGCTATCGGCGGCGGTGACGCTGCTGGGGCTGGAAGACCAGCATGTTTATTTCGAGGCCAGCGCCTCGGTGATTACCCTGGTGCTGTTGGGCAAATTGCTGGAGGCGCGCGCCAAGGGCAAGACTTCGGCGGCGATAGAGGAGTTGATCCGGCTGGCGCCCAAGACCGCCCGCGTGGAGCGCGAGGACGGCCGGGTGGAAGAGGTGGCGGTGACCGCGCTGCGTCAGGGCGATGTGGTGGTGGTGCGCCATGGCGAAACCTTGCCGGTGGACGGCGAGGTGGTGGACGGCGCGGCGGCGCTGGACGAAAGCATGCTCACCGGCGAAAGCCTGCCGGTGGCCAAGCGTGTCGGCGACAGCGTTTACGCCGCCACCCGCAATCAGGACGGCATGCTGAAGGTGCGCGCCACCGGCGTGGGCGGCGATACCCAGTTGGCCGAGATCGTGCGTCTGGTCAGCGCGGCCCAGGGCTCCAAGGCGCCGATCCAGCAATTGGCGGACGTGATTTCCGGCGTGTTCGTGCCGGTGGTGGTGGGCATCAGCTTGTTGACCTTCATCATTACCGGGCTGTGGTTGCAGGATTGGTCGGCGGCGCTGATCCACGCGGTGGCGGTGCTGGTGATCGCCTGCCCGTGCGCCTTGGGCCTGGCCACGCCGACGGCGGTGATGGTGGGCGTGGGCAACGGCGCGCGGCGCGGCATTCTGTTCCGCAACGCCACCGCGCTGGAGCTGGCCAGCCAGGTGGGCGTGCTGTTGGTGGACAAGACCGGCACGCTGACCGAGGGCAAGCCGCAAGTGAAACAAGTGCTGCCCTTGGCGGCGGACGCGGACCTGGTGCTGCAACTGGCCGCCAGCGTGGAGGCCGGCTCGGAACATCCGCTGGCGCGGGCCATTCTGCAGCAGTCGCAACAGCAGGGCCTGCCCTTGCTGCCGGTCAGCGGCTTCGCCGCCCAGGTGGGGCAGGGGGTGCAGGCGGAGGTGGCTGGCCACGGCCTGGTGCGCGCCGGCGTGCCCGGCTGGCTGGGCGAGCTGGCGCAAACCGCCGCCTTGCCCTTGCAGCAGGCGGGCAACACCGTGGTGGCGGTGGCGCGCGGGGAGGAGTTGCTGGGATTGTTGGCCATCGCCGACCGCATCCGGCCCAGTTCGGCCCAGGCTGTGGCGCAGTTGCAGGCCATGGGCATACGGGTGGCGATGCTGACCGGCGACAACCCGGCCACCGCCGCCGGCATCGCCGCGGAAGCGGGCATTCGCGATTATCGCGCCGAGGTGAAGCCGCAGGACAAGGCGGCGGAGGTGCGGCGCTGGCAGGCGCAGGGTTTCAAGGTGGCGATGATGGGCGACGGCGTCAACGACGCGCCGGCGCTGGCCGCCGCCGACGTCAGCCTGGCGATGGGCGCCGGCTCGGACGTGGCGATCGAGGCCGCCGACATCACCCTGATGCACGGCGATCTGATGCACGCGGTGGACGCGATCCGGCTGTCGCGCGCCAGCCTGCGTAAAATCCGGCAGAATCTGCTGTTCGCCTTCATCTACAACGTGATGGGGATACCGCTGGCGGCGCTGGGCATGTTGAACCCGGTGATCGCCGGCGCGGCGATGGCGATGAGTTCGGTATCGGTGGTGAGTAATTCGCTGTTGCTGCGGCGCTGGAAATAAGGCGGCATCGGCGCTAGCGAAGTTTTGAATTTTTTCAGGAGAAAGCAATGTCCGAATTGATCATGAAAGTGGATGGCATGACCTGCCAGGGTTGTGTGAAAAGCGTCAGTGGCGTGCTCAGCGGCATGGCCGGCGTCAGCGAGGCCGAGGTCAGCCTGGAGGCCAAGCAGGCCAAGGTGGTGTACGACGCCGAGATCGTGTCGCCGGAGGAGTTGGCGGCGGCGGTGGAGGACGCGGGCTTCGACGTGACGCGCTGAGCCTTAAACGGCGGCGTAGCGGAACAGGGCATGGCTTGCGGGCCATGCCCTGTTTCATTGTGCTCCATGGTGGGGCGTTGACCGAGCACCCGCAATTTTAAGAGGCGTGGACGTCGATGGGCTGACGGCAATATATTGTTTTTCAATGATCTTGCCGGCTTGACGGTTTAGGGGGGGGGCCAGCATCAAGCTATACTTGGCTGGCAGAGGTCAATGATGACTGTCGAGAAAACCATAGGGAAAATGAGGACATCGGCGGGTAATATCAGTTTTGATGAACTTGTGGCCGTGTGTGATGCCCTTTTCGGCAAAGGGCGGGTTAAGAACCTGTTCAAAGTCTGCTGCGCTGCGGCGATACAGCGTTGAAACCGAACTCAAAATGCTCATGTACCACTTGTACATTCCGCTTTTTCGCTCGTTTTCGCCTTGTCTCGCTCTTGCTCGCGAGACTTTGAACAGGCTCTAAGGGCAGCCATCATATCTACAAGATCCCAGGTGTGCCGGGCGGGGTTAATATTCAAGACAATGGCCACGGCAAAGCGAAAGCCTATCAGGTTAAGTAGGTGCTGAAAGCGATTGAGAAGATTGAAGGAGCGTAAGATGGATTATCGACACTACTCATACCGGGTCGTCTGGTCGTCGGAAGACGAGGAGTATGTTGGGCTCTGCGACGAGTTTCCCTTGCTGTCGCACCTTGACAGTACTCAGGACAAGGCTTTGCATGGCATCGTCGCGCTGGTGAAAGACGTGTACGAGCATATGAAGGAAGAGCGTCAGCCTCTGCCGGAGCGTTTGAGCGCTTGAATCGACGCAGCTTCTCCCTCGCCCATCGGCGGGTTTGTTTTATCCGCCGTCCCTTGGCGCTTCGCTTTTACGATTCCTCCTCCCCCAACACGCCGAATTCCACCGGCGTTTTCACGTAAAACACCCTGACCCCGGCGGCGGCGAGCGCGGCCAGCAGTTGTTCGGCCTCGTCGGCGCTGAGCGCCAGCGTCACTTCCTCCGGCTGGTCCGCCAGGTCGAAGAAGTGGGCGGAGTGCAGCCGGCGGTGGCGGCCGTAGCCTTCGCTGGCGGCGAACAAGGTGGCGCCGCGTATGCCCAGCCGCCGCGCTTGCTGCACGATCCATTCCGCCAGCGGCTGGCCATCGTGACTGTGGCCTTGCTGAGTGAAGAACGAGAGTTGATAGCCTTGCATCGCGCGGACCTCCGGCGGCTACAGTTCGATCAGCATGCCTTCGCGCAGCGGGCAGACGCGCAGGCCGTTGGGGTATTCCGAGTGCAGCTGTTCCAGCATGTGTTCGCGGCAGCCGGGGTCGATATGGCTGATCCACAGATGGGTGTTGGCCGGCAGTTGCGGCAGGAAGAGCAGCAGCAGGGCCGGCGTCATATGGCCCTGGCGCGCGGCCTCGGCCTGGCGTTCGTCGGTATAGGTCAGCTCGCAGATCACATCGGTCAGCGAGGGCACATTGGACACCCATTGCCAAAAGGCCGGGCAGGGTCCGCTGTCGCCGCTGAAGGCCAGCGCGCGCCAGCTGCCTTCTATCAGCCAGCCCAAGGCCGGCACGTTGTGATTGGCCGGCAGCGCGGTGGCCAGCCCTTCGCCCAGCGGCAGCGCGTAGCCGGGTTCCACCGCCTGCAGCCGTAGCCAGGGTTGTTCGGCGCTGGGCTGGCGGGTGTAGTCCGGCCACAGCTCGCCGTTGAACAGGTGGGCGCGCAGCGCGTCCAGCGTTTCCTGCTGGCTGTAGACCGTGAGGCCGGGGCCGCGATGGCTGGCGTGGACATCGGCCAGCAGCGGCAGG
This sequence comes from Chromobacterium sp. LK1, assembly GCF_001043555.1. NCBI lineage: Bacteria > Pseudomonadati > Pseudomonadota > Betaproteobacteria > Neisseriales > Chromobacteriaceae > Chromobacterium > Chromobacterium sp. LK1. Next base: position 28,335 of record NZ_LDUI01000025.1, on the reverse strand, counting down.
CAGCCGCAGTGGTCGGCGTGGCTATGGGTGAGCAACACTTGGCGGATGGACAGCATTTCGTCGGCGCGCAGGCTGGTGACGCCGGTGCCGCAGTCTATCAGGGTGTGGTCGTCGATCAGGAAGCTGGTGGTGTGATGGGGATGGCCAATGCCGGCGGCGGCGCCGAGGACCTTGATGTGCATGGGTTTCTCCTGGTTGCGGCTGTTGACCGGCCAAGGCCGGTCCGCCGCTGCAAACATGGAAACGATCTGCTGCCCGCCCCGCCTGACGCGAGTTATTGTCCTGGCCGCCATGAGGGCGACGGCCGGTTTGAATCCTTCTAGTGTAGACAAACCGGCCGCCGCTTGCGCGCTCCAGGGTTTAGAACCTGTTTACGATCTCGCGAGCTAAGGCGAGACAAGGCGTTGCGGCTGAGAAAGCGGAATGTACGCGTGGTACATGAGCATTTCGAAGGCGCACTCACCGTGTAAGGCATCCGCGACGCGCAGCAGATCGTAAACAGGTTCTTAGAACCTGTTCAAAGTCTCGCGAGCAAGAGCGAGACAAGGCGAAAACGAGCGAAAAAGCGGAATGTACAGGTGGTACATGAGCATTTTGAGCTCGGTTTCAACGCCGTATCGCTGAAGCGCAGCAGACTTTGAACAGGCTCTTAGCGCACGATGCCCACCGGGTAGAGGAAGCGATTGCTGTCGGCGAACGGGGTCTGCTCATAGAACCAGTTGAGCCGGGCGTTGCGGTCCTTGGCGAACTTGGGGTCCTTGAGCCTGGCCTGGAAGGCTTGGCGCAAGGCTGGGCTTTCCGCCAGCATGCGCCGCGCCATCGGTTCCATCACATAGGCTTCCGGCGCTTCCGCCGAGGTGAGGTTGGCGTTGAAGAAGCCCCAGTGCAGGAAGGAGTCCGGGCTGCTCGGCTCCAGTAGCAGCATCGCCAGCGTGCCCAGCGGCTGTTGCGGGTCCACCATCACGGAGCCGGCCGGATAGGTGACTTTGCGCTGCAGCGGGCTGGGCTTGCCGTCTATCAGCAAGCGGCCTTCGTAGCCGGGAATCTTGTCGGCGGATTCGCGATCCGGCTCGAACGGGGTGCCCAGCTTGATGTCGTCCAGCCGGTAGACGGTGACGTCCAGGGTTTCCGGGCGGCTCAGCTCGCGTAGCTGGATGCCGTGGGCGCGCAGGCGGGCGATCACCTCGTGCCATTGCGCCGGCACCACATAGGCCTTGGGCCGCGCGGCGATCAGGTCCGGCACGGTCAGCGGGGTGATGGGCAGGCGGTAGTCGCGCGGCTGATTGCTCCAGCGCACGATTTTGTCGCCGGTGATGGGGGAGGGCACTTTGTCGAACTTGACGCCCTTGAAGTCCACCAGCTTGGGCTTGCCCTCGGCTTCCTTCCAGGTCAGCGTCACCGGGTCCGGCCGCGCGGCGCGGTCCTTGGCGATGGCGGCGCGCAGGCCGTCGTAATGGCGGGACACGCTGTCGAAGATGGCGCGGTAGAGCACGTAGTTGCCCAGCACTTGCTGCTTGTAGGGCTTGAGCGCGTGCAGTTCCACCAGGATGGCGGGGATGCCGCGGGCGTCGGCGTACTGGTTGGAGAAGCGCGCCAGGTCGCTGTAATACGGGTAATAGCCCTTGTCGGGGTTCTCGTTGTCGTTCATCGAGATGCAGACATTAGGCTCGTGGCCGTAGCGGCGCAGCTCGCGATAGACCTCGGGCGTCATCACCTGGTCCATCCAGCGGCTGGACGCGGGCGACCAGCCCTGGCCGTTATTGCAATAAGTGACGTCGTACTGGTAGTTGACGCCGTCGGTGCTGTGGGTGTCGATGAAGAAGTCCGGCTGGTAGTCGTTGAGCGCGCGCGCCACATTACGGATTTCCGGGCTGTCCAGCTTGGTGAAGTCGCGGTTCAGGTTGAGGTTGCGGCCGTTGACGCGCCAGCCGGTCTGTTCCGGCCCGTTCTGGTTGATGCGGCCGTATTTGCCGTAGCGCATGTCGCCGTCCACGTTGACAGTGGGGACGAACAGCAGGTTGACCTTGGACAGCAGCGCGTCGTCGCGGATCAGCAGGTCGCGGATCAGCATCAGCCCGGCGTCCTTGCCATTGGCTTCGCCAGGGTGAATGCCGGCTTGCACATAGATCAGCGGCTTGCCGCTGGCGCGCAGGCCCTGCGGCGATTTGTCGGCGGCGGCGGACACCACCGCCATCATCATGTCGTGGCCCTGGTCGGTTTTCTCCGCCATCGGGCTGAGCTTGAGCAGCGCCGGCTTGGCGGCGGCCAGCCGGTTCAGATAGGCGATGGTTTCCAGATAGGCCGGCGTGTGCTTGAAGCCGCTGGCTTCCAGCGGGGTGGCCCATGGGTCGTCCGCCTTGGCGGCGAAGCGCTGGCTGTCCCCCTGCCAGGGGATGTCTGGCGGCAGCACCCGCTGGCGCGCGGCGGACAGGTATTGGCTGTCGTCGACGTAGTCCGGCGCGGCCGGCATGGCGTGCGCGTGCGGGCTGAGGTGCAGGGCGGCGAAGGCGGAAACGATGGCGAAGCGTAGCGACAAGTGCATGATGATTATCCTGATTGTCCGAGACCGAAATAGGCTACGCCCGGCTCCCCCGTAGACGCACGGGCTGTTGCGAGGTGGCTTGACGCGGATCAAGCGCTTGCTCGCCGCGGTTCCAAGTGAAACGCATTCTGCTCGAATCAAAAAGCCGGAGCCCCGCGCTATAGGACTCCGGCGCGTGCGCTGCCCAATGCTATGAGGTCGCTTCAAGACCCGGGAAGGTTTTCCCCGGGCTCTGAGCCTGTTCAAAGTCTCGCGAGCAAGGGCGAGACAAGGCGAAAACGAGCGAAAAAGCGGAATGTACACGTAGTACATGAGCATTTTGAGCTCGTACTCACCGTGCTACGCCTCACGAAGCGCAGCAGACTTTGAACAGGTTCTCAGGCCCGGGCCGGCAGGCTCCAGCGCTTGTCGCTCCAGCGGCCCAGCAACTGCAGGCCGCCGCAGACCAGGAAATAAGCCAGCGCGATGAAGGCGAAAATCTCCAGCGGGTAGACCTGTTCGCGGTTGTTGACCTGGGTGGCGACGAAGGTGAATTCGGCCACGCCCACCACATAGGCCAGCGAGCTGTCCTTGATCAGGGTGATCCACTGATTGACGAAGGAGGGCAGCATCATGCGCAAGGCCTGCGGCAGCACGATCAACCGCAGCGTCTGCCAGCGGTCCAGTCCCAGCGACAGCCCGGCCGCCCATTGGCCGGGGCCGATGGCGGCAATACCGGCCTGCACCGACTGGCTCAGATAGGCGGCGTTGATCAGCGCCAGCGCCAGCACCACGGTGAGCACGCCGGGGATATCCACGCCAAACAGGATGGGCAGCAGGAAATAGCACCAGAAGATCAGCATCAGCACCGGTATGGCGCGCAGAAGTGCCACCAGCGTGCCCAGCGCGCGGCGCGGGCCGGGTCCGCCCATCACCAGGGCGATGCCGCCGGCCAGGCCCAGCAGGCTGGCCAGCACGCCGGCGGCGGCGCTGATGGCCAGGGTCAGCAGCAGGCCGCCGGGCTCGCCGTTGGCCAGATTGCCCCACAGCAGATAATCGAGATTGTCCTGAATCACCGGCGGCATCATCGCGGCGCCCTCCATGCCGGCTCGCCGCGCTGGCTCAGTGCCTGGGTCAGTAGCACCAGCAGCAGATAGGCTGCGGTGGCGACGGCGAAGGCCTGGAAGGCGAGCAAGGTTTCGGTTTCCACTTGACGCGAGGTGTAGGACAGCTCGGCCACGCCTATGGCCATCGCCAGCGAGGTGTTCTTCACCACCGCGGTGTACTGGCCGATCAGCGGTCGGCGCGCCAGCGCCCAGGCCTGCGGCAGCACCACCCAGCGGAATTCCTGCCAGCCGTTCATGCCCAGCGCACGCGCGGCCTGGCGCTGGCCGGCGGCGACGCCGCGCAGTCCGGCCTGCAGTTCGCCGCAGATGAAGCTGGCGCTGTATAGCGTCAGGCCCACCAGCGCGGCCAGGAATTCAAAGGACGGCCACGGCAAGGCCAGGCCGCCCGGCAAGGGCAGGCTGCGCGGGGTGTTCAACCACAGCATGGCGGCCTCCGGCAGCAGGCCGGCCACGCCGAAATACCACAGCAGCAATTGCACCATCAGCGGGGTGTTGCGGTGCAGGCTGATCCAGAGTCCGGCGCCGCGGCCCAGCGCGCGCCAGCGCGACTCCAGCGCCGCGGTCAGCAGCATGCCGAGCGCGGTGGCGGCGGCGCAGACCAGCAGGGCTAGCCAGCCGGTGAGCAGCGCGCCCTTGAGTAGCCAGCCCAGGTAGTGGGGCTCCAGCCAGTGATGGCCGAGCCAGGAGGGGGGATTCATTGCTTGCGGTCCTGTATTGCGATTGCGCTTCGCCTTGCAGCGCCGGCGGCGTCTGAAATGGCGAAACCGCCGGGCGTGCCCGGCGGCTGGGGATACGGATGGGAAAACGCGGGTCTTAGCTGGCTTCGCCGATCTTGAAGTCCCTAGGCAGCGGCGCCTTGGTGGCCGGGCCGAACCACTGATTGTAGATCTTGGCGGCCTGGCCGGATTTTTCCAGTTCCAGCAGGCTGTCGTTCACCGCCTTCAGCAGCCGCGTCTCGCCCTTGGGCAGGCCGATGGCCTGGTATTCGCGGGTCAGAGTGAACGGCGCCAGCTCGAACTTGGCCTTGTCCGGCGCATTGGCCAGCAAGGCGGCCAGCTTGGAGCCGTCCTGGCTGATGGCCTGGACATTGCCGTTGCGCAGCGCGGTGAAGGCCAGCGGGGTGTCGTCATAGGCCACCACGGTGGTTTTCGGGTATTTGTCGCGCAGGTTCACTTCCTGGGTGGTGCCCTTGTCCACGCCCACGCGCAGGCCGGCCAGTTGCTCCGGCTTTTGCAACGATCCCTTGCGGGCGATGAACTGCTGGCCGGAGGCGAAGTAGGGCAGGCTGAACGCCACTTGCTTCTTGCGCTCGTCGGTGACGGTGAAGTTGGCGGCCACCAGATCGGCCTTGCCGGACACCAGCAGCGGCACGCGGTTGGCCGGGTTGGTGGGAATCAGGCTGAGTTTGACGCCCAGTTTCTTGGCGATGTGCTGGGCCACGTCCACGTCCAGGCCGGAAATCTGGCGGGTCTTGGCGTCGAGGAAGCCGAAGGGCGGGTTGCTGTCGAAGGCGGCGACACGCAGCACGCCGGCTTTCTTGATGTCGTCCAGGCGGTCGGCCCAGGCGGCGGTGGCGGTGGCGCTCAAGGCGATGGCCAGTGCGATGGCGTGTTTCATGATGATGCCCCTAGTCTGAAGACGCGCCGCGGGTTTCGATCGCGCCTGTGGCGGCGCGTTTTCAGAAGATGCCGGCGCATCGTGATTCCGAGAAATTTCCTGCCATGGATAAACCCATGACATGCGATGAGCTGATGCTAAGGCATCTTGCAAATTCTTGGAAATTATTAAAAATTAGTCCCATATGCCAATTTGTTTTGATCTGGTGATTTTCATCATTGGAACAATGCCTTGGGCGGATAGGCGAAACACTGGCATCAAGGCCTTGGAGAGCGCTCCCTTGGCTTTCGCTTGGGTGGAGTGGCCTGATGCTTGTTATGGCTTTTCAGGCCGGGTAATAGACCCAATCCGGTAACGGAAGTGATTGTTTTAGGTATGATTGACAAACAATTTCCTTTGCCGCCCTTTCCTGCAATCGGCATAATCGCGGTTTTCCGAAGCCCCGTCCCATTGCCGGGCGTGGAGTCGGATTTGAAACTTTTTTTGACGACTGTAGTGACGGGGCACGATAGCCGCACCCTTTCATCGCCGTCCGCATAAGCGACATGCCTAGTATTTACCAACTCAAATCCCGCTTTCAGGACCTGCTGCGCCCCTTGCTGCGCGGCCTGGTTTCCCTTGGCGTCACCGCCAACCACGTCACGCTCGGCGCCATGCTGGCCTCCATCGCCTACGGCGGCTGGCTGGCTTGCCAGCCGGAGCGGCCCTTGCCCTGGCTGCTGCTGCCGGTGTTCCTGTTCCTGCGCATGGCCCTGAACGCCATCGACGGCATGCTGGCGCGCGAGCACGGCCAAAAGTCGCGGCTGGGCGGCATTCTCAACGAGGTGGGCGACGTGGTGTCCGACGCCGCGCTCTATCTGCCCTTCGCCCTGCTGCTGGCGCAGCCGGCCTGGGTGGCGCTGGCGGTGGTGCTGGCGCTGCTGACTGAGTTCGTCGGCGTGCTGGGGCCCAGCTTGGGCGCGAGCCGGCGTTACGACGGGCCGATGGGCAAGAGCGACCGCGCCTTTGCGTACGGCGCCTACGCGCTGCTGTTGGGCCTGTGGCCGCAGGCGGCGGCCTGGGGCGGCTGGGTGTTTGGATTGAGCGCCGCCTTGATGGCGCTGACCTGCGTCAATCGGGCGCGGTCCATTTTGAAAGAGGGCGAGCATGTTTAAACCGCTGTTGCCGCAGGCATTGATCTGGGCGCTGGGCGCCGTATTCGCGCTGCTGGTGATCGCCAGCGTCGCCATCCGCGTGCTGGAGAGCCGCTCGCCGCAGAAGAACTGGCTGGAATTGAAGCTGCGCATCCGTACCTGGTGGTGGATCGTCGCCTGCTTCTCGCTGACCTTGCTGGGCAATGTGCCGCTGGCGCTGGTGGTGTTCGCGCTGATCAGCTTCCTGGCGCTGAAGGAATACCTGACGCTGTGCGCCACTCGCACCGCCGACCACGTGGTGCTGTTCTGGGCCTATCTGAGCATCCCGCTGCAGTATTACTGGCTGGGCATCCACTGGTACGGCATGTTCATCATTTTCATTCCGGTCTACATCTTCCTGTTCCTGCCGATGCGCATGGTGCTGATCGGCGAGACCCAGGGCTTTCTCAAGGCCGCCGCCTCGCTGCAATGGGGCTTGATGATCTGCGTGTTCTGCCTGAGCCACATGGCCGCGGTGCTGACCCTGCCGCAGCTGACCCATATCGGCGAACCGGCCCAAGGCGCGATGCTGCTGTTCTACCTGGTGGCGCTGACCCAGCTCAACGATGTGGCGCAATACCTGTGGGGCAAGGCCTTTGGCCGGCGCAAGGTGGCGCCCAAGGTATCGCCCAACAAGACGCTGGAGGGTTTCCTCGGCGGCGCGCTGACCACCTGCCTGCTGGGCTGGCTGCTGGGGCCGCTGCTGACGCCGTTCTCGCCGCTGCACGCGGCGCTGGCCGGCCTGCTGATCGGGGTGATGGGCTTTATCGGCGACATCGTGATTTCCGCGGTGAAGCGCGACATCGGGGTCAAGGACTCCGGCCGCCTGCTGCCCGGCCACGGCGGGGTGCTGGACCGGCTGGATTCGCTGACTTATACCGCGCCGCTGTTCTTCCACTATGTCCACTACTTGTACTTCTGAGCCGATGATGAGCCGATTGCTGCGCATTCTGTTCGTACTGCTGCTGGCCCGGCCGGTGGTGCGGCTGTGGCTGGGGGTGACGGTGCGCCACCAGGAGCGGCTGCCGCTGCGCGGCCCGGCCATCGTGGTGGCCAACCACAACAGCCATCTCGACATCCTGGCGCTGTACAGCCTGTTTCCGCTGGGCCGCATCCCCGAGGTGCAGCCGGCGGCGGCGGCGGACTACTTCCTGAAAAACCGCCTGTTCGCCTGGTTCGCCACCCAGGTGGTGGGCATCATCCCGGTGGTGCGCGGCGGCGTGGCCAAGGGCCTGGACCCGCTGGAGGGCTGCCGCGAGGCGCTGCGCCAGGGCCGCATCCTGATCCTGTTCCCGGAAGGTTCGCGCGGCGAGCCCGAGGTGTTGTCCGAGATCAAGTCCGGCATCTGGTATCTGACTCGCGATTTTCCCGATGTGCCGGTGGTGCCGGTCTATCTGCACGGCCTGGGCCGGGCGATGGGACGCGGCCAGTGGCTGCCGGTGCCGTTCTTCGTCGACATCGCCGTCGGTCGCCCGCTGCAGTGGCTGGAAGAGAAAGCCGCTTTCCGCGACCGCATCCGCGAATCGCTATTGCATTTGAAGCAAAAAACGCTGCCCGCCGCGCCGGCGGAGCAGGAGGCTTGAAAGGAGCCTGAGCATGCGCCAAGCCGAAGAATCGCAGTTTGTCAGCTTTGATGGTCAAACCCTGTTTTATCGGCATTGGCCGGCGCTGAGCTCCGGCCCACGGCCGCGTGCCATCGTGCTGCTGCACCGCGGCCACGAGCATTCCGGCCGCCTGCAGCACCTGGTGGACGAATTGCAACTGGCGGACACGCCGATGTTCGCCTGGGACGCGCGCGGCCACGGCCGTAACGAGGGTCCGCGCGGCTACAGCCCTAGCCTGGGCGCCACGGTGCGCGATCTGGACTGCTTCGTCCGCCATCTGTGCCAGCGGCATGGCTTGGCGATGGAGGAGATCGTGGTGATCGCCCAGAGCGTGGGCGCGGTGCTGGCGGCCACCTGGGCGCACGACTACGCGCCGCGCGTGCGCGCGCTGGTGCTGGCCTCGCCGGCTTTCAAGGTCAAGCTCTACGTGCCCTTCGCCCGGCCCGGCCTCAGGCTGATGCAGCGGCTGCGCGGCAATTTCTTCGTCAATTCCTACGTCAAGGCGCGCTTCCTGACCCATGATCCGGAACGCATCGCGTCCTACAACAGCGACCCGCTGATCACCCTGCCGATTTCCTCCAACATCCTGTTGGCCTTGTACGATACCGCCGAGCGCATCGTCGCCGATGCCGGCGCCATCACGCTGCCGACCCAGTTGCTGATGTCGGGCGCGGATTTCGTCGTGCACCAGGGGCCGCAGCGCGAATTCTTCCAGCACTTGGGCAGCCCGCTGAAGGAAATGCACCTGCTGCCTGGCTTCTACCACGACACCCTGGGCGAGCGCGACCGCGCGCCGGCGCTGGACAAGATCCGCGCCTTCATCCAGCGGGTGGAGGCCGGCGCGCCGGCGGTGGACCTGAGCCGCGCCGACGCCGCCGGCTACACCGCGCTGGAATACCAACAGCTGCAGCAGCCGCGTTCCTGGCTGTCGCCGCTGCGCTGGCAGTTCGCGCTGACCCGGCTGACCCTGGCCACGCTGGGACGTTTATCGGCGGGCATACGCCTGGGCTGGCGCACCGGTTTCGATTCCGGCAGCACCCTGGACTATGTGTACCGCAACCAGGTGTCCGGCATCAGCCCGCTGGGCCGCCTGGGCGACCGCGCCTATCTGGACAGCGTGGGCTGGAAGGGCATACGCCAGCGCAAGCTGAATCTGGAGGAACTGATCGCCATGGCGATGGGCCACCTGCGCGCCGACGGCCAGCCGCTGCGCCTGCTGGACATCGCCGCCGGCCATGGCCGCTACATCCTGGACGCCATCGCCGGTCAGCCGGTGGAGCATGTGCAACTGCGCGATTACAGCGACATCAATGTCGGCGCCGGCCGCCGGCTGATCGCCGAGCGCGGCTTGGACGCGGTGGCGCGTTTCGACCAGGGCAATGCCTTCGATCGCGCCAGCCTGGCGGCGCTGCAGCCGGCGCCGACGCTGGCGGTGGTGTCCGGCCTCTATGAGCTATTCCCCGAGAACGAGCCGATTCGTCAGTCGCTGGCCGGCCTGGCCGAGGCGGTGCCGTCCGGCGGCTATCTGGTCTACACCAACCAGCCCTGGCATCCGCAGCTGGAATTGATCGCGCGCACGCTGAGCAGCCATCGCGGCGGCGCGGACTGGATCATGCGCCGCCGCACCCAGCAGGAGATGGATCAATTGGTGGCCGATGCCGGCTTCGAGAAGCTGGAGCAGCGCATCGACGAATGGGGCATCTTCAGCGTCAGCCTGGCGCGTCGTCGCACCGATGCCGCGGCGGAACGGCCGCAGCCGCTGGCCGAGGCCGAGGCGTGAGCGCGCCGGCGGAGCCGCTGCGCGTCGACACGCAATTGAGCGGCGTGATCCTGGCCGCCTGCCCGGAGCTGCCACAGCCGTTGTTCGACGAAGGCATGCGCGTGGCGCGTCAACATGCCGGCGACGCGCCGCTGGAGCTGCATCATGTGTTGAGCGGCTTTGGCTGGGTGTTGCTGAATGTGGACGAGGAGGAGCGCTATCTGGCCGAAGGCCTCAGCTTTTGCGAGCAGGCCGCCGATCTTGGTTCGGCGGAAGGCGCGGAAGCGGCCGGCGAGGCCTGGCTGTTTGGCGATGCAGGCGATTCCGACTTGCAACGCAGTCTGCACCGTTACCGCCAGGCGCTGGCGGCAGGACATAAGGCTGGTGCTATCCACGTTGCGTACGTGCTGGAAAAGCTCAGCGATGAGGAGCCGAAACGGGCCGCTGATTATCTGCGCGAAGCCGAGGGGCTGCTGCTGCAGACCGCCGCATCCGCCGAAGTCGATGTGGCGTCCTGGGGCTGCTACGGCGTGGGCCGGCTCTATCTGGATCGCCGCTTCTTCGGCAAGGCGGACCAGGCCGAGTCCTGGCTGTTGAAATCGGCCGAGCTGGGCTGGGGGCCGGCGATGGATGCCTTGGCCGAGCGCGTCTATCGCGGCAAGGACCTGAGCAAAAGCCTGGAGTGGCGCGAGAAATATCGCGTCTGGGAAAGCGAGCAAGATCCGGACGAAGATGAGTGGCCGGATACCGGCGATGCAGTCGCGTCGTTGGCGGAGCCGCGCCCCCGGCGCTGGCCGTGGCTGCTGGCGCTGGCATTATTGGCGCTGCTGCTATGGTGGCGGCGATGAGCGCGGGCCGGCCCTGGCGGCTGGCCTGTCTGTGGCTGTTGCTGCTGGGCCCCAGTTTTTTTCTGCTCTACGGCGCGGCCAATCACTACGCGGCCGGTCTGCCGCCGGAGCGGGTGGGCAATGTGGCGATGGCCTGGGAGCGCGCCATTCCGCTGTGGCCGTGGACCATCGTGCCGTACTGGAGCATAGACCTGCTCTACGGCGTCTCGCTCTTTCTGTGCGCCAGCCGCGCCGAGCTCAATGTCCACGCCAAGCGCCTGCTGGCGGTCACACTGTTGTCCTGCCTGTGCTTCCTGCTGTTTCCGCTGCGCTTCGGCTTTGAGCGCCCGCCGCTGGATGGCGTGTTCGGGCGGATGTTCGATCTGCTGATGGGCTTCGACAAACCGTTCAACCAGGCGCCATCGCTGCACATCGGCCTGCTGCTGGTGTTATGGCTGCGCTACTGGCAGCACACGCCGCCGCGCTGGCTTTGGCTGCTGCATGGCTGGTTCGCCTTGATCGGCGTGTCGGTGCTGACCACTTGGCAGCACCATTTCTGGGATGTGCCTTCCGGCTTCGCGCTGGCGGTGCTGGTCTGCTATCTGTGGCCGATGCCGGCGCCGGCAACGCCGGCCTGGCATTCGCCCGAGCCCGGCCGCAGCCGCCGGCTGGGCGCGCGTTATGCGGTGGGCGCCGCGCTGCTGCTGGCATTGGCGGCGACGCTGGGCGGCTGGGGCTGGCTGCTGGCCTGGCCGGCATTGGCCTTGGGCGTGCTGACGCTGGCTTATTGGCGGCTGGGGCCGGCCGCGCTGCAAAAGCATGCCGGCCGCCGCCGCTTCGCCGCGCGCGTGCTGTTGTGGCCCTATAGCCTGGCCGCGCGCTTGGTGCATGGCTATTTCCTGCGCCGCCTGCCGGGCGCCGAGGAGGTGGTCGAGGAGGTCTGGCTGGGGCCGGTCAGAGCGGCGCGCGACGCGCGCTTCGTCGCGGTGCTGGACCTGGCCGCGGAATACGATCGCCAGGCGCCGGCCGCGGCCGCCTATCACAGTCAGCCCTTGTTGGACCTGTTGCTGCCGCCGCCGGCGCAGCTGCGCCAGGCGGCGCTGGCCTTGCAGCAGTTGCGGGCCAGCCATCGCGGGCCGCTGCTGGTGCATTGCGCGCTGGGCTTGACCCGCAGCGCCGTGGTATTGCTGGCCTGGCTGGTGCTCAGCGGCCGCGCCAGCACGGTGGAGCAGGCGCGCGCGCTGCTGCGGCAACGCCGCCAGCGCGTGGAGTTGAGCGATGCGCAATGCGCGGAGCTGGCGCGTCAGTGCGCGCGAATGGAACCGTTATGAAGACCGAGCTCGCTCAGGCGCGGCTGAGCGCCGCGGTGCTGGCTTCCAGCCGTTGGCTGTGCTGGCCCAGCTGGGGGCTGTTGGCCTTGGTGGCGCTGGCGTCGCCGCCGGCGCTGTGGCTGCCGCTGTGCGCGGCTGTCGCTTTATGGCAGGCCTGGCTAGGCTGGCGCTTGCAATTGGACGCCGCGCTGTTGCGGACGCTGGATTCGGCTGGCACTCTTGAGGAACTGGACTTGAGCTTGTCGCGGCTGTTTGGCCGCGATTTGGCTGGTCGCTCGCTGGAAGCGCGGCAGCGCGGCATGGCCCGTTTGCTGCGCGGCTTCCTGTTGGCGACCGGCTTGTGCTGGCTGCTGGGTCTGGCCGGGTTGTTGGCGGGGCGGATGTGAACAATAAGAAGATTCAAGTGTGAGATGAGGAGAACCGTGATGAGCAAGAGAGCATGGTATGGCGGCGCGGCTTGTGCCTTGCTGGCCGCTGGCGGCGTGGCCTGGTTGGGACTGATGCTGGCGGGCTTTGGCGCGTCCGGCGGCAATGGCGGCACGCCGGAGTGGCCGTTCTTGGTGGCCAAGGCCCTGGGGTTCGCGGGTTTCGCGATGTTTGTGTGTGGATTGGTGGCCTGCAAGGAAGTCAATTAAGAATGGGGTGAGAACGGACGGGGCGGCAAGCGTAGGCTTGCCGCCCCGTTCCTCGTTTCAGCCCATGCGCTGGCGCAGCGCGCGGCTCAGCTGTTCCACGCCCCAGGACAGCGCCACCATCGCCAGGATGATGGCCGCGGCGGCCTGCTGCTGGAACAGCGACAGCGCCAGATACAGCTGCTGGCCCAGGCCGCCGGCGCCGACGATGCCGAGCACGGTGGCGATGCGGATATTGTTTTCCCAGCGGTACAGCGTGTAAGCCAGCCATTGGCTGGCCACCATGGGCAGCGGTCCGTAGCAGAAGGCGGCGACGCGGCCCGCGCCGGCGTTGAGCAGCGCCTGTTCCGCTTGCGGCGGCGCGTTTTCTAGCGTTTCCGCGAACAGGCGGCCCAACACGCCGGCGGTGTGCAGCGCCAGCGCCAGCACCCCGGCGGCCGGCCCCAGGCCCAGCGCCAGCACCGCCAGCGCCGCCCACAGCAGATCCGGGATGCCGCGCAGCATATTCAGCAACAGCCGCGTCGCGCGCTTGGCGGCGGCCCCCAGCCGGCCGGCGGCGGGCAGCGCCAGCGGCATGGCCAGCAAGGCGGCCAGCACCGTGCCCAGCGCCGACATCGCCAGGGTTTCCACCACGCCTTGTCCCAGTTGCCGCAAGTTTGGGGCGGAGAGGTCCGGCGGCAGGAATTCCATGGCGAAGCGCGGCAGGCCGCGCCAGTCGAAGCCGTTGGCGCGCCAATCCGGCCACAGCCAGTACAGGCTGAACGCGGTCAGCGCGCCGCCGGCCAGCAATAGGCGGCGTCCGCCGCCGTCGCGCTCCAGCGCGCGCCGCGACCAGCGGCTGACGCCCTCGCTCAAGCCCACCAGCAGCAGGAACACCAATAGCAAGGTGCCGACCTCGCCGCCATTGAGCATTTTCAGGCTGCTGTCCAGCAATTGGCCGATGCCGCCGGCGCCGACGAAGCCCATCACCGCCGACGCGCGGATCGCGCATTCCCAGCGGTAAACGCTGTAGCTGATCAATTCCGGCAAGGCCTGTGGCCACAGCGCCCAGCACAGCCGTTGCCAGCGGCTGGCGCCGGCAGCCGCCAGCGCCTGGGCCGGCGCGCGTGGCTGGGATTCCAGGATTTCCGCGTAAACCTTGCCCAGCATGCCGCCGTAGGCCAGGCCCAAGGCCAGCACCGCCGGCAGGCTGCCCAGGCCGGCGGCGCGCACGAAGAGCAGCGCCCAGACGATGTCCGGCACGCCGCGCAGCCATACCATCAACCCGCGCAGCAGGCTCTGCGCGGTCAGGACGGTGCGGCGCGGCCGGACCGCGGTGAGTTGGTGATCGTCCAGCGCGCGGCTGGTGGCGAAGGCCAGCGGCGCGCCCAGCAGCATGGCCAGGCACAGACCGGCGCTGGCCACCGCCAGCGTGGTGGCGGTTTCCTTGGCCACTTCTTTCAGAAAGTCGCCGTCGTGGGCCGGCGGCAGAAAGCCGGCGGCGAAGCGAGCCAGGCTGAGCCAGGTGTCGCCATTGAACAAGGTGCTCAGCGTGAACTGGGTCAGCGGCAGCGTCGGCAGCAGCAGCGCCAGTGTCAGCAGCAGCCAGCCCAGCCGCGCGCGGGCGGCCGGGTCGCGCGGCGCGGGCTTCAGCATTGCAAGCCCCTGAGCGCCGCGCTGGGCGCGGCTGGCTCTGCCGCGCTCTCGGGAGTGTCGCCGGCGTAGAGTTCGGCCAGCAGAGTGGCGTCGACTTGCTCGCGCGGCAGATCGAAGGCGATGGCGCCGTCGCGCAGGCCGATGATGCGCGGGAAGTGCACCAGCGCCAGCGGCACCGAGTGCAGGCTGACCAATAGCGTGGCCTGGCGGGCGCGGGCGTCCTCGCACAGCAGGCGTATGCTGTCGTCGGCCAGCCTGGGGTCCAGCGCCGATACCGGCTCGTCGGCCAGCAACAGTTCCGGCCGTTGGTACAGCGCGCGGGCGATGCCGACACGCTGACGCTGGCCGCCGGACAACTGATCGCAGCGCTGCCATAGCTTGCCGGCCAGGTCCAGCCGTTCCAGCTCGGCGGCGACGCCGGCGGCGTCATCCGGCCACAGCAGGCGGCGCAAGGCCGCCAGTTCGCCGCTCTGGCCCAGCCGGCCGGCGGCCACCGCGTGGATCACGCGCTGACGCGGCGGCAGCGGCGGTGCCTGGTAGACGCTGCCGATGCGCGCTCGCAAGGCGCGCAAGGCGCGGCGCGGCAAGCGCCAGGGATCGTCGCCCAGCAGCCGCGCCGTGCCGCTATCCGGGCGCAGGCCAGTGTTGGCCAGCAAGAGCAGGGTGCTCTTGCCGGCGCCGGACGGACCGATCAGGGCTGCCTGCTCGCCGGCGGCAAGCTGTAGATCGATGTCGCGCAGAATGGCGGCGCCGCCCAGCTTCAGGCCGACGCCGCGAAGCTCCAGGCTCACTTCAGCAGCCCGGCGGCCGTGGCGGCGGCTTCTATGCCCTTATAGTTGTCCGGCTTGGTGGGAATGAAGCGGCTGGCGCGCTGCAGATCCAGCACGGCTTTCTGTTCCGGGTTCTTGGCGTCCAGCTTGAGGAAGGCTTGGCGGATCTTGTCCTGCAAGCCCTTGTCCATGCTGCCGCGCACCGTCCAGTTGTAGTCGTAGTAGGCCGGGGTGGTGGCGATCACGCGCACCTTGGCGCTATCCACCTTCTTGCTTTCCACCAGCTTCTGCCACACCGAGCTGTTCAGCACGCCGGCTTCCACCTTGCCGGCGGCGACCCAGGCCACGGTGGCGTCGTGGGCGCCGGAATAGGCGACGTTCTTGAAGAAGCTTTCCGGCTTGATGCCGTCCTTCTGCATGAAATAGCGCGGCATCAGGTGGCCGGAGGTGGAGGAGGCGGAGCCGAAGGCGAAGCTGTCGCCCTTCAGCTCCTTCAGGCTCTTGGCCGGGCCGCTGGTGATGAAGGTGGAGGTGAACTTGCTGTCCTCCTCGCGCTGCACCAGCGGCACCACCTTGCCGCGCTGGCTGGCCTGCACATAGGTGAAGCCGCCCAGCCACGCCATGTCCAGCTTGTCCGAGGTCAGCGCGGTGACCACGCCGGCGTAGTCCGACACCGGCACGAACTGCACCTTGATGCCCAGCTCTTTTTCCAGATACTGGCCCAGCGGCGCGAACTTGCGCTGCAGCTCGGTGGGGGATTCGTCGGGGATGGCGGAGACCTTGAGCACGGTCTGGGCGGCGTTGGCCAGGGTGGCGGCGGCCAGCAGCGCGCCGGCCAGCGTCAGTTTGATGGCGGTCATGGCAGTGTTTTCCTCTATTGCGGACGAAAAGCCGCAAGGGCTAGGGATTCAAAAAGGCCAGTCATTAAGACTGGCCTTGAAGCGGCGGACTAAAAACCGCCGTGTATGGCAAGCATTCTAGCCTAGCCCGGCTCAGGCCGCCTTGCGCTTGCCGAACAGGTAGAACAGCGCCAGGCCGATCACGATCATCGGCAGGCTCAGCCACTGGCCCATGCTGATCACGTCGGACTGGCCGAAGATGCCGGCGTCCGGGGTGCGGAAGTATTCGCTGCCGAAGCGCGCCAGGCCGTAGCCGATCAGGAATAGCGCCGACACCTGGCCGCGCGCGCGCGCCTTGGCGCTGAAGCACCACAGCAGCGCGAACAGCGCCAGGCCTTCCAGCGCGAACTCGTACAGCTGCGACGGATGGCGCGGCAGGCCGCCGTAGTTGAGCAGGGTCACCATCAGGTCGGACGATTGCTGCGCCTGGATCAGATCATCCATCTTGGCCTGCGGAAACAGCATCGCCCACGGCAGCTTGGGATCGGCCACCCGGCCCCACAGTTCGCCGTTGATGAAGTTGCCGATGCGGCCGGCGGCCAGGCCCAGCGGCACCAGCGGCGCGATGAAGTCGGTGACTTCCCAGAAGCTGCGGCCGTGCTTGCGCGCGAACAGCGCCACGCCGAGCAGCACGCCGATGAAGCCGCCGTGGAAGGACATGCCGCCTTTCCACACCATCAGAATCTCCAGCGGATGGCTGAAATAATAGCCGGGCTGGTAGAACAGCACCTCGCCCAGGCGGCCGCCCAGCACCACGCCGACGGCGCCGTACATCAGCAGATCGTCCAGCAGCTTGGAAGTGAGGAAGGCGTGGCCGCGCTTGATGCGGTAATTGCCCAGGATCAGGAAGCTGGCGAAGCCCAGCAAGTACATCAGGCCGTACCAATGAATGGCCAGCGGGCCCAGCTGGATGGCCACGGGGTCGAACTGCGGATGAATGATCATTTGTCAGCCGTGTGCGTTTGCGGTAAAAGAATGTGGACGGATTATATGGGAAAGCGTTCCCACGCGTCGCGCGGCCCACCCGCCGCCCGGCGCATTTTTGCCTTGAGCTCCCCGGCACCCGGAGCCAGGCGGCCCGGCCTTAAAGCAGGCCAGGCCCGGAGCGCCTTTCCGCCCATGTAGAGATTAAGGAATCAGCAATGCCCCAATACCGCTCCCGCACTTCCACCGCCGGCCGCAATATGGCGGGTGCCCGCGCTCTATGGCGCGCCACCGGCATGAAGGACGATGACTTCGGCAAGCCCATCATCGCCATCGCCAACAGCTTCACCCAGTTCGTGCCCGGCCATGTGCACCTGCACAATATGGGTCAACTGGTGGCGCGGGAAATCGAACGCGCCGGCGGCGTGGCCAAGGAATTCAACACCATCGCCATCGACGACGGCATCGCCATGGGCCACGGCGGCATGCTCTACAGCCTGCCCAGCCGCGACCTGATAGCCGACAGCGTGGAATACATGGTCAACGCCCACTGCGCCGACGCGCTGGTGTGCATCTCCAACTGCGACAAGATCACCCCCGGCATGCTGATGGCGGCGATGCGCCTGAACATCCCGGTGGTGTTCGTCTCCGGCGGCCCGATGGAAGCCGGCAAGGTGCAGTGGGGCAACGATATCCGCAAACTGGACCTGGTGGACGCGATGGTGGAGGCCGCCAATAGCGCGGTGTCCAACGAGGACGTCGAGCGCGTGGAGCGTTCCGCCTGTCCCACCTGCGGCTCCTGCTCCGGCATGTTCACCGCCAACTCCATGAACTGCCTGACCGAGGCGCTGGGCCTGTCCCTGCCCGGCAACGGCAGCCTGGTGGCCACGCACGCGGACCGCAAGGAATTGTTCCTGCGCGCCGGCCGCCTGATCGTGGACATCACCAAGCGCCATTACGAACAGGACGACGCCAGCCTGCTGCCGCGCGCCATCGCCACCAAGGCCGCGTTCGAGAACGCGATGAGCCTGGACGTGGCCATGGGCGGCTCCACCAATACCGTGCTGCATCTGCTGGCGGCGGCGCAGGAAGCCGGCGTGGACTTCAAGATGGCGGACATCGACCGCATCTCGCGCTCGGTGCCGTGTCTGGCCAAGCTGGCGCCGGCCACCCAGAAATACCATATGGAAGACGTGCATCGCGCCGGCGGCGTGGTGGCCATCCTGGCCGAGCTGGACCGCGCCGGCCTGATCCGCCGCGAGGTGCCCACCGTGCACAGCGCCACGCTGGGCGAGGCGCTGGAGGCCTGGGACATCTGCCGCCACGGCGAAGACAGCGAAGCGCGGCGCTTCTACCGCGCGGCGCCGGGCGGCGTGCCCACCACCATCGCCTTCTCGCAGTCCATGCGTTACCCGACGGTGGACGACGACCGCGCCGAGGGCTGCATCCGCGACCGCGAGCATGCTTACTCCCAGGATGGCGGCCTGGCGGTGTTGGCCGGCAATATCGCCGAGCGCGGCTGCATCGTCAAAACCGCCGGCGTCGACGACTCCATCCTCAAGTTCAATGGCCGCGCCCGCATCTTTGAAAGCCAGGACGCGGCGGTGGAGGCCATCCTGGCCGACCGCATCGTGGCCGGCGACGTGGTGGTGATCCGCTATGAAGGCCCCAAGGGCGGCCCCGGCATGCAGGAAATGCTGTACCCCACCAGCTATCTGAAATCCAAGGGCCTGGGCAAGGACTGCGCCTTGCTGACCGATGGCCGCTTCTCCGGCGGCACTTCCGGCCTGTCCATCGGCCATGTGTCGCCGGAAGCGGCAGAGGGTGGCGCCATCGGCCTGGTCGAAGAGGGCGACCGCATCGAGATCGACATTCCCGGCCGCTCCATCCGCCTGGCGGTCAGCGATGAAACGCTGGCGGCGCGGCGCGCGGCGATGGAAGCCAAGGGCCGCGACGCGTGGAAACCGCTGGGCCGCGACCGCGTGGTCAGCCCGGCCTTGCGCGCCTACGCGGCGATGACCACCAGCGCCGACACTGGCGCGGTGCGCGATGTGACGCAAGTAGAACGCCGTTGATATTTGTCATATTTCCGTAACTCGTTTACGGATAGCATGTGGGCCGTACGGTTTTTTACCGTGCGGCCCATTGTTTTTTGCGTGGCAGCAACCATCTGCTCCTCATCGGCGCAGCGCCGCCGCCAGCCTTCCCCAGTCGCCCGTTCACGGTGACGTCTTTGTCTTGTTCATTTGTTTTCGAATCCAACAGTTCTTCCTTGTCCGTTTTCCTAAATTTTCACAAACGAAATCCGTTCTAATGCTGTTAGTCATATGTTTCGTTCGTTTAAATCTAAATGGCATGGATTGGGCTTGCGGCGCGGACGGGACGAGGCGGGCTGGGGATCGGGATAAAGGAGCGCGCGGGGAGCGTGAAAGGGTGGCGGCAGGCAAGTTTCCTTGCTACACGAATTTTAATAATTTGATTGATTAACAGAAGCTTAGCGTTTGCTTAGCATGGGGCTTCGCCGAAAAAAGGCAAAAAAAATGCGCGGTACCGTTAGGTCCGCGCCAAGTCTACAAAGGAGAAATAGAGGAGAAACTATCAAGAAGCAATTGCTGCATCTCAACGAGAACGAATTATCCAGATTGCGGTATCGAGTGTCAACATGTTGTTTTTCGCAAATGTGTGAAATTATAATTTTCTGTCGCTGATCTGGTACATCGCTACTGGAATCGCCACTGTCGCGGCGCACCATGGGGGCCGCAGCTGTGCCAAAATAGCGGTTTTCCGATTGCCGCAGGATTCCCCTTCATGGACGCCGTACGCCATACCCTCCCTGATCCGCGCCAGTACCACCCGCAAGTGGCGCTGACCAATATGCTGATCCACAACGCCCAGTCGGCGTTGAACGCCAAGACCGAGTCCGACCGGGAAATGTGGTTCTCCGCGGTGCGCGACGCGATGGCCGAGATGTTGGCGCGCGGCGAACTGCTGTCCATCTCGGTGGCGCTGGCCATGGTGCCGTCTCAGCAATGCTATCAACTGGTGTGGGATGCGCTGCGCGACGCGGCGGAAAACACTGGCGGCGGTCGCGCCATCGTCTTCGCGATGCCGCTGGTGCTGGTGGCCGGCAGCAAGAACCAGACCACGCTGCCGGGCGAGATCGCCGATGTGGCCGGCCTGAACCAATTGCTGCGCGAGCATGGCGTGTTCGCCGCCGATGCCGATGTCGCGCTGGGCGGCGCGCTGCTGCATCCTGACAGCGTGGTGGGGTTGGACTCCGCTCAGCTCTATAAGCTGAACCGCGATCCGGCCCATGCGCGCGCGCTGCTGCCGCAGCAGCCGGCGCCGGTCACGGTGAAGGAAGAGGGCGTGTTCCTGCGCTATCTGCTGGGCGTGGCGATCCAGCCGGAAGGCGCCGAGCCGCCGCTGCGCCTCGGTGGCGCGGTGGGCGCTTGGGGCATGCCGCTGATGAAGTTCCTGGGCGAGCAATTGAAGGCCGACGGCGTGACGCTGTTCCCCATCGCCCGCCCGCCGATGCCGGCGATGCAGGCGATGGTGGCCGGCAACTACGCTCGCTTCGAGGTGGCGATGCAGGTGTTCGCCAGCAGCCAGATCCGCAGACTGCGCGAACTGAACCAGGAGCCGGTGGCCATCCTGTCCGCCCACGACAATGGCGAATTGCACATCACCCTGTCCGCCGCGGGCGACGAGCGCAATTGGGAAGCCTTCGTCTGGCCGCTGGCGGCGCTGGACAATGTGCAGCTGATCGAGGAAAGCTTCCGCGAACTGATGGCGGAATGCCATGTGCGCGAAGTGCATGTGCTGGCGGAGCTGCATCCGGACAGCAAGGACGGCGTGCCGCTGTTCTTCACCGCTGACGATTTGTAAGAGCCTGTTCAAAGTCTCGCGAGCAAGGGCGAGACAAGGCGAAAACGAGCGAAAAAGCGGAATGTACAAGTGGTACATGAGCATTTTGAGCTCGTTTTTAACGCCGTATCGCTGAAGCGCAGCAGACTTTGAACAGGTTCTAAGCCTCGTCCCGCCTTGTCCGGTGATTACGCCCCGCCTCGAGCGGGGCTTTGTCATTGCGCTTATCGTTAGCGGCTAGCCGCAATCCGCCCATGGCGCGACGGCCAGCCGCGCCGCCAGGTAGTCGATCAAGGCCTGTACCCGCGCCGGCCGGCTGCGGCCCGGCGGCGTCAGGATGTAGAGCGCGATCGGGTCCACCTGCCAATCCATCATCACGGTTTCCAGCTCGCCGGCCTGCACATCCTGCCAGGCCAGAAACTCCGGCTGCAAGGCCAGGCCCAGGCCGGCGCGCAGCGCCGGCGTCAGCGCCTCGGCGTTGTTGACCCGCAGCGTCGAAGGCATTTCCAGCGCGAATTCGCCTTGCTCCGCGTGGTGGAAGCGCCAGAACTCGCCGCCGGGCGCGTTGCTGTACAACAGCGCGCGATGCGCGGACAGCTCGCGGGGATGGCTGGGCCGGCCGTGGCGCGCGAAATACGCCGGCGAGCCCACCAACAGAATGCGCACCGAGCACAGGCGGCGGGCCAGCAGGCTGGAATCGGCCAGCGAGGCGATGCGCAGCGCCAGGTCCAGGCGCTTGGCCACCAGGTCCACCTGCTCGTCGCTGAAATGGAAATCCAGCTCCACTTCCGGGTGCCGCG
This sequence comes from Chromobacterium sp. LK1, assembly GCF_001043555.1. Taxonomy (NCBI): domain Bacteria; kingdom Pseudomonadati; phylum Pseudomonadota; class Betaproteobacteria; order Neisseriales; family Chromobacteriaceae; genus Chromobacterium; species Chromobacterium sp. LK1. The sequence continues at coordinate 6,850 of NZ_LDUI01000025.1, read as the reverse complement.
CCATGAACTCCGGCAGCAGCGGCGCCAGGTGGGACAGCCCGAAGGACATCGGCGCGGTCACTCGCACCGGCCCGCGCAAGCTGGAGGATTGCTCGGTGATGTCGGCTTCCACCGCCTCGCCTTCCGCCAGGATGCGGCTGGCCCGCTCCAGCGCGGCGTGGCCGGCCTCGGTCAAGGACAGCCGCCGCGAGCTGCGGTGCAACAGCATGGTTTTCATCCGGGCTTCCAGGCGGGAAATCGCCTTGGACACCGTGGCCTGGGACAGCGTCAGTTCCGCGGCGGCGCGCGCGAAGGAGCCGCATTCCGCCACCTTGGCGAAAATCGCCCAGGCTTCCAGATCGGGCAGTCGTTTCATAAATAGGCAGGGATTGGATAGATTTATTCCAATTTTAGTGTTAAAAAATTAGTATGGCGCATTGATTGCATCAAAAATGGAAAGCATGCTATTCGATCCCGCTGCTTATCAGCATCAGGCCCGCTGCGTATAGTGGCTGCATCAGACGCGTCGCCGCGCAGGCGGCGCCTCGCCACAATACGGGAGGACAGCATGATAGAACATCGCGCTTTCGCCAGCCTGGGCGGAGCCCACCATGGCTGGTTGGATGCCAAACACCATTTTTCCTTCGCCGAATACCACGACCCGGCACGCATGCACTGGGGCGCGCTGCGGGTGTGGAACGACGACGCCATCGCGCCGGGCACCGGCTTTCCGCCGCATCCGCACGCGGACATGGAAATCATCACCTATGTCCGCGAAGGCGCGATCAGCCACCGCGACAATCTGGGCAACCAGGGCCGCACCGAGGCCGGCGACGTGCAAGTGATGAGCGCCGGCCGCGGCATCGTGCATTCCGAATACAATCTGGAAGCCGTCGACACCCGCATCTTCCAGATCTGGATCATGCCGGAGCGGCGCGGAGGCGAGCCGTCCTGGGGCAGCAAGCCCTTTCCCAAGGCGGACCGCTCCGGCGCCTTCGTCGCGCTGGCCAGCGGCATGGACGGCGACGATCAGGCCTTGCCGATCCGTGCCGACGCCCGCGTGCTGGGCGCCACCCTCAAGGCCGGCGAAAGCATCGATTACCGGTTGGGCGCGCAGCGTTGCGCTTATCTGGTGTTGGCCCGCGGCCGGGTGGAAGTCAACGGCGTGGCGCTGCAAGCCCGCGACGGCGCGGCGATTAGGGACGAGGCGCTGTTGCGCATCGTCGCCAGCGAAGACGCCGAGCTGATTTTGGTGGATAGCCGGGAGTGAGGAAATGAAAGACAAAGCGCCGGGTATCCGGCGCTTTTTTCAAACCACGCGTAGTTTGCGCGTTGGCGGTTTCTTCGATGATGGTGGGTTGGATTCCACCTTGACCACAGTTCCTTTGGAACAAGCCTCACCGAGATCATGGCTTAGCTTAGCCAAGCTGTGGGCGGTGGTCTGGGACACATAGACTCGCTTCTTGGCATTGGGTGATTTAACGCTGTTTTTCATAGCCGATATACCCCGTATCCTCAAGTCCCACGCTGTGGATGGCGCTAAAGCCCAGTTCTCGGATGAGCAGCTGATTACAGTGACAAATCCTATCATAGAACCTGCCAAGCCCCGGAGCCGGCTTGTAAAAGTACTGCCTTGTTTCAGCTATAAGCCGACTATGGTAGACAACAATTTCAAGTAAATGTTGTCCAAAACTGAAAATCTGGCGGGGGTTGTCCAGGCGCCATGAGTCCGGCTCGTAGATATGGTCGCGGTTGATAGCATCGGCTCGCATGAACTTTACCAACCGGCTTGTGCGCATATCGGGTTCAAAGTCATGCGCCCAAGTCCGGATAAAGTCACGTACCTCCTGCTCATCGTCTCCAGGCACTTCTCCCGCCAGGCTGGCAAAATACATTAGGTAGCGATAGGCGCCAAAAACAAATGGCACGACTTCGAAGAAGCCATCGGCATGATGGGCTAAGGCGACACGGTAGATATTCCCCACCCACGCGGAGCGCTGATCCGGCGTGGGCGCACCTGCGAACCACTCCGTAGGCATGGCTTGGGTTTGATCCAGCCAAAACATTCATCTTTCTCCACTGAGACGAACCATTGGAAGAGGGCGCTTGCCACAAGATGAGATGCACGCAAGGTCGTAACCCTTGCAAAGTGATCCATGGGTGCTTGGCATTGTTGCTTTATCCAATGCTGGGCTGCAAATCGCTGTGGCTTTGTCTCCTTGCCGGTGGGGTGTGGGGTCGATGGAAGTGGCGCGCGGGCGCTTGTCGTCACCTCTCGCAATTGCTTCACGTTAAGGATTTCGCTTCGGCATTTCGTGTAGAATGCCCGCATCGTTAACCCTTTGATGGATGAGTCAAAGATGTTCGCTGCTGACCAGACGATTGCCAAATTCGACCCCGAACTCGCTGCTGCGATTGCCGCCGAGTGCCAACGCCAGGAAGATCACATCGAGTTGATCGCCTCGGAAAACTACACCAGCCCCGCGGTGATGGAAGCCCAGGGCTCCCAGCTGACCAATAAGTACGCCGAAGGCTACCCGGGCAAGCGCTTCTACGGCGGTTGCGAACACGTGGACGTGGTGGAACAGCTCGCCATCGACCGCGTCAAGCAGCTGTTCGGCGCGGAATACGCCAACGTGCAGCCGCACTCCGGCAGCCAGGCCAACCAGGCGGTGTACTTCTCCATCCTGAAGCCGGGCGACACCGTGATGGGCATGAACCTGGGCCACGGCGGTCACCTGACCCACGGCTCCCCGGCCAACCTGTCCGGCAAGATGTTCAACATCGTCGCCTACGGTCTGAACGACAAGGAAGAAATCGACTACGACGATATGGAACGCGTAGCGATGGAAACCAAGCCCAAGCTGATCATCGGCGGCGCCTCCGCTTACGCGCTGCGCTTCGATTTCGAGCGCATGGGTCAGATCGCCAAGAAATGCGGCGCTTACTTCATGGTGGACATGGCGCATTACGCCGGTCTGATCGCCGCCGGCGTTTACCCGAACCCGGTGCCGTTCGCCGACTTCGTGACCTCGACCACCCACAAGACCCTGCGCGGTCCGCGCGGCGGCATCATCCTGGCCAAGGCCGAGTTCGAGAAGAGCATCAACAGCAATGTGTTCCCGACCCTGCAAGGCGGCCCGCTGGAGCACGTGATCGCCGCCAAGGCCGTCGCCTTCAAGGAAGCGCTGCTGCCCGAGTTCAAGGTGTATCAGGAACAAGTGCTGAAGAACGCCGCCATCATGGCCAAGACCCTGGGCGAGCGCGGCGTGCGCATCGTGTCCGGTCGCACCGAGAGCCATGTGTTCCTGGTGGACCTGCGCGCCAAGGGCCTGACCGGCAAGGCGGCCGACGCGCTGTTGGGCCGCGCCCACATCACCGTGAACAAGAACGCGATTCCGAACGACCCGGAAACCCCGTTCGTGACCTCCGGCATCCGCATCGGCTCCCCGGCCATCACCACCCGCGGCTTCAAGGAAGCCGAAGCCATCCAGGTGGCCAATCTGGTGGCGGACGTGCTGGACAATCCGAACGACGACGCGCTGATCGCCCGCGTGGCCGAGCAAGCCACCGCGCTGTGCCATCGTTTCCCGGTGTACGCCAAATAAGCCAAGCTGGTTTTGGCCGCTGAAAGACGCCCCGCGGGGCGTCTTTTTCATGGGCGGGCGATAGCGGCATTAACTTGACTGCGCATTGCTGATAACATCCATACATTGGAACCCTTAGGATTAAGTCATGAAATGCGCGTTCTGCGGCAATGCCGATACTCAGGTAATCGACTCCCGCGTCAGTGAGGACGGCAGCAGCATCCGGCGGCGGCGGCGCTGCCCGGTGTGCGAGAAGCGTTTCACGACCTTTGAAACCGCCGATGTGCGCATGCCGCAGGTGGTGAAAACCGCCGGCCATCGTTCGGAATTCGACATCGAGAAAGTGCGCACCAGCTTCCTGCGCGCGCTGCACAAGCGTCCGGTGCCCACCGCGCTGGTGGACGAAGCGATAGACCGCATCTGTCACAAGCTGCTGCAACTGGGCGAGCGCGAAGTCTCCAGCCGCGAGATCGGCGAGATGGTGATGAATGAACTGGCGCGCCTGGACAAGGTGGCTTATGTGCGTTTCGCCTCGGTGTACCGCAGTTTTCAGGATGTGTCCGAGTTCTCCGACGCCATCAAGGAAATCCAGAAGTCCTCGCATTGACCGCCCGGCGGATGGCTGGAGTAGACTGTTCTATTCTTTTGTCATCACGGGTGCCCCGCATGCCTGAACCCCTGCCTTCCGATGTCACGCTGCGCGCGCCGGAGTTGTCCGACGCTCCGGCGCTGTTCGCGCTGATAGCCTCCAACCGCGACGCCTTGCGGCCGTGGATGCCGTGGGAGCCTTTGACCCGCTCCGAGGCCGACTCCCGCGCCTTTCTGGAATCCGCCGCCGTCAGCCGTCAGATCGGCAAAGCCTATACTTGGCTGGTATTGCGCGGCGGCGAGCTGGCCGGCGTTTGCGATCTGCACTCCGTCGACACCTTGAACTGTCACGCCTTCGTCGGCTATTGGCTGGACCGCCGCCAGGTGGGGCAGGGCGTGATGCAGGCGGCGCTGATGCAAATGCTGACCGAAGCTTTCGGCCCGCTGGGCCTGCACCGGGTGGCGATAGACGCGGCGGCGGACAATCATCGCAGCTGCGCGGTGGCGGAACGGCTGGGCTTCCGCTACGAAGGCGTGCTGCGCGAGTATTTGTTGTTGCAGGGCCGCTATTGCGACGCCAGACAGTACAGCCTGCTGGCCCATGAATGGAAGTGTTGAATCATGAATGACTCCGCCGACGATCATTACTACATGCAAAGAGCGCTGCGCCTGGCCGCCGCGGCCACCCGCCGCGCCGCGCCCAACCCCGGCGTGGGCTGCGTGCTGGTGCGCGACGGCGAGGTGATCGGCGAGGGCGCCACCCTGGAAGTGGGCGGCGATCACGCGGAAATCCAGGCGATCAAGGACTGCCTGGCGCGCGGCCTGTCCCCGCGCGGCGCCACCGCCTATGTGACGCTGGAGCCGTGCAGCCACCACGGCCGCACCCCGCCGTGCGCGCGGCGCCTGATCGAGGAGGGCGTGGCCCGGGTGGCCGCGGCGATGGTGGACCCCTACCACGAAGTGGCCGGCCGTGGCCTGGCCATGCTGCGCGCCGCCGGCATCGCAGCCGACGCCGGGCTGATGGAAGCCGAGGCGCGGCAAGTGCATCGCGGCTTTCTGTCGCGCGTCGAGCGCGGCCGTCCCTGGGTCACGCTCAAGGCCGCCGCCACGCTGGACGGCAAGACCGCCTTGCTCAACGGCAGCAGTCAATGGATTACCGGCCCGGAGGCGCGGCGCGATGTGCATCGCCTGCGCGCTGAACACTGCGCGGTGCTCACCGGCAGCGGCACCGTGCTGGCCGACGATCCGCAACTGACGGTGCGCGAAGTCCCCTGCGAGCGCCAGCCGCTGCGGGTGGTGCTGGACAGCGATCTGCGCACGCGGCCGGAACAGCGCATCTACCAGGGCGGCGCCACCTTGCTGGCCACCTGCGATCACCAGGCCGCGCTGCTGGAACCCTACCGCGCCGGCGCGGAGATTCTGACCCTGCCGCGGCAGGCCGACGGCCATGCCGATCTGCCGGCGCTGCTGGCCGCGCTGGCGCAGCGCGGTGTCAATATGTTGATGGTGGAAGCCGGCGCCGGCCTCAACGGCGCGCTGCTGCGCGCCGGGCTGGTGGATGAGATCGTGCTCTACCTGGCGCCGTCGCTGGCCGGCGATGCCGCGCGCGGCCTGTTCGCCTGGCCGCCGCTGGAGGACCTGGCGGATAAACAGCGGCTGAGCATACGCGACGCGCGCATGGTGGGCGCGGATTTGCGCCTGAGCCTGACGCCGGCCCCCCTCTCGCCGCGTTGAGAACGGCCACCCCCTGATACGGCATTGCGCCGACTGGCCGTATTCAAGCACGGCCCGCGTCGGCGCGCCTTGTCTCCGCCGTGAAACTGATTTTCTTGGCCGCTCTTGGGAAAACGCCAGCGCCGCTGTGAATCCCGTCTGGAGTCTGCAACATTTCTGTCCGAAAATAAGAACAGTCCGCCCGCTGTGCCGAAGAGCGCGAGCGGCGAGGGGGAAGGCAAGACCGGAACGACATTCGGGAGGGCTGGGGAAAGGGCATGAGCGATTTGAAGGCGGCGCTGGAGGCTTATATGCGATTGCTGGCGCGTCAGGGCGCGCCGGCTCAGGTCGTGGACGAGAGGCGTCGCATTCTGGAACTGCTGCTGCCCTGGCTGGACGGCGTGGAGCGCAGCGCGGAAGGCTTCCGCGGCCCTTGCGAGCGCCTGCTGCAGGCCTGCTCGCCGGACGAACAGGTGCTGGCGCTGACCTGTACCCGTGAGTTCTATTACTTCTGGCTGGGCGATACCAAGAAAGTGGTGGAGATCACCGCGCGCAGCGGCTTTTCGGTGCGCAATGTGCGGGTGTGGCTGGAGACCGACTGGGAAAGCCTGTTGACGCGGATGGAGCGCGATGGTTTTTCTCGTTTCCCGCCGTCGCTGGGCCTCTACCTGGGCAAGCTGTTCGAGGACGGCATGTCCGAGCCGGACATCCATCTGCGCGAGCGTCTGCTCAAATCCCTGCTTTATTTATTGGACGGCCAGCCGATTCAGGGCGACAGCTTCCGCATGATGGTGGACGCGGTGTTATTGCATCTGCGCGAGGCGGAACTGAAAAATACCTTTCTGCTGCTGGTGCGCGAGTACTTCTATTACTGGCACCAATTCCCGCAAGCCGAAGCGCGCAACGCCGGCCAGCCGGCGGCTTGAGGCGGGAAGGCGAGCCTTCCCGCTTGCTGCGAACGGTCTTAGAGCCTGTTCAAAGTC
>NZ_LDUI01000024.1:0-70265 GCF_001043555.1 Chromobacterium sp. LK1 | reverse complement strand
GGTGAGCACAGCTTCGAAATGCTCATGTACCAACCGTACATTCCGCTTTCTCAGCCGTTTTCGCCTTGTCTCGCCTTAGCTCGCGAGATCGTGAACACGTTCTCAGTGGCGCCCAAGCCGCCACGACATAACAAATATATAGTCACCAAATAGGTACGACGCCCGCCGGCGCGCGACACGCTGGCGCGACTCTCGTTAACCAGCACGATGGAGAAACCGGGATTTATGGAAAAGGTGTGGCTCAAAAACTACCAGCCGGGCGTAGCTCACGAAATCGACATCAATCAGTTCCAGTCCGTGGTCGAGGTCTTCGACCGCAGCGTCAAGAAATTCCATGACCGCCCGGCGCTGGCCTGCATGGGCAAGGAGCTCAGCTATAGCGAAATGGATCAGCTCTCCGGCCGCTTCGCCTCCTTCCTGCAGCACAAGCTGGGGCTGAAAAAGGGCGACCGCGTGGCGGTGATGATGCCCAATCTGCTGCAATACCCGATCGCGGTGTTCGGCACGCTGCGCGCCGGCGGAACCGTGGTCAACGTCAACCCGCTGTACACCCCGCGCGAGCTGGAACACCAGTTGAAGGATTCCGGCGCGGAAACCATCGTGATCCTGGAGAACTTCGCCAGCGTGCTGGAGCAGGTGCTGCCGCGCACCCAGGTCAAGAACGTGGTGATCGCCTCCATCGGCGAGATGCTGGGCTTCGCCAAGGGCATGCTGGTCGATTTCGTGGTGCGCAAGGTCAAGAAGATGGTGCCGCCGTGGCGCCTGCCCGGCCACATCCGCTTCAAGGACGCGCTGGCGCAAGGCGCGAGCGCGCCGTACCAGCCGGTGGCGCTGAGTCACGACGACATCGCCTTCCTGCAATACACCGGCGGCACCACCGGCGTGTCCAAGGGCGCGATGCTGGTGCACCGCAATATCGTCGCCAATATGCTGCAGGCCGGCGAATGGGTGAAGCCGGCGATCCGCCCGGGGCAGGAAATCATCGTCACCGCGCTGCCGCTGTATCACATCTTCTCGCTGACCGCGAATCTGATGGTGTTCACCGAGATGGGCGCGCTCAACATCCTGATCACCAATCCGCGCGACATCCCAGGCTTCATCAAGGAGATGAGCAAATACCCGATTACCTGCATGACCGGGGTCAACACCCTGTTCAACGCGCTGCTGAACAATCCGGAATTCGCCAAGCTGGACTTCTCCACCTGGCGCCTGGCGCTGGGCGGCGGCATGGCGGTGCAAAAGGCGGTGGCAGACAAGTGGAAACAGGTCACCGGCGTGACCCTGGTGGAAGCCTATGGCCTGACCGAGGCCAGCCCGGCGGTATGCATGAACCCGCTGGACCTGGCGGCCTACAACGGCACCATCGGCGTGCCGGTGCCCTCCACCGAAATGCAGTTGCGCGGTCCCGAGGGCGAGGAAGTCGCCCCCGGCGAGCAGGGCGAGTTGTGCATCCGCGGCCCGCAGGTGATGACAGGCTATTGGAACCGTCCGGACGAAACCGCCAAGGTGCTGAGCCCGGACGGCTTCCTCGCCACCGGCGACATGGCCATGCTGACGCCGGACGGCTTCGTCAAGCTGGTGGACCGCAAGAAGGACATGATCCTGGTGTCCGGCTTCAACGTCTATCCGAATGAGATCGAGGACGTGGTGGCCAGCCACCCGGGCGTGCTGGAAGTGGCTTGCATCGGCGTGCCGGACGACAAGTCCGGCGAAGTGGTCAAGGTGTTCGTGGTGCGCAAGGACCGCGCGCTGAGCGAGAAGGACATCGTCCAGCACTGCCGCGACAATCTGACCGGCTACAAGGTACCCAAGCTGGTGGAGTTCCGCGACGAATTGCCCAAGACCAATGTCGGCAAGATCCTGCGCCGCGCGCTGCGCGACGAGAGCGGCGCCGCCAAGCCGGCCTGACCATGCCACGCAGATGAAATCGCCGCCGCCCGCTCCTGGGCGGCGTTTTTTTTGAGCGTGGGCGGCTACACTTGAAGCCTGACAGCCGCTCCTATCCAAATAACAGTTGTTTGTTCCGGGTGCACGATTATGTTGATGCTGCCGTTTTTCAAACTGATGGCCGAACGCCGCGCCAGCGACCTGTTCTTCACCAGCTTCTCCCCGCCGATGATCAAGCAGAACGGCGAACTGCTGCCGCTGAACGAAAAACCGCTGACCGCGGACATGGTCAAGCAGTTGGCCTACAGCCTGATGAGCGAGGAGGAGATCAGCTCGTTCGAACAAGAGCGCGAGATGAATCTGGGCCATCCCGTCCCCGGCCTCGGCAGCTTCCGCATCAATATCTTCTGGCAGCGCGGCTCGGTGGGCATGGTGGTGCGCTACATCCTGCCCAACATCCCCTCGCTGGAGCAGTTGCAGTTGCCGCCGGTGCTCAGCGAGCTGATCAAGCTCAAGCGCGGCCTGATCCTGGTGGTCGGCTCCACCGGCTCCGGCAAGAGCTCCACCGTGGCGGCGATGCTGCAAACCCGCAACCAGAGCATGAGCGGCCACATCCTCACCGTGGAGGATCCGATCGAGTTCCTGTTCCGCCACGACAAATCCATCGTCAACCAGCGCGAAGTCGGCTTCGACACCCTCTCCTACGCCCGCGCGCTGAAAAACGCGATGCGCGAAGCGCCGGACGTGCTGATGATAGGCGAGATCCGCGACCCGGAAACGCTGACCCAGGCGGTGACCTACGCCCAGTCCGGCCATTTGTGCATTTCCACGCTGCACGGCAACAACAGCTACCACATGCTGAGCCGGGTCATCAATTTCTTCCCGGCGGAAAGCCGCGCCGCGCTGCTGATGGACCTGTCCGCCGCGCTCAAAGCGGTGGTTTCGCAACGCTTGATCCCCACTCTGGACGGCGGACGGGTGCCGGCGATCGAGATTCTGATCAACAGCGCGCACATTTCGGAGTTGATCCGCAACGGAGAGATAGACAAAATCAAGGAAGCCATCGAAAACAGCATGAGCGATGGTTCGCAAACCTTCGAACAGGCGTTGTACCGGCTGTATAGCGCGGGCCGCATCAGCCTGGACGAGGCACTGAGAAACGCCGACTCGCCCACCAATCTGTACTGGCTGATCAATCAGACCAAGGAAAAACCGGCGAGCGGCGACAACAAGAAACCCGATGGCGGCGAGCCGCCAAGCTTCGACAGCATCAAACTGGACCTGTAACCCACCCATGATCACTCTTTACGGCATCCCCAACTGCAGCACTGTCAAGAAAGCCCGCCAATGGCTGAGCGACAACGGCCTCGATTACCATTTCCATGATTTCAAGAAACAAGGCGTGGACGCCGCCAGCCTGGAGCAATGGGCGAGCGCGGTCGGCCTCGCCAAGCTGATCAATCGCCAGGGCACCACCTGGCGCGCATTACCGGACGAAGTCAAGGCCGGCGCCGAGCAATTGCCGGCCGCGCTGGCGCTGATGCAGGCCAACCCCTCGGTGATCAAGCGCCCGGTGCTGGACGCCGGCGGCAAGATCAGCGTCGGCTTTATCGAAGCCGACTGGGCGGAGCGTCTGCTGAAATGAGCGCCACCCTAGAACTGGCGCGGCAGCTGATCCGGCTGGATTCGGTAACGCCGCGCGACCAAGGCTGCCAGGAGCTGATGATAGCCCGGCTGGAAGCCATCGGCTTTCGCGTCGAGCGCATGCGCTTCGGCGAGGTCGACAACTTCTGGGCGCGCCGCGGCGACGCCGGCCCGCTGGTCTGCTTCGCCGGCCACACCGATGTGGTGCCCACCGGCCCGCTGGAGCAATGGGACAGCCCGCCGTTCGAGCCCACGGTGCGCAACGGCCTGCTCTACGGCCGCGGCGCCGCCGACATGAAGGCTTCGCTGGCCGCCTTTGTCACCGCCTGCGAAGACTTCGTCGCCGCCCGCCCCGACCACCCCGGCTCCATCGCACTGCTGATCACCTCGGACGAGGAAGGCGTGGCGGTGGACGGCAGTGTCAAGGTGGTGGACGCGCTGGAAGCCCGCGGCGAAACCATGGACTATTGCATCGTCGGCGAACCCACCTCGGACCAGGCGCTGGGCGACACCATCAAGAACGGCCGCCGCGGCTCCTTGTCCGGCCATTTGATCGTGCACGGCATCCAGGGCCATATCGCCTATCCGCACCTGGCCAAGAACCCGGTGCACCTGATGGCGCCAGCGTTGGCCGAGCTGGCGGCGACGCGCTGGGACGAGGGCAACGCCTTCTTCCCGCCCACCAGCTGGCAGGTGTCCAATATCCACGCCGGCACCGGCGCCAGCAACATCATCCCCGGCCATTGCGACATCCGCTTCAACTTCCGCTTCTCACCGGAGAGCAGCGCGGAATCACTGAAGGAGCGCGTCTGCGCCATCCTGGACCGCCATGGCCTGGGCTACGAGTTGCACTGGCAGCTGTCCGGCCAGCCCTTCCTGACCCAGCCAGGCAAGCTCACCGAGGCGCTGGGCCGCGCCATCGCCGAGATCACCGGCCACCAGGCGGAGCTGTCCACCACCGGCGGCACCTCCGACGGGCGCTTCATCAAGCGCGTCGCGAGCGAACTGGTGGAATTCGGCCCGGTCAACGCCACCATCCACAAGCTGAACGAGTGCGTGGAAGTGGCCGACATTGAACCGCTGTCGGCGATTTACCGGCGCACGCTGGAACTGCTGCTGAACGCTGTCTAAGCCGAATTCCGGCTATGCTGAAACCGGTTGCGCCTGGCGCGGCCGGTTTTTTTACTTTGCGGCGCGCCGCCGTGGCGCGGCGTCGACGCTTCCCGTCTCCCGCCTGAATGCGGCGGCCGCCTGCGAAAGGTATGATCCGAACCATGGAAGTCGAAATCGCAAAAATATTCATCGCGCTGCTGGTGCTGGTCAATCCGCTGGGCGCCATTCCCATTTTCATCAGCCTGACGCCCACCTCCAACCAGCTGGAGCGCAAGAAGATCGCCAAGACCACGGCCATCGCCGTGGCCATCGTGCTCTGCCTGTTCGCCGTCGTCGGCGAAACCTTGCTGCGCTTTCTCGGCATCAGCGTCGGCTCCTTCCAGGTGGGCGGCGGCTTGCTGGTGATGCTGATCGCCATCGCGCTGATGAACGCCAAGCCAGGGCCGACCAAGACCACCAAGGTGGAACGCGAAGAAGCCGAGACCAAGACCAATATCGCGGTAGTGCCGATGGCCATCCCGCTGATGACCGGGCCGGGCACCATCTCCACCGTGATCATCTATGCCACCACCGCATCATCCTGGGTACAGGTGGTTTATCTTTTAGTGAGCAGTTTGCTGGTGGCGATCACCTGCTACGGCGCGCTGGTGCTGGCCTCGCCGCTGTCGCGGCTATTGGGGCAGACCGGCATCAACATCGTCAACCGGGTGATGGGCATGTTGCTGGCGGCGGTGTCGGTGGAAATCATCGTTGACGGAATTTATCGTCTTTTCCCGCAGCTAACCCGCTGAAAATCGCGCAGAATCTGCTTATTCGGCAACATTCTCGCACCCACAACATCAATACAGTCCCAAGCGATTTTCCTCCGCCCGCATCGCTTCCCCCTGGCAGGGGCGCGGGCGAATATCGCACAAAACACACTGTTTTTACTAGTATTTCTTGATTTAAACGCTGTCCTTGCAGTCTGCGCCTGTATACGGACAGATGCCGCTGTATACACATTTTCAGGGTGAACTGTTCATTGTTTGTACCGATCCCAAGCAGTACTAATAAGGGGTTTTCATTCAATGGGCATTTCACCATGTCTAGCCAGCACGCCGTCCCCATCAAAATCTACCCCCGACTGACCACCGGCCGTTTCAACAATGCGCGGGTATTCATGGTGCTCGCCACCCAGCTGGCTTTCTTCGGCCTGCCCTGGCTGCAGTGGAATGGCCGCCAGGCGGTGCACCTGGATCTGGAGCAGCACCGCTTCCTGATCTTCGGCCTCACTTTCTGGCCCCAGGACTTCATTTACTTCGCCGCCTTGCTGGTGATCTGCGCGCTGGGCCTGTTCCTGTGGACGGCGCTGGCCGGCCGACTCTGGTGCGGCTATAGCTGTCCGCAGACAGTCTATACCCAGATCATGATCTGGATTGAGCGGCTGACGCTGGGCGACCACAATGCACGCCGCAAGCTCGACGCCGCGCCGATGAGCGTGAACAAATTCACGCGCAAGACGCTGTCCCACAGCTTGATGGGCCTGTTCTCCTTGTTGACCGGCTTCACCCTGGTCGGCTACTTCACCCCGGTGCGCGAACTGGCCGCCGCCGCGCCCAGCCTGGCCTACGGCCCGTGGGAAAGTTTCTGGATCCTGTTCTACGGCGGCTTCACCTGGCTGCTGGCCGGCGTGCTGCGCGAAAAAGTCTGCCTGCACATGTGCCCGTACGCCCGCTTCCAGGGCGCGATGTTCGACAACGACACCCTGATCATCTCCTACGACAACCGTCGCGGCGAGCCGCGCGGCAAGGGCAAGCAAGCGGCCGACAAGGCGCGCGGCAGCTGCATCGATTGCGGCATCTGCGTGCAGGTCTGCCCCACCGGCATCGACATCCGCAACGGCCTGCAATATGAATGCATAGGCTGCGCCGCCTGTATCGACGCCTGTGACCAGGTGATGGACAAGATCCACGCGCCGCGCGGGCTGATCCGCTACACCAGCGCCGCCGCGCTGGAAGCCGCCGACAAGCCGCAACGCGCCGGCGGCAGCCACCGTCCGCGCGTCATCGTCTACTCCAGCCTGCTGGCCGGCATCATCGCGCTGTCCACCACCGCGCTGATCCTGAAAAAGCCGTTCAAGGTGGATGTGTTGCGCGACCGCGCCATCCTGGTGCGCGCCACCGACGACGGCCTGCTGGAAAACAGCTACAACCTGAAGCTGATCAACACCAGCGAGCAGGCGCAGCGCTTCAAGATCCAGGTGGAAGGCCTGCCCAGCCTGAGGCTGGACAAGCCCGGACAGGTGGTCGAAGTGGCGCCCACCCGCACCGAAACCGTCACCGTCAGGGTGCAGGCCGAACCCGAACACGCCACCCGCGGTGCGCACGACATCTATTTCGTGGTCAGCTCGCTGAGCCATGACGGTAGTATCATCAGGGAAAAATCCAGCTTCATCGGCGAATGAACGCGTGTTTTAGCAGTCCATCAGCAGTCATGCCGCGGCGCGCCGCCGCCGCGGCTCAACCGCCAGGAATACCATGAGCAAGACCAGTCAACTGAGCCAGCGCTTCCGCCATGCCATCGAGCAGGGCCATCTGCGCCCCGGCGACCGCATGCCTTCGCTGCGCAAGCTATGCCTGGACCACAAGGTCAGCATCACCACCGCCCAGCGCGCCTACGCCGAATTGGAAAAACAAGGCCTGATCGAATCGCTACCCCGTTCCGGCTTCCGGGTGCTGGGCCTGTCCTCGCTGTCATTGCGGCAGGCGCCGCCGCTGCCGGACCATCCCGGCGAATTCCGCGCCGAACACCTGACCATGGCGTTGCCCATGCCCTGGGGCTGCCCGTTCATGAACCCGGTGCTGATCAACACCACGCCGCTGACCCGCGCGCTGACCCGCGCGCTCAGCGATTACCGCTACGCATTGTCCAGCACCGATAGCGAGGGCTACGAGGGCTTGCGCCGCGAGCTGGCGCTGCGCTACCTGGCCCAGGGCGTGGAGCTGGACGGCGAGGAGATGCTGATCACCTGCGGCGGCATGGAGGCGCTGAACCTGGCGATCCGCGCGGTGGCCCGCCTCAGCGGCAGCGATTGCATGCTGGTGATCACCCCGGCCTTCCCGCCCATCTTCGAACAGCTGGAACAACTGGCGCTGCGCCCGGTGGGCTTTAACTGTCCGCCCGGCCAGCCGCTGGACCTGGAGCGGCTGGAAGCCTTGCTGATCCAGCATCAGCCGGCCGCCATCATCGCCATGCCCAATTTCCAGCACCCCACCGGCCAGGTGATGAGCGATTCGCAAAAAGCCGCGCTGCTGGCGCTGGCGGAACGCCACCGCGTGCCCATCATCGAGGACGACACCTACCGCGAGCTGTACTTCGGCGAAGGCGCGCCATTGCCGCTCAAGGCTTTCGATCAGCGCGGCAGCGTGCTGCACTGCTCCTCGTTCAGCAAATCGCTGGCGCCGGGCTACCGCGTCGGCTGGATCGCCGCCGGGCGCTTCCGCGACAGCGTGATGGGCTTGAAGCTGTGCAGCTCGCTGGCCACGCCGCTACCCAGCCAGATGGCGCTGGCGCGGCTGCTGGCCGGCGGCCACCACGAGGACATGCTCAGCTTGCTGCGCCAGCGCCTGCAAAACAATCTGGCCGCGCTGCAACAGCAAATCGCCACCCATTTCCCAGCCGACTGCCGGATGGCGCTGCCGCTGGGCGGCTACTTCCTGTGGGTGGAACTGCCGCCCGGCGTCGACTGTCGTCGCTTGCTGCCGATGGCGATGCAGCAGGGCCTGCACTTCGCGCCGTCCCAGCTGTTCCACACCCCGGGCCAGGACGCCGGCAATGCGATGCGGCTGAACTTCAGCTTCTACGATCCGCTGCAGCAACGCTCCGGCGTGCCGCTGCTGGCTGAACTGCTCAGCCCGGCCAGCGCCTACTGACGCCGCGCGCAAAAAGCCCGGGACCAAGAACCTGTGTACGATCTCGCGAGCTAGAGCGAGACAAGGCGAAAACAGCTGAGAAGGCCGAATGTACAAGCGGTACATCAGCATTTCGAAGCCGTTTTCAACGCGGTATCGCCGACGCGCAGCAGATCGTAAACAGGTTCTAAGAACCTGTTCAAAGTCTCGCGAGCAAGAGCGAGATAAGGCGAAAACGAGCGAAAAAGCGGAATGTACAAGTGGTACATGAGCATTTTGAGCTTGTTTTTAACGCCGTATCGCCGAAGCGCAGCAGACATTGAACAGGTTCTAAGGTCCCGGGCGCGCATTCCAACCCTGACTATTGCATCACCGCCCGCGTCGCCCACTGGCCGTTCTTGACCTCGGAAATCGTCACCGCCGCCTTATTGAGATCGCCCTTGGCGTTGAAGGAAAAATCGGTGCTGACCCCGACGTAGCTGAGCTTGGCCAATACCGGCATATAACGCGCCGGTTCCACCGAGCCCGCCTGCTGCATCGCGGCGGCCACCAGCATCATGCCGTCGTAGAACTGCGGCCCCAGTCGCACCACATCCTGTTTGAAACGCGCCTGGTAGCGCTGGCGGAAAGCCTTGCCCGCCGGCCTGTCGTTCAGCTGGCCGCCGGGAATGCCGGCGAAGTGGCCGTTGGCGCTATCGCCGGCCAGGCTGAGAAAAGTCGGGGTCTGCAGCATGTCGCCGCCCAATAGCCTGGCGTCCAGCCCCAGCCGCTTCATCTGTTTGGCCATCGGCGCGGCCTGGGCGTCGGCGCCGCCGTAAAACACCACCTGCGGCCGCAGCGGCTTGACCGCGGTCAGGATGGCGGAAAAATCATTGGCCTTGTCATTGGTGTACTCGCGACGAGCGATCTTGCCGCCGCTGGCCTGCACTGCCTTGGCGAATTCGTCGGCGATGCCCTGACCGTAGGCGGTGCGGTCGTCTATCACCACGATGCTGCTCGCCTTCAGCGTCTGCACCGCGAAACGTCCCAGCGCGGCGCCCACCTGGCTGTCGCTGCCCACCAAGCGGAAAGCGGTGCGGTAGCCCTGCTGGGTATAGGCTGGATTGGTGGACACCGACAGCTGCGGAATGCCGGCCGCGGCGTAGATGCGCGCCGCCGGGATGGATACGCCGGAATTGAAATGGCCGAGCACCGCCTTCACGCCGGCGTCGACGAAGCGCTGCGCCACCTGGGTGCCGATGCGCGGATCGGCCTGGTCGTCCTCCGCCAACAGTTGGAAGCGCACCGGCTGGCCGCCGATCTGCGACTTGCGCGCGTTCAGCTCGTCCACCGCCAGCCGCGCGGCGTTTTCATTGTCCTTGCCATAATGCGCTTGCGGACCGGACAAGGGCGAGGCGAAGCCGATCTTGATCACGGTTTCGGCGGCGGCCGCCTGGACGCCCAGCAATAGCGCGGCGCCGGCGAACGCCGCCCGCAGGGGGATAATGGGTTTCATCTTGTCTCTCCTTTGTTTTGACATCGGTGCTGCGGAATACGACCGGCACCGCGGCAGCGGCGCCGGCCGGATACTAGTTCACATACCAGATGGTCTTGGTCTGCTGGTATTGCTCCAGCGCCTCCAGACCCTTGTCGCGACCGCCGAAGCCTGATTGCTTGAAGCCGCCGAACGGCGTGGTGATATCGCCCTCGGAGAAGCCATTGACCGACACCGTGCCGGCGCGCAAGGCGGCGGCGACGCGCTGCGCGCGCCTGACGTCGCGGGTGTACAGCGAGGCGGCCAGGCCGAAAACGCTGTCATTGGCCAGGCGCACCGCTTCTTCTTCGCTGTCGAAGGTGCTCACCGCCAGGATCGGGCCGAAGATTTCCTCTTGGAAGATGCGCATCTTGGCGCTGACCTGGTCGAAGATGGTGGGTTCGATATACCAGCCGCTGCCCAGCTCGGCGTGGATGCGGCCGCCATGAACCAGCCGCGCGCCCTCGGCCTTGGCCGCTTCCAGATAGGCTTTCACCCGCTCGAAATGGGCTTGTTCCACCAGCGGCCCCACCTGCACCGTCGGATCGGTGGGCAGGCCCAGCTTCCAGCCGGCCAAACGCCGCTTGAGCTTCTCCAACAAGGCGTCCTTGACGCTGGCGGCGACGATCAAGCGCGAGCCGCAGCTGCAGTTCTCGCTCATATTCCAGAACGCCGCGGCCAGCACGTCGTCGACGATCTCGTCCAGTTCGGCGTCCTCGAACACCAGCTGCGGACTCTTGCCACCCAGTTCCAGCACCACTTCCTTCAGATTGCTGTCGGCGGAATAGCGCAGGAATAAACGCCCCACTTCGGTGGAGCCGGTGAAGGACACCATGTCCACGTCCGGATGCCGTCCCAGCGCCTCGCCCACCGCCTGGCCGGAACCGGTGACCAGGGTCAACGCGGCGGCGGGAATCCCGGCCTGATGCGCCAGCTGGGTGATGCGATAGGCACTGAGCGAGGTCTGCTTGGCCGGCTTCACCACCACCGAGTTGCCGGCTGCCAGCGCCGGCGCCACCTTCCACGCATACATCTGCGCCGGGAAATTCCACGGCAGCACCGCGCCCACCACGCCTATCGGCTCCTTGACGATGAAGCCCAGCGCGTCCGGCCCGGTGGGCGCCACCTTGCCGTAGCATTTGTCTATCGCCTCCGCGTACCAGGCAAAGGTGTCCAGCGTGGCCGGCAGATCGGTGTTCAGGCATTCGGTGATGGGCTTGCCGGCGTCGATGCAGTCCAGCGCCGCCAGCTCTTCCACGTGTTCTTGCAATAGCGCCACCCAGCGCTGCATCGCCAGCTTGCGCTCCGCCGGCGGCCGGCGCGACCATTCGCCGGACTCGAAGCAGGCGCGCGCCGCCGCCACCGCAGCGTCGACATCGGCGGCGTCGCCGGCGGCGACATGACCGATCAGGCTGTTGTCCATAGGCGTCCGGTTGTCCAGCCGCGTGCCCTTGCCTTCGTGGCCGGGGATCAACGGGCCGGCCCACAAGCGCCCGGCACGGGCGTGTTCGAATACGGCTTCCTTGCTTAATGGCATTGCAGTCTCCTTTAACGATCGAACGCGGCCAGCGCGTCAAGGAAAGCCTTGGCTTCCGCGCCCGGCAAGGGCAGCAGCGGCAACCGCACATCGCCGGCCTCCACGCCGTGGCGGCGAACGCCCAGCTTGGCCTTCTGGTTGTAGCCGCCGGATTCCATCGCCTGGATAGCCGGATACATCGCCGCCATCAGCGTGCGCACCCGCGCCCAATCCTCGGCCTTGGCGGCGTTCAGCATCGCCACCTGCTCGCCGGGGAAGACATTGGCCGCGCCGCTGATCCAGCTGCGCACGCCCCAGAACAGGAAATCCGCCGCCTGGTCATCACAACCGCAGATCACTTCGAAATCGGGCAGCCGCGCCTGGATCAGCGCCAGCGCGCGGCTGAAATCGCCGCTGCTTTCCTTGATGCCGACGATATTGGGCTCGCGGCTCAGCTCCGCCACGCTGGCGATGTCTATGGACACACCGGCGCGCGCCGGGAAGTTGTAGAGGATGATGGGCAGCGCGCTGGCGGCGGCCACCGCCTTGAAATGGGCAACGATGCCGGCCTGATCCGGCAAGCTGTAGGCCGGCGGCGCCAGCATCAGCGCCTCATAGCCCAGCTCCGCCGCCTGGCGCGCGCGCGCTATCGCGCCGCTGGTGGACAGATCGTTGGCGCCGGCGATCAGCCGCAGCCGCCCCTTGCCCGCCTTGGCCACGCACTCCAGCACTTGGCGGCGCTCGTCCTCGCTCAAGGCGTAATACTCGCCGGTGGTGCCGCAGGCGACCACGCCGGCGACGCCTTGTTCGATGAAACGCTCGACCAGCTGCCGCAGCGCCGCCAGGTCCAGATGGCCGTCGCGGTCGAACGGCGTGACGATGGGAACCAGAATGCCTTGTTGTTGCATAGCGTTTTTCCTTTACGCGGTGGGAATCCAGTGAAACGCAATGGCCGCCGGCCTCAAGCCGGGGCCGTTGCGGCGTCGGTACGGGTGCGCCAGATCGCGATATTGGCGTAGCCGTAGAACACGCTGATGGCGATCACCAGCAGGTGGTACCAGAGAAAAGGCAGATACTGCAGCGTGGACACGCCCAGCGTCGCCGCCATGAACACGCCGCCGTCGCTCCACGGCACCATGGGCGCGGTCACCGTGCCGCCGGCCTCGACATTGCGCGACAGCACCCGGCGCTCTATGCCCTGCAAGTCGTAATTGCGCTCGGTGATGGTGCTGGCGGTGATCAGCGACACATAGGCGGCGCCGCCGAAGAAGTTGCCGAAGAAACCGCCCAGAATCGTCGAAACGGTCAAGCGGCCCGGATTATTGGCCCAGCGCAGAAAATTGGCGCTGATCACTTCCAGGATGCCGGCGCGCTCCATCAGGCCGCCCAGGCCCAGCGCGAACAGGATCAGCGCGATCACGCTGAGCATGGACTCGATGCCGCCGCGATTGAGCAAGGTGTTGAGAAACTCGACGTCGGACGTGGTGCGGTTGCCGAAATAAGCGGTGCGCACCGCATCCAGCACGGGCATGTCCTGCGCCCACCAGGCGCAGACCACGCCCATCACCGCGCCGGCGGTGATCACCGGAATGGATGGCAGCCGCATCGTCAGCATCGCGATCACCGCCACCGCCGGCAGCAGTAGCCAGCCATTGATGGTGAAGTGCGAGGCCAGCGCCTGCATCGCCTGATCCGCGCGGCTGGTGTCCAGGCCGGCGTCGACATAGAAAAAACCGACGCCGAGGAACAGCAGCGCGGTCAGCGTCGCCGCCGGCACGCTGACCCACATCATCGAACGGATATGGTCGATCAGGTCCACCTTGCACAAGGAGGCGGTCATCACCGTGGTGTCGGACAGCGGCGACATCTTGTCGCCGACGTAGGCGCCGGAAATCACCGCGCCGGCCACCAGCGGCAAGGGCATGCCGAAGCTGTAGCCTATGCCCATCATCGCGATGCCCGCCGTGCCGGCGGTGCCAAAGGAGGTACCGGTGGCCAGCGAGGTCAGCATGCAGATGATGAAGGCCGCGCCCAGGAAGATCTGCGGACTCATGATGGCCAGGCCGTAGTAGATGATGGCCGGCACCACGCCGCCGGCGATCCAGGTGCCGATCAAGGCGCCCACGGTGATCAACACCAGCACCGCCACCATGCCGTTGTAAATGCCCTGGATCAGGCCTTGCTGCATCGCGTCGTAACTATGGCCCAACCAATTGCCCAGGCCTATCACCAGGAACCAGCTGCTGAACAGCGCCAGTTGGATTGGCAGGTCCAGCACATTCAGGAACAAGAACATGATGGCGATGAAGCCGGCCATTACCGCGACGACCTGGATTGCGCTCGGCAACCGTGGCGATCTTGCTTGCATGATGCTTCTCCTCTGCTTTAGTTATGCCGCGCGTGGAATCGAGTCCACACGCGGAAACGGCCCACGCGGCCATCAGCCGGTGCATGGCCTGGCGCGCGAGACCAGACGAAAACGCGGCCATCGCCTTGGATAGGGAATCGCCCTAAGAACCTGTTTACGATCTGCTGCGCATGGGCCATACGGCGTTGAAAACGCTTTCAGAATGCTCATGTACCCCCTGTACATTCCGCTGCTTCAACCGTTTTCGCCTTGTCTCGCCCACGTTCTAAAAACGCGCCAGCCGGTAGGGCCGCAGATCCAGGCCGCTGGGACGCTGCAGCAGCATGTCGCACAGCAGCGCGCCGGTGGTGGCGGCCAGCGTCAGGCCCAGATGACCATGGCCGAACGCGAAATACAGGCCCTGGCGATCCGGCGCCGGGCCTATCACCGGCACGGTGTCCGGCAACGACGGCCGGTTGCCCATCCACAGCGTCATGCCTTCGGTGGAAAAATCGCCGACGATGCGCCGCGCCTTGTCCAGCAGGATTTCGGCGCGCCGCCAATCCGGCGCCGCGTCGCGGTGCGCCAACTCCACGGTGCCGGCCAGGCGCAGGCCGCCGTCGGCCAGCGGCAGGATCACGAAGCTTTCGCTGGCGCACTGGATGAAATGGCGCAAGGCCACGCCGGCCTTGGGCAGATTGACGTGATAGCCGCGCTCGCTTTCCAGCGGCACCCGGTAGCGACACTGCCGGGTGAAGCGGTCGCTCCAGATGCCGGCGGTGACGATCACGTTTCCCGCCGCCAGCGTGCGGCCATCGGCGCAGACCACGCCATCCACCTTGCCGCCGCGCTCGCTCAAGGCGGTCGCTTCCACTCGCTCGAAAGCGCCGCCCGCGGCGAGGAAGGCGTCGAACAGGCCGCGGCTGAACAGATAGGGATCATCAACATGGGACCAGGCCGCCACCTTGACCGCGCGCTCCCAGCCGTCCTGCAACATCGGTTCGCAGGCCTGCGCCGCCGACCGGTCCAGCGTCTGCCAGGCCACGCCGTGCTCGGCCTTGCGCCGCCACGCCGGCAAGGCCTGTTCCAATTCGGCCGCGTCGCGATACAAGGTCAGCGCGCCGTGCCGCCGCCACATGCCATCCAAACCGGCCTGCGCCACCAGCGGCGCGTAATCGGCCGCGGCGCGGTTCAGCAGCGCCGCCAGCGCGCGGGTCAAGGCCGCCACTCGCGCCGGCCGGCTGGCCAGCGCGAAACGCGCCAGCCACGGCGCCAGCGAGGGCAGATAGCGCCAGCGCACCGCCAGCGGCCCTAGCGGATCCAGCAGCCAGCCGGGCAGACGCCGCCACACACCGGGCTCGGCCAGTGGAATCACATCGCTGACCGCCAGCGCGCCGGCGTTGCCGTAGCTGGTTTCCCGCGCCGGCTCGCCGCGGTCCAGCAGCAGCACCTCCAGGCCGGCCTGCCGCAGCTGCAGCGCCGTGGCGATGCCCACCACGCCGGCGCCGACGACAATGACTCGCTCGCTCATCTCAGGCCACCTCGAAGCCGTGGACGTAAGGATCGGCATCGTCCAGCAGGATGCGGTTGTAGCCGGTGAAGCGCGCCCAGCCCTGCACCGAGGGCACGATGGCCGGGTAGTCGCCGACCCGGGTTTCCTCGAGCACGCGGCCGATGAACTGGCTGCCGATGATGCTCTCGTGCACGAAATCCTCGCCGATGGCGAGCAGGCCGCGCGCGTGCCGCTGCGCCAGCCGCGCCGAGGTACCGGTGCCGCAGGGCGAGCGATCCAGCGCCGATTCGCCGTACAACACCGCGTTGGCGGCGCTGGAGCCGATGTTCTTGGGCGCGCCGGTCCACAGACAATGGCGCACGCCGCGGATATTGGGGTCCAGCGGGTGGACGATGTCGTAATGCCGGTTCAGGTATTCGCGCAGTTCGCGTCCCATCGCCACCAGTTGCGCCGGCGAAAAGTCGGCCATGTCGCGATAGCCCGGCTGCGTCTCGACGATGGGATAGAAATTGCCGCCATAGGCGATGTCCAACCGCAAGCGCCCCAGCGCCGACACCTCGACCTCCACATCGCGCAGATAGAGAAAGGACGGCACATTGGTCAGCGTCACCGCGGCGACCTTGTCGCCGTCCATCCGGTAGCGCGCCGCCACCTTGCCCGCCGGCGTGTCCAGATTCAGTACACCGGGCGTGGCCGGCGTCACCAGGCCATGCTCCAGCGCCATGGTGACCACGCCTATGGTTCCGTGGCCGCACATCGGCAGGCAGCCGCTGGTTTCGATGTACAGCACCGCGATATCGCAATCCTCTCGTGTCGACGGATACAGAAAAGCGCCGGACATCTGCGCATGGCCGCGCGGCTCGAACATCAGGCCGGTGCGTATCCAGTCATAGCGGCGCATGAAGTCCAGCCGCCGCTCCGCCTGCGTCTCCCCTTCCAGCTGCGGGCCGCCGTTCACCACCAGCCGCACCGGGTTGCCGCAGGTATGGCCATCGAGACATTCAAATTCATGTACCGCCATCTTCGTGCTCCTCGCTTGGGATGGCCTCACTGTAACCGCGCTTATTTTTGAATACAATTTTCACATCCAGCCAGATGGAGTCTTGCCTACAAAATTTCTTTCATTTACATGGAAATCAATATTTTTATCATTAAAATCAATGCGTTAATTTATGTTGCGTTTTATACACCTTGCATCGCAGCATAAAAACAGGCTGTTCATACCATCTTTATGGATACATAATTCTCAAAAATTGAATACAAAATTGCCAATGCGGTCCATGCCAGCCATTGCCGGCCCAGGGCGCGCCTGTGATAATTCGCCGGTTCAAACCGCCGACACCGCCATGACTCAAGCCAACACGCCGCGCCAGACCCTGACCTCCGCCACCACCGACGCATTGCGCCAGCGCATCCTGATGGGCGAATGGCCGGCCGGCACCCAGTTGCGGCAAGAAGCATTGTCCAAGGAGCTTGGCGTCAGCCGGGTGCCGCTGCGCGAAGCGCTGCGACAATTGGAAGCGGAGGGATTGGTGGCCATCACCGAGCGGCGCGGCGCGGTGATCGCCCAGCTATCGCTGCCGGAAGTGCTGGAATTGCTGCGCGTCAGAGTGCTGCTGGAATGCGATATGCTGCTGGAGGCGGTGCCGCGGCAGACCCAGGCGGATCTGGACGCCGCCGGCGCCTTCCTCGCCCAGTTCGAGGATGCGCTGCATAGGCGCGATGTCGGCACCTGGGGGATTCTGAATTGTCGTTTCCACCTGGCGCTGTACCAGGCGGCCAATCGACCGCAAACGCTGGCGCTGATCGAGCAACTGCACAACCGCACCGATCGCTATACCCGGATGCAGATCCTGCTGACCAATTTCAGCGACCGCGCCCATCGCGAGCACAGCGAGATGCTGGAATTATGCCGCCGCAAGGACGCGGTCAGCGCCGCTGCCTTTCTGCGACAGCACATCCTCAACGCCGAAGAGGCACTGGAAGCCTGGCATCAGACACACCAAGGGGAAAGCGGCCGCGGCGTGGCGGCCAGACAGGCCTGAGCCCACATCCTGGGCACATTGCATGACCATGCCCTGTCACGCCTATCGATCGCTGATGGCCGCCACCGATTCGACGACTCACTTCTCATCCAGTTTACCGACCGTGAGCCCACCTTGATCGGCAAGGTTGGCCATACCCAGATAGTCAATATGACTACTTTTCTTATATTCAAAATAGCTCTATTGACATTACAATTTTGATCGTTTGATTATTATCAAATAATGCACAGCTTTGAAAATGCTATAGGCATCAAAATAACAGCAAAACATATTCCCCAGACAAAGCGATATTGATTCCCATAGGCTTACCGCTTTGTTTAACAAACAAAAATCATACCCCCACACCACCCCACACAGTCCTGCCCACCCCAATCTGTATACATCTGATCACACCAAACTGTACATTGCCTGTATCCATACAATGCGATAACAATGCTCACGACAATTAAAAAGCGATTCATCATAATTAGGCTATGAATTTCAGCGCATAGCCCGATTGTCAGACGATTGACTGACAACATGAAATCGCCCGCCGCCGGAAGCAACTGTCGGACCCGCGTTCCATCCGGCACCTCTTATCGTGTCAGCTGAAACAAAATGAGCCATTGTGATGCCACATTTAGACAGAAAATATGACATTCAAGAACTGAATGATAATCAGATCGCCATAAACATTAATGGCGACACCGTAGCCGCCGCCCAGGGCGAGACCGTGCTCAGCGTGCTCAACGCCATCGGCCTGCGCCGCGTTGCCCGCAACGACAATCAGCAAACCATGGCCTCCTACTGCGGCATGGGCGTTTGCCATTGCTGCCTGGTGCGCATCGACGGCCGCTACAAGCGCCGCGCCTGCCAGACCGTGGTACAGCCTGGCATGCGGGTGGAAACCGGAGCCAATCGTATCGAGCAGGAGGGCTTGCAATGAGCTTGCGCCCCGTCATCGTCGGCGGCGGGCCGGCCGGCATGGCCGCCGCCATCGAACTGGTCAAGCACGGCCTGCCTTGCACCCTGCTGGATGAAGCCTCCCGCCTTGGCGGCGTGGTATACCGCGGCCCCTTGCGCCAGGGCGTGACCCTGGACTATCTGGGCGAGCGCTATCGCGACGCGATGCACGCCCTGCACGCGGAATTCGCCGAGGTCGCCCATGCGGTGGACGTCAAGCTGAACAGCCGCGTCGTCGGCGGCGAGGCCGGTCAATGGCTGTACGCGCTGAACGCGGAAGAAAAGGTGGAGAAGATAGACTTCGAGCACTTGCTGCTATCCGCCGGCTGCCACGAGCGCAGCGTGCCCTTCCCCGGCTGGACTCTGCCAGGCGTGATCATGCTGGGCGGCCTGCAACTACAGATCAAGAGCGGCGTGGTCAAGCCGCTGGGCCGCACCACCATTGTCGGCACCGGCCCGCTGCTGCCGCTGGTCGCCTGTCAATTGCACCGCGCCGGCGCCGCCGTGCAAGGGGTCTACGAAGCCTGCTCCTTCAGCCGCATGGCCAAGGAAACCCTGGCCATGCTCAATAAGCCGCAGCTATTCCTGGACGGCCTGAGCATGCTGGCCTACCTGAAACTGCACGGCATCCCGCTGCATTACGGCTGGGGCGTGGTGGAAGCCTGCGGCCAGCAGGAATTGCAGCAAGTCACCGTCGCGCCTTACGACGACAACTGGACGCCGGATCTGAACCAGGCCGTCAACCTGGCCACGGAAACCCTGGCGGTCGGCTATGGCTTCATCCCGCGCACCCAGCTGACCCAGCAAATGGGCCTGCGCCACGCTTACGACTCCGACGGCTTCCTCAAGCCGGAAATCAACGGCTGGCAGCAAAGCAGCGAAAGCCACATCCACCTGGCCGGCGACATCGGCGGCCTGCGCGGCGGCGAAGCCGCCATGCTCAGCGGCCGCATCGCTGCCCAGTCCATCCTCAAGCAACGCGGCGCGATCAGCGCCGAGCTGGCCGAAAAGAACCGCCAGCGCTACCTGACCGAACTGAAAGCGATACTGCGCTTCCGCGTCGGCATCGACAGCTTCACCCAACGCGGCAGCGGCCAGCTTTCGCTGCCGCGCGAAGACACCGTGATCTGCCGCTGCGAAAACGCGCTGCGCAAGGACATAGACACCGCGCTGGAACAGGGGGTACAGGATTTGATCAGCCTGAAGATGCGCACCCGCGTCAGCATGGGCGATTGCCAGGGCAAGATGTGCGTCGGCTATTGCAGCGACCGCCTGCGCGAACATACCGGCAAGGCCGATGTGGGCTGGATCCGCCCGCGCTTCCCGCTGGACCCCTTGCCGTTCTCCGCCTTCCAAACCGAAACCGAAGAGGCCTGACCATGAGCAGACAATACGATATCGTGATTGCCGGCGGCGGCGTGATCGGCGCCTCTTGCGCCTACCAACTGTCCAAGCGCAAGGATCTGAAAATCGCGCTGATCGACGCCAAGCGCCCCGGCAACGCCTCGCGCGCGTCCGCCGGCGGCCTGTGGGCGATAGGCGAATCGGTTGG
This sequence comes from Chromobacterium sp. LK1, assembly GCF_001043555.1. Classification (NCBI taxonomy): domain Bacteria; kingdom Pseudomonadati; phylum Pseudomonadota; class Betaproteobacteria; order Neisseriales; family Chromobacteriaceae; genus Chromobacterium; species Chromobacterium sp. LK1. Next base: position 50,303 of record NZ_LDUI01000024.1, on the reverse strand, counting down.
CCTGGGCTGCGGCGTGATCTTCTTCCGCATGACCTCGGCCAAGAACAAGCGCGAGGCGGCCGGCGCCGCCATCGCCGTGGACGCCAGCACCCCGCACATCCTGCCGGAATCCTTCTTCAATTTCGCGCTGGCTTCCAATGCGCTGTATCCGGCCCTGCATCAGGAATTGATCGAAAACCACGGCATGGATTTCAAGTTCGAGGAAACCGGGCTGAAATTCGTGATTTACGATGAAGAAGATCAGCTCTACGCCGAACACATCGCCGCGCAGATCCCCCATCTGTCCGACCAGGTGCGCTGGCTGGACCAGGCTCAGCTGCGTGCAAACGAGCCCTATATCAGCCATGAAGCCACCGGCGCGCTGGAATTCCTGTGCGACCACCAGGTCAGCCCCTTCCGCCTGACCGACGCCTACACCGAGGCGGCCCGCCAGAACGGCGTCGACGTGTTCTTCAACACCAATGTCACCGGCGTGCTCAAGCAAGGCTCGCGCGTCACCGGCGTGCGCACGCTGGAAGCCGGCGAATTCCATTGCCACACCCTGATCAACGCCGCCGGCTCCTGGGCCGCCGAACTGAGCCAATGGGCGACCGGCGTCAGCATCCCGGTCAAACCGGTCAAGGGCCAGATCGTGCTGTCGGAAAAGATGCCCAAGCTGCTGCGCGGCTGCATCACCACCAGCGATTGCTATATCGCGCAGAAGGACAACGGTGAAATCCTGATCGGCAGCACCACCGAGGACAAGGGCTTCGACGTCAGCAATACCTATCCGGAAATCGCCGGCCTGGTCAAGGGCGCGATCCGCTGCCTGCCGGAGATGAAGAACATCAATATCAAGCGCTGCTGGGCCGGCTTGCGCCCCGGTTCGCCGGACGAGCTGCCCATCCTGGGGCCGATGCAGGGCGTGGATGGCTACCTGAACGCCTGCGGCCATTTCCGCACCGGCATTCTGACCTCGGCCATCACCGGGGTGATGCTGGACGCGCTGGTGCGCGGCGAAACGCCGCCGCTGGACGTGAGCCCCTTCCTCGCCGACCGTTTTCACGCCGCCCCCGTCAAACCGGCCGCGGCCGAGCTGATGCCGGCCTAAGAGCCAGTCAAAGACAAACCAGTTCCCAGATGTTCCTCTGTTACAGGCCGGCTAGTCCGGCCTGCTTTTTTTGTCCAGCCGAGCCCACCCTCTTACTGGCCAACGCCGCGACGTTCGTACACCGCCTGCGCCAAGGTGCCCAGGTCGACATACTCCAGCTCGCCGCCCACCGGCATGCCACGCGCGATGCGCGTCACCTTCAGGCCGCGCTCCTTCAGCAGTTCGGCGATCATGTGCGCGGTGACCTCGCCCTCGGCGGTGAAATTGGTGGCGATGATCACCTCCTCCACCCCCTGGTCCTGGACCCGCACCAAGAGCTTGTCCAGATTGATGTCGCGCGGGCCGACATTATCCAGCGGCGAGATGCGGCCCATCAGCACGAAATACAGGCCGTCGAAGCACTTGGCCTGTTCCAGCGTCAGCAGGTCCGCCGGCATCTCCACCACGCACAGCAAATCCTGCCGGCGCTCCTCGTCGGCGCAGATCGGGCACAGCGGCGTTTCGCTGAAGGTGTTGCAGCGCTCGCAGTGGGTCAATTGGGTCAGCGCACGGTCCAGCGCGCGCGCCAGCTTGTCCGCGCCCTTCTTGTCGCGTTGCAGCAGATGGAAGGCCATGCGTTGCGCGGTCTTGGGGCCGACGCCGGGCAGCACTTTCAGCGCGGAGATCAGGTGGTCTAGGGCGGGAGGATTTTTCATCGCGTTCACAATCGGGAAAAACGGCGGCGCAGGCGCGCATGCCGCCAGGCAAAGACCAAGTGGAAAATAGCGTAATGCAGCCGCAGCAGCAGCAGCGCGCTCGGCGCGAAGCCGACACGGTCCACCACTTCGCAACCGCCGGCCACCGCGCGCACCCGCCGCCGGTGCAGCCAGCGCCGCTGGGTCAGCATGGTCGAACGCTCGTCGAAGGCGCCCGGCTCCAGCCGCGTCAGCTCCAGCTCGTCATACTCCACCGGCAGCAGGCCGAACAACAGGATCCAGCAACGCCCTATGCGCGCCGGCGGCGCCAGCCCGGCGGGCAGCGCATTGCCAGGCAAGCGCATGCGGAGCCAGGGGCGCAGCTCGGCATTGATGCCGACGGCGTTGGTGGCGTGCGCCCACACCTGGTCCGCATCGGCGCGCAGCCGGCTACGCACGGTGAAATGAGCGAATCGGCGCATCGCGGCCTCCATCGGACAACGCAAAAATGGCCCGGCGCGCGCCGAGCCATCCGGATAGCGAAGCCGCTGCGATCAGAACGGCAGCTTCATGCCGGCCGGCAGGTTCAAGCCGGCGGAAAAACCGGACATCTTCTCCTGGGTGGTGGCTTCCACCTTGCGCACCGCGTCGTTGAGCGCGGCGGCGATCAGGTCTTCCAGCATTTCCTTGTCTTCCTTGGCGTCTTCCAGCAGGCTGTCGTCCAGGCTGACGCGCTTGACGTCGTGAGAGCAGGTCATCACCACCTTGACCATGCCGGCGCCGGACTGGCCTTCCACTTCCACCTTGGCCAGCTCTTCCTGCGCCTTTTTCATATTGTCTTGCATTTGCTGGGCCTGCTTCATCAGGCCGGCGATACCACCTTTGCCAAACATAATGGTTTCACTCCTTAACGGGTTGAATGGTTTCGATGAGCAGCGTCGCGTCGAATTCACGCACCATTTGCTGCACCACCGGATCGTTTTTCATATTCTCGCGGGCGATGTCCAACTGCTCCTGCCGATGGCGGGCGTCTTTCATCGCCGGCGTTTCCAGGCCCAGTTCCTCCACCGTCACCGTCAATTCCACCGGCCGGCCGAAACGCTCGCGCAAGGCGAGCTTGAGCTTGTCCTGATAATCGCGGCTGGTCATGTGGCGGAAGCTTTCCGGCACCGCCAGCGCCAGGCTGTGCTGGCTCCAATCCTTCAATACCGCATTATGGGCCAGCATGCGCGCGGCGCCCAACTTGACGCCCAACTCGGTCACCAGCGCCTGCCAGTCGCCGTCGAACTCATAATCGACCGCTTCCTCCGGCGGCGCCTGCAGATAGGACGGCATCTCCTCGTCCGCCGCCGCGCCCTGGCCCCAGGGCACATCCTCCGGGCCGACATCGCCGGCCTTGTCCTCGTCTTCCTCGCCGGCCACTGGCGCCGCGGGCCGCGGCGGCGGGCTTGCCGGCGCGGCGGCCGGAATCGGGGCCGGTGCGGGGCTGGCCGCGGGCTCGGGTTCGGGTTCCGGCGCCGGAGCGCTGTCCTCGGCGGCCGGCTGCGGCGCGGCACGCGGCGCCGGCGCGCTCAGGCCGGCGGCCTGCAAGGCGCGTGCGGCTGGCGACACCCCGCCGCCAGCGGCCTGGGCCGGTGGCGGATTGGGCCGCGCCGGCGCGCCTGCCGCCGGGCGCGGCGCCGCGGCTTCCGGCTGCGCGTTGACCGGATGGAAGGCCAGCATGCGCAGCAGAGTCATATTGAAACCGGCGTGCTCATCCGGCGCCAGCGCCAGGTCTTTGCGGCCATGGATGGAAATCTGGTAATACAGCTGCACGTCCTGCGGCGCGATCGCGTCCGCCAGCGCCTGCAGCGCTTCGCGCTCCGGCTCGTCCGCCGCAATCGCCTGCGGCACCGTCTGCAGCAGCGCCAGTTGCTGCAGCAGCACCGCCAGCTCGGTCAGGGCGCTGTCGAAGCTGATGCCGCGCTCGGCCAATTGTTCAGCCTCGGCCATCAGCTGCGGGCCGTCGCCAGCCGCCAGCGCCTGCAGCAAGGCGTACAGGTAGCGGCGGTCCACCGCGCCCAGCATCGCGCGCACGCCGTCTTCCTTCACCTCGCCCAGGCCATAGGCGATGGCCTGGTCCAGCAGCGACTGCGCGTCGCGCATCGAACCGGAAGCGGCGCGGCCCAGCAAGGCCAGCGCCGGCGCCTCGTAGGCGATGCTTTCCACGTCCAGCATGTGGGCCAGGTGGCCGGCCACTTGCTGCGGTGTCATATTGCGCAGCGAGAACTGCAGGCAGCGGCTCAGCACCGTGACCGGCACTTTCTGCGGATCGGTGGTGGCCAGGATGAATTTGACGTGGGCCGGCGGCTCCTCCAGCGTCTTCAGCATCGCGTTGAAGGCGCTCTTGGACAGCATGTGCACTTCGTCGATGATGTAGACCTTGAAGCGGCCGGATGTCGGCGCGTACTGGGCGTTTTCCAGCACTTCGCGGATATTGTCGATGCCGGTGTTGGACGCGGCGTCGATTTCCAGCAGATCAACGAAGCGGCCGGTGTCGATCTGGCGACAGGCCGAGCATTCGCCGCAGGGTTCGGCGGTGGTGCCGGTTTCGCAGTTCAGGCTCTTGGCCAGAATCCGGGCGATGGTGGTCTTGCCCACTCCGCGCGTCCCCGTCAGCAGGTAGGCGTGGTGAAGACGCTGTTCTTTCAGGGCATTGGTCAAGGCGCGCACCACGTGCTCCTGGCCGACCAGGTCGGCAAAGCGCTTGGGACGCCACTTACGGGCAAGGACTTGATAGCTCATGGGGGCGGATTTTAATGGCAATCGCCGCGCGTGGCGACAGGTTTCGCGCCGCCGCCGCGGCGGGCGGCGCGTGGTTTCAAGGCTGAGCCGCCGCCTGGCCGGCCAGATAGCGCAGGCGCAGCTGATCGGCGATTTCCTGCACCGCCTTGGCGTACAGCGTGCTGCGGTTGTAGCGGGTGATCACGAAGAAATTATTGAGCCCCAGCCAGTATTCGGTCACGCCCGGCGCGGTCTCCAGCGGCACCAACACAGCCGGCACGTCGTCGGCCACCGGCGCCTGCGGCGTCACGCCCATTTTCTTCAGCTCGCCCACGGTGTAGTGCAGATTGAATTTATCGGCGACCAACTGATCGATCTGCGGCCCCGGCTGCACGCTGGCCGGCAGGATCACGTCGGCGCCATGGCGCCAGCCGTGACGCTGGAAGTAATTGGCCACGCTGCCGATCACGTCGTCGGAGTCGCTCCAGATGTCGCGATGGCCGCTGCCGTCGAAATCCACCGCCCATTTGCGGAAGCTGGACGGCATGAACTGCGGCCAGCCCATCGCGCCGGCGTAGGAGCCCTTCAGCGTCAGCGGGTCCTTGCCCTCTTCCTTGGCCAGCAGCAGGAACTCGGTCAGCTCCTTGCGGAAAAACTCGGCGCGGCGCGGATAATCGAAGCCTATGGTGGACAGCGCGTCCACCAGGCGGAAACTGCCGGTGTTGCGGCCGTAATGCGATTCCACGCCCAGGATGGCGACGATCACCTCCGGCGCCACGCCGTATTGCTGTTCCGCGCGCGTCAGCGCGGCGGCGTTGGCGCGCCAGAACGCCACGCCGTCGGCTATGGTCTGCTCGCCCACCGTGGATTTGCGGAATTGATACCAGGGCCGCGAGGTGGACGGCTTGTCCAGTATCTTGATGATATTGGGCTTGAGTTCGACATTGGCGAACACCGCCTCCAGTTCCGGGCGGTTGAACTGACCGCTGGCCACTTGCTCGTCGATATAGCGCTGCACGTCCGGGCGCGCCAGGAAGGCCGCGTCGGCCTGGGCCAGTTGGAAGGAGAACAAGGCCGCCAGCGGGGCCAGTTTGCACAAGAGTCTCATAGGCGAAGAAAAGTGATAGCTGTTTTCAAGTTGCAAGACCGCGCGCGCATCACGCCCGGAACGACAAGGCGCTGGATACCAGCCGCGCGGTGATGTCGACGATGGGAATCACCCGCTCGTAGGCCATCCGGGTGGGGCCGACCACGCCCAGCGCACCGACCACCTGGCCGTTGATGCGATAAGGCGCGGTCACCACCGAGCATTCGTCCAACGTTACCACGCCAGACTCCTCGCCGATGAAAATGTTCACGCCCTGGGCGTCCCGGCCCTGGTTCAGCAGCTTCAGCAGCTCGGTCTTGCGTTCGAAGACATTGAACAGCTGACGCAGCCGCGACAGGTCGTCGGACAGGTCGTTGACCTCCAGCAGCCGGTTGCCGCCCGCCACCACCACCGCGGCGTTGCTGGCGTTCATCGAGCTTTGCCCCAGCCGTATCGCCGCCGACATCAGCTCGGCGATATCGCCCTGCAACTGGCGCAGTTCGTCCGCCACGCGGCTGGCGATGCTGGCCAGGCCCTGGCCGGCGTAATGCTGGTTGATGAAATTGCCGGCCTCGATCAACTCGGACGGGGAGTAATCGCGCTCGGTGGTCAGCAAATGGTTCTGCACATCGCCGTCCAGCGTCACCAAGATCATCAGCACCCGCCGCTCGGACAGGCGCAGGAATTCGATCTGGCGGAAGGCGATGTCGGAACGCTGCGGCGTGACGATCACGCCGGCGAAATGGGTCAATTCGGACAGCAGCGAGGACGCCGACTGGGCGATGCGCTGCGGGCTGTCCGGCTGCAGGTTCAATTCCAGCTCGTGCAGCGCCGCTTCTTCCAGCGGCCGGATAGTGAGCAGGCGATCGACGAACACGCGGTAGCCGCGCGCGGTGGGCACCCGGCCGGCCGAGGTGTGCGGCGCCACGATCAATCCCATGGTTTCCAACTCCGCCAGCACATTGCGGATGGACGCGGACGACAACTCGATGCCGGGCAGCATGGACAGGGTTTTGGACCCCACCGGCTGGCCGTCGACGATATAGCGTTCGATCAGGACCTTGAGCAGGTGTTGCGCGCGTTCGTTCATCATGATGGTTTCATTGTACACAGGGTGGACACTTGTAAAAGTGGTCGCAATCACAACTTTTTCAAGCAATATCGCCACGCGCCCGTCCCGAAGGACGGTGGCGCCGGCAAGCGGCTCTGCCGTTGGCCAAGGCTTTATGAGATAATCGACGGCATCTTTTCGGCTATCGGCGCGGCAAGCGCGAGCGCGGCGGGATCCGCCCCCGCGCCGCGCAAACCCCTGTCCGGCATCGGGTTTTTCCCGCCGCCATGGACGCGGGCCGCTGCTGGCCGAGCATTCATTTTGTTTAGCGCCCCCCACACTGGAGACAGCATGGCATCCGAAGACAAGAGCAAAGCGTTGGCCGCGGCCCTTGCCCAAATTGAAAAACAATTTGGCAAGGGTTCGATCATGCGCATGAGCGACAACCAGATCAACGAAAACCTGCAGGTGGTCTCCACCGGCTCGCTGAGTCTGGACCTGGCGCTGGGCGTCGGCGGCCTGCCGCGCGGCCGCGTGGTGGAAATCTACGGCCCGGAGTCGTCCGGTAAAACCACCTTGTGTCTGCAGGCGGTGGCCGAGATGCAAAAATTGGGCGGCACCTGCGCCTACATCGACGCGGAAAACGCGCTGGACCCGCAATATGCGCAAAAGCTGGGCGTCAAGGTCGACGACCTGCTGATCTCGCAGCCGGACACCGGCGAGCAGGCACTGGAAATCTGCGACATGCTGGTGCGCTCCAGCGGCGTCGATCTGATCGTGATCGACTCCGTGGCCGCACTGGTGCCCAAGGCTGAAATCGAAGGCGAAATGGGCGACAGCCACGTCGGCCTGCAAGCCCGCCTGATGAGCCAGGCGCTGCGCAAGCTGACCGGCAACATCAAGCGCACCAACACCCTGGTGATCTTCATCAACCAGATCCGCATGAAGATCGGTGTGATGTTCGGCAACCCGGAAACCACCACCGGCGGTAACGCGCTGAAGTTCTACGCCTCCGTGCGCCTGGACATCCGCCGCACCGGCGGCATCAAGAAGGGCGAGGAAGTGATCGGCAACGACACCCGCGTCAAAGTGGTGAAGAACAAGGTGTCGCCGCCGTTCCGCCAGGCTGATTTCGAAATCCTGTACGGCGAGGGCATCTCCCGCCAGGGTGAAATCATCGAACTGGGCGTCAAGCATGGCTTCATCGACAAATCCGGCGCCTGGTACGCCTACAACGGCCAGAAGATCGGCCAGGGCAAGGACAACACCCGCGAATGGCTGAAGTCCAACCCGGAAATCGCCGCCGAAGTGGAACGCAAGATCCGCGACGCGGTGGGCATCAAAGTGGAAATCACCGAAGGCCAGCCGGACGAAGAGTTCGCCGACGACGCGCTCGACGCCTGATTCCCTGAATGGAAAAAAGCCTGAGGGCGCGAGCCGTCGATCTCCTGTCCCGCCGCGAATACACGCGGCGGGAACTGGAGCGGCGGCTCGCTCCGTTTGCGGAGAGCCCGGAACAATTGACGGCCTTGCTGGATGATCTGGCCGAACACAGCTGGCAGTCCGATCAGCGTTTCGCCCAGCAGTTCGCCGACAGCAAGGGCCAGCGCTACGGCAGCCGCCGCCTGCAACAGGAAATGCGTCAACGCGGCGTGGACGCCGAGCTGATCCGCGACGCCTTGCAAGGCCGCGACGACCTTGCCGCCGCCCAGGCGCAATGGCGGAAGAAGTTCGGCCAGCTGCCGGACACGCCGCAGGAACGCGCGCGCCAGATCCGCTTCCTGGCCGGGCGCGGCTTCCCGATGGCGGTGATCGCCAAGGTGCTCAGCGGCGCCGGCGACGACGACCTGCCGCTGGACGAGGACTAAAATGACCGCGCGCGGCATCGCCACCCATATCGACATCGCCGCCGCGCCGGCCCTGGTCTGGCGCGTGCTCGGCGACTGGGCCGCCTATCCGGAGTGGAACCCCTTCATCGTCGGCCTGCACGGACGTCAGCAAGTCGGCTCCCGCCTGGTGCTCAGCCTTCATCCGCCCGGCCGGCCGCGCCTCACGCTGCGGCCGCGGCTGGAAGTCTGGCAAGAGGTCGACGAACTAGCCTGGCAAGCGCGCGCGCTGCTGCCCGGCCTGCTGGACTGCCGCCACGGTTTTCAGCTGGAAGCGCTGGAAAACGGCGGCACTCGCCTGCATCAGACGGCCAACTTGAGCGGCCTGCTGCTGCCGCTGCTCGGCCCGGCGCTGCTGGCCGATATCCGCCAGGGTTTGGAAATGATGAACCAGGCGCTCAAGCGCCGCGCCGAAACCCTTGCCAGCGCCGCTGCGGCTTGACACAATCAGCTGTCCGCGCCGCCAGGGTTTGAGCGCCCAAAGCGGCCCAGAATTCGCAATCTTACGAAATCAAACATGAAAACCTCTGAAATTCGCCAGAAATTCCTGGATTTCTTTGCCGGTAAAAACCATCAGGTGGTGCCTTCCAGCAGCCTGATCCCCGGCAACGACCCCACACTGATGTTCACCGTCGCCGGCATGGTGCAGTTCAAGGACGTGTTCCTGGGCTTCGAAAAGCGCGATTACACCCGCGCCACCACCAGCCAGAAATGTCTGCGCGCCGGCGGCAAGCACAACGACCTGGAAAACGTCGGCTACACCGCGCGCCACCACACCTTCTTCGAAATGCTGGGCAACTTCAGCTTCGGCGACTACTTCAAGCAAGATGCGATCACCTTCGCCTGGGAATTCCTGACCGGCGAGCAATGGCTGAACCTGCCCAAGGACAAGCTGCTGGTCACCGTCTACGCTTCCGACGACGAAGCCTACGACATCTGGCACAAAAGCGTGGGCCTGCCGGCCGACAAGATCATCCGCATCGGCGACAACAAGGGCGCGCCGTACGCCTCCGACAATTTCTGGACCATGGGCGACACCGGCCCCTGCGGCCCCTGCACCGAGATCTTCTACGACCACGGTCCGAGCGTGGCCGGCGGCCCTCCGGGCAGCCCGGACGAAGACGGCGACCGCTTCATGGAAATCTGGAACAACGTGTTCATGCAGTTCAACCGCGACGAGTCCGGCACCCTGCATCCGCTGCCCAAGCCGTCGGTAGACACCGGCATGGGCCTGGAACGCCTGTCCACCGTGCTGCAACACGTCAAGTCCAACTACGAGACCGACGCGCTGGCCTGCCTGGTGCGCGCCGCCGCGCGCGAAACCGGCGTGGCCTACAGCCAGGACGTGCCGTCGCTGAAAGTGATCGCCGACCACATCCGCGCCTGTTGCTTCATGGTTGCCGACGGCATCCTGCCGTCCAATGAAGGCCGCGGCTACGTGCTGCGCCGCATCGCCCGCCGCGCCATCCGCCACGGCTACAAGCTGGGCCAGAAAGGCCTGTTCTTCCACAAGATCGCCGCCGACCTGGTGGCCGAGATGGGCGACGCCTATCCGGAACTGCGCGAGAAGCAAGCGCATATCGAAGACGCGCTGCGCGCCGAGGAGATCAAGTTCGCCGAGACGCTGGAAATCGGCATGGGCCTGGTGGACTCCGCGCTGGAAGGCGGCAAGACCGCGCTGGACGGCGACACCATCTTCAAGCTCTACGACACCTTCGGCTTCCCGGTGGACCTGACCGCCGACATCTGCCGCGAGCGCGACATCCACGCCGACCTGGAAGGCTTCGAGCGCGCGATGGAAGCGCAACGCGAGCGCGGTCGCGCCGGCTCCAGTTTCAAGATGACCGGCAAGGTCAGCTACAGCGGCGCCGACACCTGCTTCCACGGCTATGAATCCGCCAGCACCGACGCCAAGGTCTTGGCGCTGTTCAAGGGCACCGAGGCAGTCGCCGCGCTGGAAGCCGGCGAAGAAGGCATTGTGGTGCTGGACGACACCCCCTTCTACGCCGAAGGCGGTGGCCAGGTCGGCGACGTGGGCGAGATTTCGCTGCAAGGCGGCATCGGCGCGCTGTTCGACGTCAACGACACCCAGAAGATCCAGGCCGCGGTATTCGGCCACAAAGGCAAGCTGGCCCGCGGCCGCCTGGCCGTCGGCGACAGCGTGACCGCCACCATCGATCTGCACGCGCGCGCCGCCAGCGCCCGCAACCACTCCGCCACCCACCTCTTGCACGCGGCGCTGCGCCACGTGCTGGGCGACCATGTCGCGCAGAAGGGCTCGCTGGTGAATCCGGAGCGCACCCGCTTCGACTTCGCTCACGGCGAACCGGTCAGCGCAGAACAGATCGCCGAGCTGGAGCGCGTGGTCAACCGCGTGATCAGCCACAACTTGCCGGTCAAGGCCGAAGTGATGAGCATGGAAGCCGCGCAGAAATCCGGCGCGATGATGCTGTTCGGCGAAAAATACGGCGATGAAGTGCGCGTGCTGACCATGGGCGACTTCTCCGCCGAACTGTGCGGCGGCACCCATGTGCAACGCACCGGCGATATTGGCCTGTTCAAGATCGTGGCGGAAAGCGGCGTCGCCGCCGGCGTGCGCCGCGTAGAAGCCGTCACCGGCGAAGGCGCCATCGCCCACATCCAGGCTCAGGACGCGCTGCTGAAAGATGCGGCCGCGGCGCTGAAAGCCCAGACGCTGGACGAAGTGGCCACCAAGATCGGCAGCTTGCAGGACAACGTCAAGACCCTGGAAAAAGAGCTGGCCAAGCTCAAGGGCCAACTGGCCGCCTCCGCCGGCGACAGCCTGGCGGACAGCGCCGCCGACATCAACGGCGTCAAGGTGCTGGCGGTGGAACTGCCGGGCGCCGACAACACCGCGCTGCGCGAAACCCTGGACAAGCTGAAGGACAAGCTGGGTTCCGCCGCCATCGTGCTGGCCGCCAAGGGCGACGGCAAGGTGGCGCTGGTGGCCGGCGTCACCGCCGACCTCACAGCCAAGCTCAAGGCCGGCGAACTGGTCAACTTCGTCGCTCAGCAAGTGGGCGGCAAGGGCGGCGGCCGTCCGGACATGGCCCAGGCCGGCGGCACCCAGCCGGAGAACCTGGCGGCGGCCTTGGCCGGCGTGCAGGCCTGGGTGGCCGGCAAGTTGTAACAGTCGGTTTACGAGCTGTCGCGCGTCGCGAGGCCTCACACGGTGAGCGCCGCTTCGGAATCGTAAACACGCGCTAGCCTGCATCCCCATCAAAAGACCGCGCATGGCGCGGTCTTTTTTTGCCCATGGCGTGGCGAAGGCCGCTTTCTTGTTTCAGATCAAGGGATAAAGAATCACGGAATACTAATATTGAGAGGCTAAATTATGGCTTCTCCTTTTGTTGTTTGCATTTCAGCCCTGCTCGCCTCTCCGATCAGGGCGTTTTTTTGCGCGTGTCCATGAAAAAAGGCGGCCAGGCCGCCCTTTTCCCACCCTTGCCCCAAAGCGCCGACCGGCGCTCAAAACACCAGCTTGGCCCCGATCAGCCCCAGCATCAGCGCCAGGGTCGGCCGCAACCAGCGTTCCGCCAGCCGCCGCGTCAGCTTGCTGCCCAGCCAGATGCCGGGCAAGGAGCCCAGCAGCAAATTGGCCAGCAGCATCACATCGACATTGCCCAGGCCGGCATGCCCCAACCCGGCCACCAGGGTCAGCGGCACCGCGTGGGCGATCTCGGTGCCCACCAGCCGTGAAGTCGACAAGGCCGGATACAGCAGGAACAAGGCCAGGGTGCCCAAGGCGCCGGCGCCGATGGAACTGAGCGTCACCAGCGCGCCCAGCGCCACGCCGGTGGCGATGGTCAGACCAATGCGCGGCTCGGACGGCAGGCTGACCGCGCCCCCACGATTCAGCCAGCGCAGCAGCAAGGGCTTGCCCAGGATGGCGGCGGCGGTCAGCAGCAAGGCGACGCCCAGCACCAGCTTGAACAAGGTGTCCAGCATCTTCTCGGGCAGATGCAGATAAGACAGGCCGGCCAGCACCAGCAAGGCCGCCGGCACGCTGCCGGCGCTCAGCCAGCCGGCCACGCGCCAATCGACATGACCCTGGCGGTGATGCACCGCCACGCCGCCCATCTTGGTCAGCGCCGCGTACAGCAGATCGGTGCCCACCGCGGTGGCCGGGGAGATGCCGAACCACAGCAAGATGGGCGTCATCAGCGAGCCGCCGCCCACCCCGGTCAGACCGACGATGAAGCCCACCGCCAGCCCCGCGATCGCATATCCCCATTCCATAAACCCGCTCCTGCCGCCTCATTGCAATAGCAGGATGCTACGCCAGTTTCATATAACAATTTATACCGTTTTGAAACAACAATATTCAAAAAATGATTTATCTCAAAGACTTGCCTCGCGGGGTCCACCATCATGCTGCGGTAACATCGCGCCGGTAGCGTGGGCGGAGTTCGCTGCAATGTCCAAGCCCGATTTGCTCCTGATCACAAGCAAACAGGACTTTACAAATCGCGAAAATAGCGTCAATGTCAAAGAGTCGGGGTTTGCCCCGACCTCACACAAGTACGTGACCGAGAGGTGCAAGGATGATGACTTCCCGTATTCCTCTGAGTGTTCGCAGAAAGCAGGCTAGAGACCAGCACGAGAGTTTTCTCTATGCGGTCGCCAAGCCTCAGTTGAGTGATGCTGAGAGGTCGCGCCAACAGAAAGTGCGCCAACGCGCGCACGACCGGGACGATGCCCGGTTCCTGGCCGACCGCTGCGACGACCTGTTCTGAACACCCGCCCGGCGGATTTCCGCCTCATGACGGCTAGCGACCCAGCCTGAAGCCAGGCCGCAGCTCGACTCGCCCGCAAGCCGCGGCGCCGTATCCCACCCGCGCCGCCGTTCCACCGTTTTGCCTCTTGAACTCAGCCCCCGCCGGCAGGCCGCCGGCTGCGCGCCATTTGCGTCGCTCCCATTCCCGCACATAAAAAAAATCTGCTTTCCCGCCAAAACCCGCTCAAAAATGCAAAAAATGCCAGTTTTTCAAACATTTTTATACGATTTTTATCGCCTAACATGGGCTTTTATCGGGTTTTTGACGTGTGCTTGCGTACCTTCTCAGTACTGATTCGAATGGAGATTTTCATGATGGATGTCGTCTATCTGGGACTCTTCCTGCTATTTGGCGCGCTGAGCTACGGCTTCGTCGTCGGCTGCCAACAACTGGGAGACAAGAAATGAGCGTCTGGTATCTGCTCAGCGCCTTGATCGCGCTGGGCCTGCTTGGCTATCTGATCTACGCACTGCTTAAGCCGGAGAATTTTTAATCATGTTCGCCAATTTCATCGGCTCGGCCGCACCCCTGCAGCTGGGCTTGTTCCTGCTGGTGCTGCTGGCGCTGGCCTGGCCGCTGGGCGCCTATATCGCCCGCGTGATGCAGGGCGACAATGTCGGCCCCCTGCGCCTGTTCGCGCCGCTGGAGCGCGGCTTTTACCGGCTGGCCGGCGTCAAGCCGGACGAAGACATGGGCTGGCGCGGCTACGCCGTCGCCTTGCTGCTGTTCAATGTGCTAGGCGCGCTGGCGCTGTACCTGTTGCAGCGCTTGCAGGGCTGGCTGCCGTTCAACCCCCAGGGCATGGGCGCGGTGGCGCCGGATTCCGCGTTCAACACCGCCATTTCCTTCATCACCAACACCAACTGGCAAGGCTACGGCGGCGAGTCCACCATGGGCTATCTGGTGCAGATGCTGGGCCTGACGGTGCAGAACTTCCTGTCCGCCGCCACCGGCGCGGCGGTGGTGCTGGCGCTGGTGCGCGGCTTCGCCCGCCACAGCTCGGCCAAGATCGGCAACTTCTGGGTGGACGTCACCCGCTTCACCCTCTATGTATTGCTGCCGCTGTCCTTCCTGTTCGCGTTGGTGTTCAGCCAGCAGGGCATGATCCAGAACCTGTCCGCCTATCAAGACGTGCAGACGGTGGAAACCACCCATTATCAGCAGCCCAAGACCGATGCCCAGGGCAATGCGGTCAATGGCGCCGACGGCAAGCCGGTGATGATGGACGCCAGCACGCAGAAACAGACGCTGCCGATGGGACCGGTGGCCTCGCAAGAAGCGATCAAGCTGCTGGGCACCAATGGCGGCGGCTTCTTCAACGCCAACTCCGCGCACCCGTTTGAAAACCCCACCCCCTTGACCAACTTCCTGCAAAGCCTGGCCATTTTCCTGATCCCGGCCGCGCTGTGCTTCATGTTCGGCCGCATGGTGGGCGACCAGCGCCAGGGCTGGGCCATCATCGCCGCAATGACGGTGATGTTCGCCTGCGCGGTGGTGGTGGAAACCGGCGCCGAGCAGGCCGGCGTGCCGCAGCTGAGCGCAATGGGCGTGGATCAGCAGGCTAGCCATTTGCAGGCTGGCGGCAATATGGAAGGCAAGGAAGCCCGTTTCGGCATCATCGACACCTCGCTGTTCATCGCGGTGACCACCTCCGCTTCCTGCGGCGCGGTCAATGCGATGCACGATTCGCTGACCCCGATAGGCGGCCTGGTGCCCACCTTCCTGATGCAATTGGGCGAGGTAGTGTTCGGCGGCGTCGGCTCCGGCCTGTATGGCATGCTGATCTTCGCCATCCTGGCGGTGTTCATCGCCGGGCTGATGGTGGGCCGCACCCCGGAATACCTGGGCAAGAAGATAGAAACCTATGAAATGAAGATGACGGCGATCACCATTCTGGTGACCCCCATCCTGGTGCTGACGCTGACCGCCATCGCGGTGCTGGCCGCCTCCGGCAAGGCCGGCATCCTCAACCCCGGCGCCCACGGCTTCAGCGAGGTGCTGTACGCCTTCACCTCGGCCGCCAACAACAATGGCAGCGCCTTCGCCGGCCTGTCCGCCAACACACCGTTCTACAACATCGCCACAGCGGTGGCGATGTTCTTCGGTCGCTTCTTCATGATCGTGCCCATCCTGGCCATCGCCGGTTCGCTGGCCGCCAAGAAACGGCTGGCGGTGAACAGCGGCACCCTGCCCACTCACGGCCCGCTGTTCGTAGTGCTGTTGATAGGCACGGTCTTGCTGGTGGGCGCGCTCAACTATGTTCCCGCGCTGGCGCTGGGCCCGGTCGTCGAGCAATTGCAGATGATCAGCGGCCGTTGAGCCTGACGGGAGGAAGCAAAAATGAACAATATCAATCATTCCAATATCCCGGCCGCCCAGGCGGGCCACCGCAGCGCGGCCAAGTCCATGCTGGACCCCAGCCTGGTGAAACCGGCCATCGTCGACTCCTTCAAGAAGCTGTCGCCGCGCACCCAGTGGCGCAACCCGGTGATGTTCGTCGTCTATATCGGCAGCATCCTGACCAGCGCGCTATGGCTGCAATCGCTGGCCGGCCAGGGCGAGGCGCCGTCCGGCTTCATCCTGGCGGTGGCGCTGTGGCTGTGGTTCACCGTGCTGTTCGCCAACTTCGCCGAGGCGCTGGCCGAGGGCCGCAGCAAGGCCCAGGCGGCCAGCTTGCGCTCGGCCAAGAAGAACGTGGTGGCCAAGAAGCTGTCCGGCCCCAAGCACGACGCCGGCAAGACCGTGATCGACGGCAGCAGCCTGCGCAAGGGCGACTATGTGCTGGTGGAAGCCGGCGATGTGATCCCGGTGGACGGCGAGGTGATCGAAGGCGTGGCCTCGGTGGATGAGTCCGCCATCACCGGCGAATCCGCGCCGGTGATCCGCGAGGCCGGCGGCGATTTCTCCTCGGTCACCGGCGGCACCCGCGTGCTGTCCGACTGGATCGTGGTGCGGATTACCGTCAATCCGGGCGAAACCTTCCTCGACCGCATGATCGCGATGGTGGAAGGCGCCAAGCGCCAGAAAACCCCGAACGAGATCGCGCTGACCATCCTGCTGGTGGCGCTGACCATCGTGTTCCTGGTGGTCACCGTCACCCTGCTGCCCTTCTCGCTGTTCAGCGTGGAAGCGGCCAAGGCCGGCTCGCCGATCACCATCACCACCCTGGTGGCCTTGCTGGTGTGCCTGATCCCCACCACCATCGGCGGCCTCTTGTCCGCCATCGGCGTGGCTGGCATGAGCCGGATGATGGGCGCCAATGTGATCGCCACTTCCGGACGCGCGGTGGAAGCCGCCGGCGACGTGGACGTGCTGCTGTTGGACAAGACCGGCACCATCACCCTGGGCAACCGCCAGGCCTCGGCCTTCATCCCGGCGCCCGGCGTCAGCGAG
Source organism: Chromobacterium sp. LK1 (assembly GCF_001043555.1). Taxonomy (NCBI): domain Bacteria; kingdom Pseudomonadati; phylum Pseudomonadota; class Betaproteobacteria; order Neisseriales; family Chromobacteriaceae; genus Chromobacterium; species Chromobacterium sp. LK1. The sequence continues at coordinate 33,560 of NZ_LDUI01000024.1, read as the reverse complement.
CAAGCGCTGGCCGACGCCGCCCAGCTGGCCTCGCTGGCCGATGAAACCCCGGAAGGCCGCAGCATCGTGGTGCTGGCCAAGAAGCAGTTCAATCTGCGCCAGCGCGAGCTGGCCAGCCATGAGGCCGTGTTCATTCCCTTCACCGCGCAAACCCGGATGAGCGGCATAGACTACGACGGCCGCCAGATCCGCAAGGGCGCCATCGACGCCATCCGTCGCCACATCGCCGAGCTGGGCGGCCAGTTCCCGGACGCGCTGGCGAAAAGCGCCGATGAAGTGGCGCGCCGCGGCTCCACCCCGTTGTTGGTGGCGGAAGGCAATCGCGCCTTGGGCGTGATCGAGCTGAAGGACATCGTCAAGGGCGGCATCAAGGAGCGTTTCGCCGAGCTGCGCCAGATGGGCATCAAGACGGTGATGATCACCGGCGACAACCCGCTGACCGCCGCCGCCATCGCCGCCGAGGCCGGCGTGGACGACTACCTGGCCGAGGCGACGCCGGAAGCCAAGCTCAAGCTGATCCGCAGCCATCAGGCCGAGGGCAAGCTGGTGGCGATGACCGGCGACGGCACCAACGACGCCCCGGCGCTGGCCCAGGCCGACGTGGCGGTGGCGATGAACACCGGCACCCAGGCGGCCAAGGAAGCCGGCAATATGGTGGATCTAGATTCCAACCCCACCAAGCTGATCGAGATCGTGGAAATCGGCAAGCAAATGCTGATGACGCGCGGTTCGCTGACCACCTTCTCCATCGCCAACGACGTGGCCAAGTACTTCGCCATCATCCCGGCCGCCTTCGCCAGCACTTATCCGCAGCTGAACGCGCTGAACGTGATGGGCCTGAATAGCCCGGCCTCGGCCATCATGTCGGCGGTGATCTTCAACGCCATCATCATCGTGTTCCTGATCCCGCTGGCGCTGAAGGGCGTGAAATATCACGCCAAGAGCGCGGCGGAGCTGCTGCGCGGCAATCTGCTGGTCTACGGCCTGGGCGGCCTGCTGGTGCCCTTCGCCGGCATCAAGCTGATCGACATGCTGCTGGGCGCGCTGAACCTGGCATGAGCACTGAAAGGACTATGCAAATGAAACTGTTACGCCCATTGCTGGTGGTGTTCGGCGGCCTGAGCCTGATCACCGGCCTCACCTACCCGCTGCTGACCACCGGAGCCGCCCAGGCGCTGTTCCCGTTCCAGGCCAATGGCAGCCTGCTCCAACGCGACGGCAAGCTCGTCGGCTCGCGGCTGATAGGCCAGAACTTCACCGGGCCGCAATATTTCTGGGGCCGCCCGTCCGCCACCGGTACTATGCCGTACAATGCCGGCGGGTCCAGCGGTTCCAATCTGGGTCCCACCAACCCGGCGCAGCTGGACGCGGTGAAAGCCAATGTGGCGCGCATCCGCGCCGCTCACCCGGCGCAGAGCGGTCCGGTGCCGGTGGACCTGGTCACCGCCTCCGCCAGCGGCCTGGACCCGGAGATTTCCGCCGCCGCGGCTTTCTACCAGTTGGAGCGCGTCGCCGCCGCCCGCAAGATGGAGCCGGCCGCGCTGCGCAAGCTGGTGGAAAGCCGGGTGACCGGCGAAACCTTCGGCCTGCTTGGCGAACCGCGCGTCAATGTGCTGGAATTGAACCTGGCGCTGGATCAGGCCGCCAAGGCCTGATCGACCCGCGGCGCCGGGACGGAGCGGGACTCGCTCCGCCCCGGCGCCGATGAATTGAGCCGTAAAGACCGAAGCAAAGCGCATATGACCGATTCCCGTCCCGATCCGGACGCCCTGCTCGATGAGCTCAAACGCGAAGAACTGGACGCCCAGCGCGGTCGGCTGAAGATTTTCTTCGGCGCCTGCGCCGGCGTCGGCAAAACCTACGCCATGCTGGCCGCGGCCCGCGCCAAGCGTCAGGACGGCGCGACGGTGCTGGTGGGCGTGGTGGAAACCCATGGCCGCAAGGAAACCCAGGAACAGCTGGCCGATCTGGACGTGCTGCCGCCGCGGCGGATCGCCTACAAGGGCCACGAGCTGTCGGAGTTCGACCTGGACGCGGCGCTGGAACGCCGGCCGCAGCTGATCCTGATGGACGAGTTCGCCCACTCCAACGCGCCCGGCTCGCGTCACCCCAAACGCTGGCAGGACGTGGAAGAACTGCTGGCCGCCGGCATCGACGTCTACACCTCGCTCAATGTCCAGCACTTGGAAAGCCTGAACGACGTGGTCGGCCAGATCACCGGCATCGTGGTGCGCGAAACCCTGCCCGACCACGTGTTCGACCGCGCCGACGAAGTCGCGCTGGTGGACCTGCCGCCGGATGAATTGCTGGGCCGGCTGGCCGCCGGCAAGGTCTATCTGCCGCAGCAGGCCGAGCGCGCGGTGAAGAACTTCTTCCGCAAGGGCAATCTGCTGGCGCTGCGCGAACTGGCGCTGCGCCGCACCGCCGACCGCGTCGACGCGCAGATGCGCGCCTACCGCGCCGATCAGTCCATCAACCCGGTATGGCACGCGCGCGAACGGCTGCTGGTCTGCGTCGGCGCCAGCGCCGGCATCGATAAACTGATCCGCAGCGCCAAACGCCTGGCCGCCAGCCTGGACGCTGACTGGATCGCCGTTTACGTGGAAACGCCGCAGCAGCGCAAGCTGTCCGAAGAGCAACGCGCGCGCGTGCTCAAGGGCCTGAAACTGGCGCAGGAGCTGGGCGCGGAAACCACGGTGCTGGGCGGCAGCGAACTGGCGCCCACGCTGCTGGCCTATGCCCGCAGCCGCAATGCGTCCAAGCTGGTGCTGGGCAAATCCACGCGCGGCGGCTGGTCGCGCTTGTGGCGCCGCTCGCTGGCCAGTGAGCTGAGCCGCCGTTCCAGCGATGTCGACCTGTACGTGGTGGCCCACGAGCAGGAAGACGCCGCCAGCGCCGATGCCAAAACCGGCGGCAGCCTGCTGTTCGAAGACCATGAACACCCGCGCTCGCACTTCGGCTACCTCGCCGCCTTCGTCGCCTGCCTGCTGACCACGGCGCTGGCCGGCCTGCTGATTCCGCATGTGGCGCTGGCCAACGACATCATGATCTACCTGCTGGTGGTGGTGCTGGTGTCGGTACGCTACGGCCGCGGCCCCGGCATGCTGGCCTCGCTGCTGTCGGTGGCCTCCTTCGATTTCTTCTTCGTGCCGCCGCATATGTCGTTCGCGGTGTCCGACACTCAATACCTGATGACCTTCGTGGTGATGTTGCTGGTGGCCGCCATCATCAGCCAGCTCACCGCCCGGTTGCGCTTCGAAGCCAATATCTCCACCTATCGCGAACGCCGCACCCGCGCGCTGTACGATCTGGGCCGCGAACTGGCCGGCGCGCTGACCGCCGCCCAGATCGTCGACACCGCCGTCGGCCGGCTGGAGCCGCTGTTCAGCGCCAAAGTCAGCCTGTTCCTGCCCAATAGCGGCGACGAGGTGCGCCTGGCCGGAGAAGAGCACGGCTATGCCGACGTCGGCGTCGCGCAATGGGTTTACGACCACCAGCAGCCGGCCGGCCTAGGCACCAATACCCTGCCCGCCAACCCCGCGCTCTATGTGCCGCTGCGCGCGCCGATGCGCAATCGCGGCGTGATCGCTCTCCTGCCCGAGGTCACCGACCAGGCCTTCCTGCCGGAGCAGCAGCGCTTGCTGGAAACCTGCGCCGCCCAGATCGCGCTGGCGCTGGAGCGCGTGCATTACGTGGAAGTGGCGCAGGACGCCATCGTGGCGATGGAATCCGAACGGCTGCGCAACAGCGTGCTGTCGGTGGTGTCCCATGACTTGCGCACGCCGCTGACCACCATGGCCGGCCTGTCCGAGCGGCTGTGCTCGTCCAGCATGGACGACGGCCAGCGCGCCGAGATCGCCGCCGCCATCCAGGACGAGGCGCTGCGCATGAACAAGCTGGTGACCAATCTGCTGGACATGGCGCGGCTGCAATCCGGCGTCAAGCTGAACAAGGAATGGCAAATGCTGGACGAGGTGGTGGGCAGCGCGCTGCGCGCCGCCGAGCGCGGCCTGCGCGGCCGGGAACTGAGGCTGGAGCTGGCGCCGGATCTGCCGGTGCTGGAATACGACGCGGTGCTGCTGGAGCGGGTGCTGGTCAACCTATTGGAAAACGCCGGCAAATACACGCCGCCGGGCAGCCATATCACGCTGGCGGCCTGGCGCGAAGGCGCGGAAGTGCTGGTATCGGTCAGCGACGACGGCCCCGGCCTGCCGCCCAATATGGAACAGCGCGCCTTCGATAAATTCTCGCGCGGCACGGCGGAATCCAGCACCCCCGGCGTGGGCCTGGGGCTGGCGATCTGCCGCTCCATCGTGGAAATCCACGGCGGCCGCATCAGTGCGCGCAACCGCGCGCCGCACGGCGCGGAATTCCGCTTCAGCCTGCCGGCCGGGCACGCACCGGCGCTGCCGACGGAAGAAACGCCCTAACCCCAAAGAAACCCATGACCATGCAAGACGCACCGATCAGCATCGTCGTCATCGAAGACGAAAAACCGATACGCCGCTTTCTGAGCGCGGCGCTGGAAGAAGAAGGCCTGACCGTCCACGAGGCGGAAACCGGCAAGCAAGGCCTGATCGAAGTGGCCACCCGCAAGCCGGATCTGGTGATCCTGGACCTGGGCCTGCCGGACATGAACGGCCAGGACACCATCAAGCAGCTGCGCGAATGGACCGACCTGCCCATCCTGGTCTTGTCCGCGCGCACCCAGGAAACCGAGAAAGTGGCGGCGCTGGACGCCGGCGCCGACGACTATCTGACCAAGCCCTTCGGCGTGGCCGAATGCTTGGCGCGCGTCCGCGTGCTGCTGCGCCGCCGCACCCACGGCAGCGCCGCCGCGCAGCAGCTGTTCCAGTTCGGCGACATCAAGGTGGACCTGGTCAACCGCCAGGTGGCCAAGGCGGAGACGGCGGTGCACCTGACGCCGATAGAATACCGGCTGCTGTCCACCTTGATCCGCAACGCCGGCAAGGTGATCACCCATCGCGAGCTGCTGCTGGCGGTGTGGGGACCGTCGTTCTCGGAGCACAACCAGTATCTGCGCGTCTATATGGGCCACCTGCGGCAGAAGCTGGAAGACAATCCGGCGATGCCGCGCCACATCCTCACCGAGACCGGAGTCGGCTATCGGCTGGTGGAGGGCTGAGCGCATCGCCGCTTAGAGCCTGTTTACGATCTCGCATGCAAGGGCGAGACAAGGCGAAAATGGCTGAGAAAGCGGAATGCACATTCAGTACATGAGCATTTCGAAGCTGTACTCACCGTGTCACGTCTCACGACGCGCAGCAGACTTTGAACAGGTTCTTAGAAGCTGTTCATGCTCCAGGGAGCCAGGGCCGCGCGCAGCCGCTCACGCGCTGCGCCCCACCCCGTTCTCCACCGCGAACACCGCCGCCTGCACCCGGCTGCTGAGGCTGAGCTTCTTCAGAATGTTCTGCACATGGATCTTGACCGTGCTCTCCGCCAGATCCAGGCTGCGCGCGATTTCCTTATTGCTCTTGCCCTGGGCCAGGAAACCGAGGATTTCACGCTCGCGCGGGGTCAGCCGGTCCAGCTCCTGCTCCGCCGGTTCCACCGGCGCCGCCGCGCCGTGGCGGAACTGGGCCATCAGTTTGGCGGTCATCGAATCGCTCATCACCGATTCACCGGCGGCGGCGCGCGCCACCGCCTGGGTCAGGAAGTCGGCGTCGATGTTTTTCAATAGATAGCCTCGCGCGCCAGCCTTCAAGGCCGCGGTCAGATCGTCGGCCTCCTCGGACACGGTCAGCATCACCACCGCCCGCTTGGCTTGATCCTGCAGCATCAGCGTCAGCGCTTCCACGCCGGAAATGCCCGGCATGTTCAGGTCCAGCAACACCACGTCCGGGTCCAGCTGCCTGGCCAGCTTGACGCCCTCGGCGCCGTCCGCTGCCTCGCCGACCACGTCGAAGCCGGCCTGGCGCGCCAATAAGGCCTTGATTCCACTGCGGAACAAGGTGTGATCGTCCACCAGCAGAATGCGTATGCTCTGTTCAGACATCTTCAAGTCCAGAGGTTTTTAAATTCAGATATGGACAGTATGAGAGTTGTCCTCACCGCGCGCCAGTTTCTCTGGACTTGTTCCAAGTCCGGCGAGCTGGCGCGCGACCAGGCCGAGCCGCCGGGCAAGCGGAATGCGGCAAGGGGTAATGAGCATCTCGCAGCGCTACTCACCATGCCACGCCTCACGAAACGCAGCGGACTTTGAACAGGTTCTCAGGCCGCCAGGCGCCGCGCGCGCGGCAGCAACAGGCTGACCATGGTGCCGGCGTCCGGCGTGGATTCGATATCCAGCTGCAGGCCGGCGCGTTGCGCGCGCTCCTGCATGATGGACAGGCCGAAATGGCCGTCGCCCTTGTTGCGCACCGTGTCCAGGTCGAAACCGACGCCGTTGTCCAGCACGCTGAGCACGAACACCTCGCCGTCGTCGCTGAGGCTGACCGTGACCTGGCTGGCCTCGGCGTGCTTGCGCACATTGGACAGCGCTTCTTGCAGGATGAACAGGATCTGCAACTGCTGCTCCGGCCGCAATGGCGCGCCGGCGCCGGTGGAGCGCAGTTCCACCCGCAGCTTGGTCTGCTTGCGGAATTTGTCCAGCAGGCTGCTCACCGCCTGGCCCAGGCTTTCCGACAGCTTGGAACGGAAGTTGTTGAGCAGCTCGCGCACATCGTCGTAGCTTTCCTGGACGCCGGCCTCGAACAAGGCCAGGGTGTCGTCCACCAGGCCAGGATCGCCGCTGTCCAGCGCCTGGCGCATGATCTGGGTTTGCAGGTTCAGGAAGGACAAGCCCTGGGCGATGCTGTCGTGCAGGCCCTGCGCCACCAGGTTGCGCTCCTCCAGCACCGCCAGTTCGCGTTCCTTGGCCGCCAGCCGCAGGTTCTCGATCGCCACCGCCAGATGCTGGCCCAGCATCTCCAGCTGCCGCACCTGCTGCGGCGGCAGGATGCGCGCCTGGCGGAAGTGCAGATTGAAAATGCCCAAGGTGCGGTTCTGCGTCGCCACCGGAAAGGCGCTGACCACGCGGAAGCCTTCGCGGCTGCATTGCTTGTCCGCGCGGCCGCCCATATTCTCCACCCGGCTCTCGGCCATGGCGGCGGCTTCGCCGCACAGGCAGTCGCCCACCTTCAGGCAATGTTCCTCGCGCAGCAGCGCTTCCGGCAGGCCGTCGTCGGCCACCACGAATACCAGTCCCTGGCCGTGATCGGTCAAGCGCACCGCGCCGCCATCGGCGTCGAAGGCGCGCATCACCCGGGCGAGGAAGCCCTTGCACAAGGCTTCCAGCGGCTGGGACTGATTGCAGAAGGAGGTGATTTCGTACAGCAGCGCCAATTCCTGGTTTTTCTGCTGCAGGCTGGCGGTCTTGCTGCGCACCCGCTCTTCCAGCGTGGCCAGCGATTCGGACAGGCATTCGGCCATCAGATTGAAGCCGGTGCTGACCTGGCCGAACTCGTCGTCGGTCTCCACCGGCACCCGCACGCTGTAATCGCCGGCCGCCAGCCGGCGTATGCCCTGGTGCAGCTTGTCCAGCGGCCGCAGCACGATCAGCAGCATCAGATAGATCAGCGCGACGGTGCCGACCACCGCCATGCTGGCGAGCAAGAGCTGCAGCAGGCGCAGATAATCGGTATTGCGCGCGTTATAAGCCTCCATGCCGCTGACGAAGGTGTTGATGTCCGCCACGTAGAGCGCCACGCGCTCGGCGAAACGGGCGGCCTCCGCGGTATTGTCGGCGGGCCGCGTCAACGCGTCCTGCAGCACCGGTTTCAGTTGCGCGCGCCACTGCTCTTCCACCTGGGTCAGCGCCTGCTGGATGTCGGCCTCGCGCGGCACCAGCAACGGGCGCGCCGGATCGCCGCGGCGCAGCCGTTGCAAGATCTGCTCATAACTGGCCATGTCGCGGCGCAGCGCGTCCGCACGCGCGCCGTCCTGGCCGCTGAGCTGCAGATCCAGCGCCATGCGGGTAACCCGCATGCGCAGACTGCCGGCGTCGTTGATCGCCGCCGCGCCGCCTTCCTGCTGCCAGGACAGCCACAGCGTGGCGCCGATGGAACCCAGCGCCACCACCAGAAAGGCCGCCAGCACGCCGACGATCTTGGCGCTGAGCCGCTGGCCCAGCGGGCCGCCCAACACCGGCGAGACGTTCAGCCGCATCGCCGCGGCCCTAGCCACCGGTCATCGACATGAATCGCACCAGCTTTTGCGGCTTTTCGCTGAATTCATGACGCTCCGGTTTCAGTTCTATCGCCCCGCGGATCGCCGCTTCCAGCTCGGCGTCGGAAATGCCAGCGCGCAGCAGCGGGCGCAGTTCGAAACTTTCTTCCTGGCCCAGACACATGTACAAGGTGCCGTCCACCGATAGCCGCACCCGGTTGCAGGTGGCGCAGAAGTGTTGGGAAATGGGGGTAATCAGGCCCAGCGAGAAGCCGCCGTCCTGGGTTTTCCAGTAGCGGGCCGGGCCGCCGCCCAGCGTGGCCGCCTGTTCCACTAGCTTGAACTCGGTTTGCAGCTGACGCAGCACCGGCTGCAGGTCCAGGTAGTTGGCGGCGCGGCCGGTATCGCCCATCGGCATGGCTTCGATCAGCCGCAGCACGAAACCATGCTCGATACAGAAGGCGACCATGGCGCCGATATCGGCGTCGTTGACGTCCTTCATCGCCACCATATTGATCTTGATCGGAGAAAAGCCGGCGTCCTTGGCCGCCATCAGGCCTTCCATCACCCGCGGCAGGCTGTCGCTGCCGGTGATGTCATGCACGCAATCGCGGCGCAAGGAGTCCAGGCTGACATTGACGCGGCTGACCCCGGCGGCGCGCAGCGCCTGGGCGTGGCGCGCCAACTGGGTGGCGTTGCTGGTCAGCGACAGATCGTTGAGGCCGGGCAGCGCGGACAGGCGCGCCGCCAGTTCCGGCAGATTGCGGCGCAGCAGCGGTTCGCCGCCGGTCAGCCGCAAACGCCGCGTGCCCAGGCGCGCGAAAGCCGCCACCACGCGTTCGATTTCGTCGAAAGTCAGCCAGTTGGCCGGTTCTTCGAAGCCTTTGAAGCCTTTGGGCAGGCAGTAATTGCAACGCAGGTCGCAGCGGTCGGTCACGGACAGACGCAGATATTCGATGGAGCGCCCGAAGCGGTCGGTAAGCATGAGTTCCTCCATGGCAGCCAATGATACCGCTTAGTCGCAACCAAGTGGCCCGGCTGTCGCCGCCAATCTGAGATATTTCCAGATTCCATTTTACTAGCTAGACCAACAATTCGCAGTCCAACCAAAGCACGCTGGCCCCTAGTCACTTGTAACTAGGGGCCAGTCGGCTGAATTGAAGCCTGGGGGCCGGGTGGAGCCGCGCTCACCAGGGTGGGCCAGCGCGGCTATTAGACGTGCTTGAACTTATCCACCAACTCCACCAACTGACCGGCGGAGGCGTTGAGCCGGTCGGACAAGTCCGCCACCTCCTGCACCAGGCCGGAGTTTTCCTCGGCCAGGGACGCGATCACGCTGATATTGTTGGCCACCTCGCCGCTGGCTGCGGTCTGCTGCGCCATCGCCGCCGCGGTGCCCTGGCTCTTGGCGGCCGCCTCGCTGGCCTCGTCGTGGATTTCATCCAGATCGTGCACGGTCTGGCCCACCAGTTCCAGGCCAGACTCCATGCGCTGCCGCGCCTCCTGCATATGATGGGCGGCGGTCTGAGTCTCGCCGCGGATGTCTTCGATCAAGGACGTGATGTCCAGCGTCTCCTTGCCGGTGCGTTCGGCCAGCTTGCGCACCTCGTCGGCCACCACCGCGAAGCCGCGGCCCATCTCCCCGGCGCGCGCGGCCTCGATCGCCGCGTTCAAGGCCAAGAGATTGGTCTGGTCGGCGATTTCGCGGATGGCGGTGATGATGGAGCGGATGTCCTCGGACTTCTGCTGCAGGGCCTCGATCCGGCCGCCGGCGTCACCCAGCACCGATGAGGTCTGGTTCATCGCCTGGGTGGTGCTGCGCATGCGTTCGCGGCCATCGCTGACACTGCTCTGCATCTGCTGCGCCACGTTCAGCGACAGCCGGGTATTGGCGCTGACCGACTCTATGCCCGCGCTCATCTCCTCCACCGCGGCGGCGATGCCGGCCGCCGACTGGCTTTGCGCCTCCGATGCCTTGGCCGCGCGGTGGGATATCCCCAGCATCGCATTGGCCGCGTCCACCAGGGAATGGGCATTGCCGTTAACCTGGTTCAGCGTCTTGGCGAAGGCTTCCACCAAGTGATCGAAGGCCTTGCCCATGCGCGCGATCTCGTCCTGCCCCTGAATGCCGGCGCGCGGACGCAGATCAAAATCCCGGCTCATCGAGGTCATCAGCAGTTCCAGCCGCCGTACCGGTCCATGGATGCCGCGGTAGATGGCGAAGCCCAGGCCGCCCAACAGCAGGATCACCAGCGCGGAGCCGCCCAGCGTCACCCATAGATCGGTGCGCGCCTGGGACACCTTGGCGGCGACCTGGCGCGCCAGATCGTCCAGCAATTGATCCTGCAGCGTCTTCAAGGCGCCGATGCGCTTGCTCGCCGCCTGGAACCATTGCTCCGGCGCCACGCCGGCCGGCTGGCCCAGCGGCTGGCTCAACAGCTTCTCGCGCAGCGCCTGCACCGCCTTGGCTTCCTCGCCGCCTTCCATCGCGTCGACGCGGCCGCGCAGGGCGTCATCCGCCATCAGCCGCAGCTGGCCGGCGCAGGCGGCTTGCTTGGCGTTCAGGCCCGCGGCCTGGCCGAAGCTTTTCTGGTCGAAGGCGCCGCCGCTGAGCACGCCGTTGACGTAGCCGCGCTCGCGGCCGGCGAACTCCTTCTCGCATTGCAGGCTGAGCAAGGCCGCGGTGCTGCGCAGCAGATCGCCGTCGCTATTGGCTTGCGCCAGCTTGGCGATCAGGCCGATCAAGGCGTCGATACGGCTGGAATAGGCGGTGAAAGCCTCGGCCGCCGGCGTCGCGCGTTTTTCCACGTCGGCGCGCAATGGCGCCAGGCCGTCCAACTGCCCGCTCAGGGCGGACAGATCGCCGGCCAGGCTGCTGGCGGCGTGATTGGCCGCCTCGTCGCGGAAGGCGGCCAGGTCCTTGTCGCTGACCGCGCGCGCCTGCTGCAAGGGCGGCGGCAGGCTGGCGGCGTGGCCGTTGAGAAAGCCGTTGCTCAGGCCGCGCTCGGTCTGCAAATCATGGATCAACTGGCTGGAACGCGCCGCCACCTGGATCAGGCGATCCGAGCGTTGCAACTCCGACAGGGTCTGGAAGCGATCAACGGCCAGCACCGAGGCGAGGCCGATCAGGGCGGCGGAAAAAGGCAGCAGCAGCAATAGCAGCTTGCTGGCGAGGGATAGCCTGGACAGCATGGCGGGCTCCGATCTCTATCGACTGTTTCTCTTGATTTTCCATGACAATGGAAACCAACACCCATCAATATAGATCAAGCCCGGTTCATGCTGAATACTGCGATAGGTTTAATGCCAATGGCCGGCTGGACAGCGGCGGCAGCTCAGCAACGGCCTTTCTTGGCCTGGCCCGGCGGGCAGAAATAGCCCTTGTCGCGGTGATGGCGGTGGTGACGATGCTTGCGATAGCGGCGGCCGTCGTCGTCGCGGCGTTCCGACGCCGCCGGCTTGCCGTAGTCGTGGCCGATGGCCGCGCCGGAAGCGCCGCCCACCGCGCCGCCGATGATGGCGCCGTTGCGGCCGCCCACTGCCTCGCCCACCGCCGCGCCGGCCGCGCCGCCCAGCGCGCCGCCGACGATGGTGGAAGTATCCGCCAGGGCGGTGGAGGCCAGGCCGGCCAGGCTCAGCGAAATGATGACAAGTGCGCGTTTCATGCGGCTAACTCCCGAATTTGAACAGATGGCCCAGATTAACCGTTTGGTTGACAGCCAGCTGTATCGAATTGTTAGGGATTGTTCGCTCTTGTTAGTACTACACAACTTCTCGAATTTATATGTAGCCGGACGGCATGAAAAAATGGCGGAGCCCCCCAAGGCGCTCCGCCATTTTTCATTCGAACCTTAACGATCCTGCGGGATCAGCCCCGCGGCCGCACCAGCTGCCAGGCCCGGCCCAGATAGCTCACCGCGCCGAAGCCGCTCCACACGTGCACCAGGCGGGTGAACGGGAAGATCACGAACAAGCTCATGCCCATGAACAGGTGCGCCTTGAACACCGGCGAGGCGTCGACGATGAAGATGGCCGCGTCGCCGCGCAGGGTGACGATGTGCTGGGCCCAGCTCATCAGCAACACCATTTCGTGGCCGTCCAGATGCTGCGCCGACACCGCGATGGTGCTGAGGCCCAGCAGCAAGGTGGCCAGAATCCACAGCAACACCAGCTTGTCGCGCCAGGTGGTGTTGGCCGCCAGCCGGTCACAGGTAAAGCGACGGTGCAGCAGGATCAGGATGCCGATCAGGCACAGGCCGCCCATGATGCCGCCGGCCGTCATCGCGAACACTTGCTTGAAGCTGTGGCTGACACCCAGCGCGTCCCATACCGCCAGCGGGGTCAGCAGGCCCACCAGATGGCCGAAGAACAGGCCGATGATGCCGAGGTGGAACAGGATGTTGCCCAGCCGCAGCTGGCCGCGGTACAGCAACTGCGAGGATTCGCTCTTCCAGCTGTATTGCTCGCGGTCGAAGCGGATCAGGCTGCCCAGCAGGAACACCGCCAGCGCGATGTAGGGGTAGATGCCGAATACGAATTGGTGCAGATAGTTCATGTTGCTCTCCTGGCAGCGGGATTCAGCCCTGCGGCCGCTGCGGGTAAAAATTCACCGGGGCGATGGCCGGCCGCGCCGGCTTCAGCAGCGGCTCCACGCCGTCCGCGCCGGGGCCGAAGGTCTCCAGCATCTCGTCCATGTCGCGCACCGGCGGCACGGTCAGCGCTTCCGGCGCCACCGGCGACAGCAGCACCAGCCCCTGCAACACGCCGGCGTAGTGGGAATGGCTGTCGGCCAGCTTGGCGGCGACGTGGGCGATCACATGCACCGCATCGGAAAGCAGGCGGGTGGCCTCCTCCGGCTGGCACTGCCCCAGGAACTCCAGGAACAGCGGCAGGTAGTCCGGCAGCTCGTTCGCAGCCGGCTCGAAACCCTGGGCCTGGTACTCGGCCAACAGGTCCACCATGGCCTGGCCGCGGGCGCGGTCCTCGCCGTGGATATGCTCGAACAGGTGCAGCGAGTGGCTGGGATTGCGGTCGAAGGTCTGCACATAGCGTTCTTGCAGCGTGATCAGATCCTCGCCCTCCAGCGACAGCAGCAGCGGTTCCAGCAGCCGGGCGACGCGCGGCTCGGCCGCCACTTCGGCGCGGATGTCGTCCGCCGCCGCGAGCAGCTCCGGCTCCGGGTAGCACAGCAGCGCCGACATTGCCTGATAGATGCGCATGGCGTTCTCCTTCACTGACCGGAATTGGACTTGCGGTCGCGCCGCATGTCGTGGAACACGATGGGGGTCGCCTTCTTCTTGCCGAACAGGCTGGCCTCGGACTCGCCGCCGGAGCAGCCGTTGCCGAAGGTGAAGCCGCAGGACGCCTTGTCCTCGAAGGTGTTTTCCACCAATTCCTTGTGGCTGGACGGAATCACGAAGCGGTCTTCGTAATTGGCGATGGCCATCACCTGGTACATCTCTTCCACCTGGGCCGGGTTCAGATGCGTGCCCTTGAGAGTGGCGGCGTCCGACACCTTCTCCACGCTCTTCTTGCGCATATAGCGCCGCATCGCGACCATGGTTTCCAGCGCCTTCACCACCGGCTCTTCCTTGCCCGCGGTCAACAGATTGGCCAGGTACTGGATGGGGATGCGCAAATCCTTGACGTCCGGAATGATGCCGTTCTCGCCTATCAGGCCGTTTTCCATCGCGGACTGGATCGGCGACAGCGGCGGGATGTACCACACCATCGGCAGGGTCCGGTATTCCGGGTGCAGCGGGAAAGCCACTTTCCACTCCATCGCCATCTTGTAGACCGGGGAGCGCTGCGCGGCGTCGATCCAGCTTTGCGGAATGCCCTGCTTCTGCGCCTCGGCGATCACCTCCGGCGCGTTCGGATCCAGGAACACGCCCAGCTGCGCCTCGTACAGGCTCTTCGGATCTTCCACCGCGGCGGCTTCGTCTATCTTGTCGGCGTCGTACAAGAGCACGCCCAGGTAGCGGATGCGGCCGACGCAGGTTTCCGAGCACACCGTCGGCTGGCCGCCCTCGATGCGCGGGTAGCAGAAGGTGCACTTCTCGGCCTTGCCGGAGGTCCAGTTGTAATAAATCTTCTTGTACGGGCAGCCGGACACGCACATGCGCCAGCCGCGGCATTTGTCCTGATCGATCAGCACGATGCCGTCGTCTTCGCGCTTATAGATGGAGCCGGACGGACAGGAAGCAACGCAGGCCGGGTTCAGGCAGTGTTCGCACAGGCGCGGCAGATACATCATGAAGGTGTTCTCGAAGGCCGAGTACATTTCCTTCTGGATGCCTTCAAACAAGGCGTCCTTGCTGCGCTTGGAGAATTCGCCACCCAGATCGTCTTCCCAGTTCGGGCCCCATTCGATCTTGTCCATCTTCTTGCCGGTCAGCACCGACACCGGCCGCGCGGTGGGCGGCGTCTGCATTTCCGGCGCGTTCTGCAGGTGTTCGTAATCGTAGGTGAACGGCTCGTAGTAATCGTCTATCGCCGGCATATTGGGGTTGGCGAAGATATTGCCCAGGATTTTCAGCCGTCCGCCCTGACGCGGCTCCAGCTTGCCGTTGGGCTTGCGCACCCAGCCGCCCTTCCATTTTTCCTGGTTCTCCCATTCCTTGGGGTAACCGATGCCGGGCTTGGTTTCCACATTGTTGAACCAGGCGTATTCGACGCCGTCGCGGCTGGTCCAGACGTTCTTGCAGGTGACCGAACAAGTGTGGCAGCCGATGCACTTGTCCAGATTCAGCACCATGCCGATTTGAGCGCGGATTTTCATTCTTTATCTCCTGCCGGACTATCCATCCAGTCCACCTTGTTCATCTTGCGCACTACCACGAATTCGTCGCGGTTGGCGCCCACGGTGCCGTAGTAATTGAAACCCCAGGACAGTTGCGCGTAACCGCCAATCATGTGGGTGGGCTTGGTCACCGCGCGGGTCACCGAGTTATGGATGCCGCCGCGCTTGCCGGACACTTCCGCGCCCGGCACGTTCACGATCTTCTCCTGAGCGTGGTACATCAGCGTCATGCCCTGAGGCACCCGCTGCGATACCACCGCGCGGGCGGTCAGCGTGCCATTGACGTTGAACACCTCGATCCAGTCGTTGTCCACGATGCCGGCCTTCTTGGCGTCATCCTCGGACAGCCACACGTGCGGGCCGCCGCGGCTCAGGGTCAGCATGCGCAGATTGTCGGAATAGGTGCTGTGGATGCCCCACTTCTGGTGCGGGGTCAGGAAGTTCAGCACCAGCTCGTGATTGCCGTTGCCGCGCTTGCCCAGCACCGCCTGGGTGGTTTTCAGATCCACCGCCGGCTTGTACACGCACAGGCCTTCGCCGAAGGCGCGCATCCACTGGTGATCCTGGTAGAACTGCTGACGGCCGGTGATGGTTCTCCAAGGGATCAGCTCGTGCACATTGGTGTAGCCGGCGTTGTAGCTGACTTCTTCGCTTTCCAGGCCGGACCAGGTGGGCGAGGAAATGATCTTGCGCGGCTGCGCCTGCACGTCGCGGAAGCGGATGCTGTCATGCTCGCGCGGCTTGGCCAGATGGGTGTGATCGCGGCCGGTGATCTTGGACAGCGCGTCCCAGGCCTTCACCGCCACGTGGCCGTTGGTTTCCGGCGCCAGCGTCAGAATCATCTCGGCGGCGTCGATAGCGGTTTCCAGCTTGGGCTGGCCCTTGCCGGCACCCTGGCTCGCCACCTGGTTCAGGCCGCGCAGGATGTCCACTTCATGGCCGGTTTTCCAGTTGATGCCCTTGCCGCCGTTGCCGGCTTTTTCCAGCAAGGGGCCGATGGTGGTGAACTTGTCGTAGATCGCGCCGTAGTCGCGCTCCACCACCGTCATCTTGGGCATGGTCTTGCCTGGCACCGGCTCGCACTCGCCTTTTTTCCAGTCCTTGGGATCGAAGGGCTGGCCCAGCTCTTCCGGGGTGTCGTGCATCAGCGGGGTCAGCACCAAGTCTTTTTGCACGCCCAGGTAGTCCTTGCCGATCTCGGACAACTTCTTGGCGAAGCCCTTGTAGATCTCCCAGTCGGTGCGCGACTGCCACAAGGGTTGCACCGCTTCGGACAGCGGGTGGATGAAGGGGTGCATGTCCGAGGTGTTGAGGTCGTCCTTCTCGTACCAGGTGGCGGTGGGCAGCACGATATCGCCGTACAAGCAGGTGGTGGACATGCGGAAGTCCAGCACCACCAGCAGGTCCAGCTTGCCTTCCGCCGCCGGGCGCACGGTGATTTCGGTCGGCTTGATGCAATCGTCTTCCGAATTCAGCACCGCGTTCTGGGTGCCCAACAGGTATTTGAGGAAGTATTCGTGGCCCTTGCCGGAGCTGCCCAGGATGTTGGAACGCCACACAAACATATTGCGCGGGAAGTTCTGCGGGTTGTCCGGGTCGTTGCAGGCCAGGTCCAGCTTGCCGGACTTGAGGCCGTCCACCACGTAGGCGGCGGCGTCCTGGCCGGCGGCAGCCGCGGCGCGGGTCACCTCCAGCGGGTTGGCGGACAGCTGCGGCGCGGACGGCAGCCAGCCCATGCGCTCGGCCTTGGCGTTGTAGTCGATCAGCGCCATGCCGGCCATGCGGCCGTCGGCGGTGGGCGCCAGGATTTCGCCCACGCCCAGTTTTTCATGCCGCCACTGGCTGGTATGCGCATAGAAGAAGCTGGTGCCGTTCATCTGCCGCGCCGGGCGGTTCCAGTCGCCGGCGAAGGCCAACGGCGCCCAGCCGGTTTGCGGACGCAGTTTTTCCTGGCCCACGTAGTGGCACCAGCCGCCGCCGGACTGGCCGATACAGCCGCACAGCATCAGCATATTGATGATGCCGCGGTAGGTCATGTCCATGTGGTACCAGTGGTTCAGCGCCGCGCCGACGATGACCATGGACTTGCCTTGGGTCTGGTCCGCGTTCTGCGCGAACTCGCGCGCCACCTGGATCACCAGTTCCGGCTTCACGCCGGTGTGCTTTTGCTGCCAGGCCGGGGTATAGGGCACGTCGTCCATGTAGTCGACGGCGACATTGCCGCCGCCCAGGCCACGGTCTATGCCGTAGTTGGCCGCCATCAGGTCGAATACCGTGGCCACCAGGGTTTCGCTGCCGTCGGCCAGGCGGATGCGCTTGGCCGGCACATTGCGAGTCAGCAGTTCATCGTGCTCGGCGCCGAAGTAAGGGAAGCCAACGCCCACCACCGCGTCGCTTTCTTTGATCAGCGACAGCTTGCCGGACACTTCGCGGCCGCTGGCGCCATCCTTCTGCTCCAGGTTCCACTTGCCGGTCTTGCCCTCGGCCTGGCCCCAGCGGAAGCCGATGGAACCGTTGGGCGCGACGATGTCGCCACTGGCCTCGTCGATCAGCAGGGTTTTCCAGTCCGGATTGTTGTCTTCGCCCAGGCTGTCCGCCAGATGGGAGGCGCGCAGGAAGTAGTCCGGAATGTAACGCTCGCCGTCTTGCTTCAGCGCCACCAGCATCGGCATGTCGGTATAGCGGCGGATGTAGTCGGTGAAATAGCCGGATGGATTATCGAGGTGGAATTCCTTGAAGATCACATGGCCCATCGCCATCGCCAGCGCGGCGTCGGTGCCCTGCTTGGGCGCCATCCAGATGTCGCCGAACTTGGCCATTTCGCCAAAGTCGCTGGACACCGCCACCGTCTTGGTGCCCTTGTAGCGCACCTCGGTGTAGAAGTGGGCGTCCGGGGTGCGGGTCATCGGCACATTGGAGCCCCACACCATCAGATAAGTAGAGTTGTACCAGTCGGCGGACTCGGCCACGTCGGTCTGCTCGCCCCAGGTCTGCGGGCTGGCCGGCGGCAAGTCGCAATACCAGTCGTAGAAGGACAGCGGCACGCCGCCGATCAGGCTGAGGTAGCGGCTGCCGGCGGCGTAGGACACCATGGACATCGCCGGAATCGGCGAGAAGCCCACCACGCGGTCCGGACCGAACTTCTTGATGGTGAAGGCGTTGGCGGCGGCCACGATCTCATTGGCCTCTTCCCAGCTGGCGCGCACGAAACCGCCCTGGCCGCGCTTGGACTTGTACTGCTTAGCCAATTCCGGCGTCTGGCTGATCTGCTCCCAGGCTTCCACCGGACTCAGGGTCTGGCGCGCCTCGCGCCACAATTTGGCCAGCCGGCCGCGGATCATCGGGTATTTGACGCGCTGGGCGGAATAAACGTACCAGCTGTAGGACGCGCCGCGCGGGCAGCCGCGCGGTTCGTGATTGGGCAGGTCCGGCCGGGTGCGCGGGTAATCGGTCTGCTGGGTTTCCCAGGTGATCAGGCCGTTCTTCACATACACCTTCCAGCTACAGGAGCCGGTGCAGTTCACGCCATGGGTGGAACGCACCACCTTGTCGTGCTGCCAGCGTTGGCGGTAGGCGTTTTCCCAACCGCGATCCTCGTTGACGACGGCGCCATGACCATTGGCAAAGGTGGAGCGGGTCTTGCCCAGGAAATTCAAACGGTCGAGAAAGTGACTCATCTTGCCTCCAAATATCGGGGTCCGCGCCGCGCGGATCGGTGGCTCCAGCCACCGGGGGAAACGGACCTTTTCACTTGATTGCAAGCTTAGAACCTAGCGACAAGCATCGACATTCGCCGAAGGTTGGCGCGTGGCGGCGCATTGGCACTAGTCACGGTTAGTACTTTGGCGAGAAGGACTAGCCAGAAAGAACTAGTCCCGCGCATCCGGCGCTTGTCGCGGAAAAATAAAATGTTATAACATAACAAAAACGACGGCCGGGCCGGCTGTCTTCCCCATAGCGCAATCACTCAATTGGACCCCTCGCGATGACAAGCTCCGCCTCCCCCGCCGACGCCAGACTGCCGGTCACCGTGCTGTCCGGCTTCCTCGGCGCCGGCAAGACCACCTTGCTCAACCACATCCTCAACAACCGCGAAGGCCGCCGCGTGGCGGTGATCGTCAACGATATGAGCGAGGTCAATATCGACGCCGCCCTGGTGCGCGACGGCGGCGCCGCGCTGTCGCGCACCGAGGAAAAACTGGTGGAAATGAGCAATGGCTGCATCTGCTGCACCCTACGCGAAGACCTGCTGCTGGAAGTGTCGCGGCTGGCGCATGAAGGGCGCTTCGACCAGTTGGTGATCGAATCCACCGGCATCGCCGAGCCGCTGCCGGTGGCGGAAACCTTCACCTTCGCCGACGAGCAAGGCCGCAGCCTGGCCGACTCCGCGCGGCTGGACACCATGGTCACCGTGGTGGACGCCTGTCACTTCCTGCGTGACTACGCCTCGCGCGATCAGCTGCGACAACGCGGCGAATCCCTGGGCGAGGCCGATGAACGCACGGTGGCGGACCTGTTGATCGAACAAGTGGAGTTCTGCGACGTGATCGTGCTCAACAAGACCGATCTGATCGACGCCGCGGACAAGGAACGGCTGGCCGGCATCCTGCGCCAGCTCAACCCGCGCGCCCGCATCGTCGAAGCCCGCTTCGGCCAGGTGCCGCTGGACGCGGTGCTCAACACCGGCCTGTTCGACTTCGACGCCGCCGCCGATGCCCCCGGCTGGCTCGGCGAGCTGCGCGGCGAGCACACGCCGGAAACCGAGGAATACGGCATCGCCAGCTTCGTCTACCGCGCGCGCCGCCCCTTCCATCCGCAGCGCTTCTTTGAACTGGCGCAGCGGGAATGGCCGGGCGTGCTGCGCTCCAAGGGCTATTTCTGGCTGGCCAGCCGCCCGGCCCACGCCCAGCTGTGGTCGCAGGCCGGCGCGGTGTGCCGCCACGAGCTGGCCGGCCAATGGTGGGCCGCCACCCCGCGCGAACACTGGCCGCAGGACGAAGACAGCCTGCGCCAGATCGAAAGCCACTGGCTGGACGGCATCGGCGACGCGCGCCAGGAACTGGTGCTGATCGGCATCGCCATGAACGAAGCCGAACTGCGCCGGCAACTGGACGCCTGCCTGCTGGACGAGGCCGAAATGGCCGCCGGCCCGGCCGCCTGGGCGCTGCTGCCGGACCCCTTCCCGCCGCTGGAAACCGCCGTGGCGGAGGAAACGGCATGAACGCCCCGCTGCCCGATATCGCGCGCAGCGGCGCCGCCGCCGCGCTGCTGTCCTTGAACTGGGTGGGCATGGACGGCATCGCGCTGCCGCTGCGGCTGGCGGACGCCGCCCACGGCTGCGTCTCCGCCCGCGCCAGCGTGCAAGTCAACCTGCCCCAGCCGGCGATCAAGGGCATACACATGTCCCGGCTCTACCGGCTGCTGCAGCCTCACGCCGGCGCCGCGCCGCTGAGCCCGGACGCCCTCGGCCGGCTGCTGCGGGCGATGGCGGACAGCCACGCCGACTGCGGCAGCGACGCCGCCCGCGCCGAATTCCGCTTTGAACTGCTATGCCAACGCCCGGCGCTGGCCACGCCGGGCCTGTCCGGCTGGAAAGCCTACCCGGCCGCGCTGGGCGCCGAACTCGATGGCGACGGCTGCCGGCTGTGGGCCGAAGTGGAAATCGCCTACTCCTCCACCTGCCCCTGCTCCGCCGCGCTGGCGCGCCGGCTGATCGCCGACGCCTTCCTCCAACAGAACTGCGCGGCCACGCCGGACGCGGTTTACGACTGGCTGCTGGAACACGCCACCCTGGCCACCCCGCACAGCCAGCGCAGCCAGGCGCGGCTGCGCTTCGACATCCCCGCCGACGCCGCCGGCTGGGAGCTGGCGGCGCGCATAGACCTGGCCGAGCAGGCACTGGCCACCCCGGTGCAAACCGCGGTCAAGCGCGCCGACGAACAAGCCTTCGCCGCGCTCAACGGCGCCAATCTGATGTATGTGGAAGACGCCGCGCGCCGGCTGCAAGCGGCGCTGGCCGGCCACGGCCTGAGCCGGGTCGACGTCCGCCACCAGGAAAGCCTGCACCCTCACGACGCGGTGGCGGCAAGTCAGCTCCCGGAGGGGCTCGCATGATACGCAAGAACCCTTCGGGCCACCTGCCGGTGATCGCCGAATCCGCCTACGTCGACAAAACCGCCATCCTCTGCGGCAAGATCATCGTCCACGACCATGTCTTCATCGGCCCCTACGCGGTGATCCGCGCCGACGAAGTGGACGCCAACGGCGAGATGGAGGCCATCGTCATCGGCCCCCACTCCAATATCCAGGACGGCGTGGTCATCCACTCCAAGGCCGGCGCCGCCGTCGCCATAGGCGCGCACACCTCCATCGCCCACCGCTCCATCATCCACGGCCCCTGCACCGTGGGCGAACGCGTCTTCGTCGGCTTCAACAGCGTGCTGTTCAACTGCCGCGTCGGCGACGGCTGCGTGGTGCGCCACAACGCGGTGGTGGACGGCTGCGAACTGCCTGCCGGCTGCTACGTGGCCTCCACCGAACGCATAGGCGCGGCCAGCGACACCGCGCGCCTGCCCAAGGCCAGCGTGTCCGCCGCCGAATTCTCCGAAGACGTGCTGCGCGCCAACAGCGAACTGGTGCGCGGCTACAAAGCGCTGCAAAACGAGTTCTGAATGAGCGACATCCTGATCCGCAACGCCCGCCTGGTCAGCGACGGCCGCGAGTGGGAAGCCGACCTGCGCGTCGGCAACGGCCGCATCCGCCGCATCGATGCCAGCCTGCCCGGCCGCCCCGGCGACATCGACATCGACGCCGCCGGCCAATGGCTGCTGCCCGGCATGATCGACGACCAAGTCCACTTCCGCGAACCCGGCGCGCCGCACAAGGGCAGCATCGCCAGCGAATCCCGCGCCGCGGTGGCCGGCGGCGTCACCAGCTTCATGGACATGCCCAACACCCGGCCGGCCACCACCTGCCTGGACGCGCTGGCGGACAAGGAAAGCCGCGCCGCCGCCGGCTCGGTGGCCAATTACGGCTTCCACCTCGGCGCCACCCGCCACAATCTGGACTTGATCGCCGCGCTGCCGCCCAAGCGCGCCGCAGGCGTCAAAGTGTTCATGGGCGCCAGCACCGGCGACCTGCTGCTGGACGACCCGGCCGCGCTGGAACGGCTGTTCGCCGCTTGCCCGCTGCCCATCCTCACCCACTGCGAACACACGCCGCGCATCCGCGAACGCGAAGCCGCCTGGCGGCTGCGCTTCGGCGACGACATCCCGCCGAACCAGCACCCGCTGATCCGCGACGCCGAAGCCTGCTACCAATCCACCCGGCTGGCGGTGGAGCTGGCGCGGCGCCACGGCAGCCAGCTGCACGTGCTACACCTGAGCAGCGCGCGCGAACTGGAGCTGTTCCAGCCCGGCCCCGTCGCCGGCAAGCGCATCACCGCCGAAGCCTGCGTCCACCACCTGCTGCTGGACGACGGCGACTACGCCCGCCTGGGCCACCTGATCAAATGCAATCCGGCGATCAAAAGCCGCGCCGACCGCGCCGCGCTGCGCCAGGCGCTGCGCGACGGCCGCATCGATCTGATCGGCACCGATCACGCGCCGCACGCCTGGGAGGAAAAACAGCAACCCTACGCCCAGGCCCCGGCCGGCCTGCCGCTGGTTCAGCACGCGCTGCCGGCGCTGCTGGAACTGGTGGCCGACGGCGAACTGACGCTGCCGCAACTGGTGGACAAGACCAGCCACGCGGTGGCCACGCGCTTCGCCATCGCCGAACGCGGCTATCTGCGCGAAGGCTATTGGGCCGATCTCACGCTGGTGCAGCGCCTGCCCGCGCCGCGCCCGGTGTGCCGCGACGCCCTGCTGGCCCATTGCGGCTGGACCCCGTTCCCGCATCTGGCCTTCCGCCACGCGGTCAGCGCCACCATCGTTTCCGGTCAGTTGGCCTGGCATCAGGGCCGCATCCAGCCGGACTGCCAGGGACTGCCGCTGCGGTTTATGCGTTGAACAGGCAAAAAAGCCCGCTGTTTCCAGCGGGCCAAGTCTTACCCCAATTTTGATCAAGCAGCTCAAGCCTCCGTGGCGGCCAGCTCGCGCCGCGCCTCCGGCGCCGGACGCGCCAACAACTCCATCCACTTGCGGCAGGCGGACAGCAGGATCACCAGGCCCAGCGCCAGCATGGCGATGGAGATGGCGGCGTTGAACAGGTTGTAGCCCTTGGCCGCCGGGTTCAGGTAAACGTGCTTGATCATCCAGTAGCCGGCGTAATTGACGGTGACGTAGAGATAAGCCAGCGGCAGCAAGCAAGTCATCATGTAGGCGCGATTGTGCGACAGCCGCAGGATGATGGTGGCGCCGATGATCAGGCCGATGGACGCCATCAGCTGATTGGACACGCCAAACAGCGCCCACACCGAATTGATGTCGCCGGAGTTCAGCAGATAACCCCACAGCAGGCAGGCCACCACCGAGGCGCCGATGGCGCCGGGCATCCAGTCGGTGCGCTTGAGCGGCGCCCAGGCGTCGCCAACGAAATCCTGGATCAGATAACGGGCGACGCGGGTGCCGGAATCGATGGCGGTAAGGATGAACACCGCTTCGAACATCACCATGAACTGGAAGAAATAGGACGCCAGATTATGGAACCAGGGAATGCGGGTGAAGATGTCCGCCATGCCCACCGCCAGCGTCACCGCGCCGCCGGTGCGGCCGTACAGGTCCAGGCCGATCTCCTGGGACAGCTGCGGCAGGTTCACCACCTGCATGCCCAGCTTGGCGAAGGTGTCCGGCGCGGAGTTGATGGCGAAGTAATCCGCCGGGTGCAAGGCGGTGGCGGCGATCAAGGCCATCACCCCCACCACGCATTCGGCCAGCATCGCGCCGAAACCCACCGGCAGGATGTCGCTCCAGCGGTCTATCTGCTTGGGCGTGGTGCCGGAGCCGATGAAGGCATGGAAGCCGGAAATCGCGCCGCAGGCGATGGTGATGGAGATGAACGGCCATACCGGGCCGGCCAGCACCGGGCCGCCGCCGTGGATGAACTGGGTGACGGCGGGGAACTGGATTTGCGGGTTGATGAACACCACGCCCACCACCAGCAAGCCGAACACGCCTATCTTCATGAAGCTGGACAGGCAGGCGCGCGGAGTCAACAGCATCCACACCGGCAACGCGGTGGCGAAGAAGGCGTAGATGGGCAGCAGCAGGGACACGGTGGACGCTTTCAGCGTCAGCAGTTCGCCCAGCGCGGTGCCCTGGATATAAGGGCCGGCGAACACACAGGCCATGATGGCGGCGACGCCGACATAGCTGGCGTTCTTCATGCTGCCGGTGACGCGCTCCCACAGGCCGACGGCGATGGCGATGGGAATGGTCATGCTCACCGCGAACGCACCCCAGGGATTGCGCTCCAGCGCATGCACCACCACCATGGACAGGCCGGCCATGGTGATAGTGATGATGAACAGCATGGCCAGGCCGGTGCACCAGCCGGCCCAGGGGCCGAGTTCGGTCTTGGCCACTTCCGACAGCGATTTGCCGTGATGCTTCATCGAGGCGAACAGCACCACGGTGTCGTGCACCGCGCCGCCGATCACACAGCCTATCAGCAGCCACAGCATGCTGGGCAGATAGCCGTACTGGGCGGCCAGCACCGGCCCCACCAGCGGGCCGGCCGCCGCGATGGCGGCGAAGTGGCCGCCAAACGCCACCCACTTGCTGGTGGGCACATAGTCCTTGCCGTCCTGCAATTCATGCGCCGGGGTCACGGCGCTATCATCGACACCCAATACCTTGCGCGTGAAGAACACCCCGTACAGGCGGTAGCAGATGGCAAGTATGCAAAGGGTGGCGATCACGAAGGTCAATGCGTGATCCATTTTTGTCAGCTCCGGTGATAGTCTTACCCGGAACTTACGCGCGGGCGCGGCCGCCGTGGGGCGGAAACCGGCTCAGCGGCAGCATGGCGGCGCCAGCGGTAGCCCAAAGGGGGCGAGCGGCGCCCGGAAATCTCGCTCGCAGGCACGACGACGAAAACCATGGGAAAGCAGAACGGTAAAGAACGGCATGAACACCCGCCGCTCAGGGCTGCCAATCCTGATAAGGCTTATGCACCTTGAGATAAGCTTGTTGCAACTCGCCGCTGGCGCGCGCGGCGCGGATGGCCCGGCTCAGCGCCTGATTGACGAAATCGCCGCGATGGTTGCAATTGAGGAAGAGCACGTCCGGGTAATCGTCGAAGCGGGTGCGATGGATATTGGACAGCTTGAACTTGCGCACCAGATAATCCGCCTCCTCCTGAGCCCACAACACCCCGTCCACCCGGCCCAGGTTCAGCTTTTTCAACGACAGTTCCAGATTGACCACGCTCTTGCTGGGGAAGCCCCAGTTCACTGGCGGCGCTTCGATGTCGTACTTGGCCAGATTGGCCATGCGCAGCACATCGTCCCGGCTCAACGGCCGGCTCTTGTGGGTGTAGAGCACGAAAGTGACCTTGCCCAGCATTTCCCGGGTGAACTGATACGGTGTGGCATCGTCGGCGCTGTCGCGCACCTTCATGATGGGAAAGCGGAAATCCGCGTTCTTGTCACTGGTGTCCATGTACACGCGCTTGACCGGCTCGATGCTGAAGCTGATCTTGCCTTCCTTGTAATGCCTGGCCACCACTTGCAGCAGTTCAGCGAACGGGCTGCTTTGATTGTTCTCCAGCAATTGCGGCAGAAACACGGCAATGCCGTGCAAGTCCGGCCGCCGGATGTCCGGCGAGCTGTCCTGCGTCGCCGTGCCATTGCAGGCATGAAGCAGCCCAGGCGTCATCCCCAGCGCCAAGGCCGCGCATTGTAATAGTCGCATCGCCATCTCACACTCCCCCTGTCTGAGATGTAGCACACGCGGCTGGCCGCCGCTTCAGCCGGCGATGCCCAACGCGTCCTTCAAGGGCTTCAGATAGCGGCGGCTGACCGGCAGGCTGTGGCCGTCCAGCGTATGGATGGTGGCGACGCCGTTGTCGCCGAACAGGATTTCCCGGATCGCCGACAAGCGCACCAGGTATTGCCGATGGCAGCGGAACAGATCGCTGCGCTCTTCCAGCGTGCGCAGCGTCAGCTCGGTGAAGCGCTCCACACCGGCGGCGTCCACCACGTAAACGCCGCTGAGCCGGGAGCAGACATAAGCCACCTCCTCCAAGCGGCACAGCACGATGCGGTTGACGCCCTGGCAGGGAATCAGGCTTAGCGGCGCCAAGGCGCTCATCGCTGCTAGCGGCGGCGCGGCGCGCTGGCGCAGCCGCGCCAGGGTCTTGGTCAAGCGCGCCGGGTCCACCGGCTTCAGCAGATAGTCGCAGGCGTGTTCTTCAAAGGCCTGCAACGCGTAGGCGTCGTAAGCGGTGACGAACACCACTTGCGGCATGGCCTCCGGGTCCAACATCGCCAGCATTTCCAGGCCGCTGATGCGCGGCATCTGGATGTCCAGGAACACCACGTCCGGCTTACGGCGATGGATGAAGGCGATGGCCTCCACCGCGTTGCCGCACTCGCCGACGATGTCCAGTCCGCCGGCGGCCTGCAATAGCTGGCGCAATTCGTCGCGCGCCAGCGGCTCGTCGTCCACCAGCAGCGCGCTGGGCAGGCCGGCCGCGCTCATGCCGCCGCTCCGGCGCGGCGCGCGTCCGCCTGCGGGCAACGACAGGGCAGCAGCAGGCTGACTCGGGTGTAAAGCTCAGGCGCGCAATCCACCGCCACCCCGTAGGCCTCGCCGTAACGGGCGCGGATGCGGCGGTCCACCAACGACATGCCCAGGCCGTCGCTCTGCTCCGGCTTGCGGTAGAGCCCGGCGTTGTCCTCCACCGTCACCCGCAGGCCTTGCGCGTCGCAGCGGGCGGAGATGCGGATGCGCCCCGGCTCCAGCAGCTGGGAGGTGCCGTGCTTGATCGCGTTTTCCACCAGCGGCTGCAGGGAAAAGGCCGGCAGCTCGGCGCGGCGCGCCGCCTCCGGCGCTGCTATCTCCACCTGCAGCCGGCCGGCGAAGCGCGCCTCCTCGATGCGCAGATAGGCGCTGACGTGATCGATCTCGTCGCCCAGCGTGGCCATCTCGCTGGAGCGCTTCAGATTCTTGCGGAAAAAAGTGGACAGGTATTGCACCAGTTGGCGCGCGTGTTCCGGGTTGCGGCGTATCACCGCGGACAGGGTGTTGAGCGCGTTGAACAGGAAATGCGGATTGACCTGGGCGTGCAGCAGCTTGATCTCGGTCTGAGCCAGCAGCTGTTTCTGCTGCTCGTACTTGCCTTGCAGGATCTGGTTGGACAGCAGCCGGGCAATGCCCTCGCCCAGGGTCAGGTTGATGCCGGAAAACAACTTGTTGCGCGTCTCGTACAGCTTGATGGTGCCTATCACCCGCTCGTCCTCGCCGCGCAAGGGGATCACCAGCGAGGAGCCCAGCTTGCAGGCCGGGCTGATGGAGCAACGGTAAGGCGTCTCGTTGCCGTCGGCGTACACCACCTGGTTGGCGGCAATCGCGCGCTGGGTCAGCGGCGAGGTGATCGGCGTGCCCGCCAGATGGTGGTCGGCGCCGGCGCCGATGAAGGCCAGCAGCCGCTCGCGGTCGGTCAGCGCCACCGCGCCCACGCCCAGTTCCTCGTACAGGATGCGCGCCATGGTCATGCAGTTGTCGCGATCAAAGCCGTGGCGCAACACACCCTCGGCACGGGCGGCGATCTGCAGCGCCTTGGAGGAGAAAGCGGAGGAATACTTCTCCGCCAGCGCGCGCCGGTCCAGCAAGATGCGCATGAACATGGCCGCGCCCAGGGTGTTGGCTATCATCATCGGCAGCGCGATGCTGCGCACCAGATGCCAGGCGGCGGCGAAGGGCTTGACCGCCGCCAGCAGGATCAGCATTTGCATGCACTCGGCCAACAGCGCCACCGCGGCCACCGCCAGCGGGTCGAACACCCGCCCCAACTGGCCGCGCCGCACGAAATAATGGTGCACCAGCCCGCCCAGCAGGCCTTCGGCCATGGTGGACGCCATGCAGGCGCCGGCGGTGACGCCGCCCAGCGAATAACGATGCAGGCCGCCGGTGAAGCCCACCGCCAGCCCCACCCACGGCCCGCCCAACATGCCGCCCAGCACCGCGCCGGTGGCGCGGGTATTGGCGATGGAGTCGTCGATGTGCAGGCCGAAATAAGTGCCCATCACGCAGAACACCGAAAATACCAGATAGCACACCAGCTTGTGCGGCAGGCGGATGGTGACCTGGGTCAGCGGGATGAACAGCGGCGTCTTGGACAAGAGATAGGCGATCACCAGGTAAACGCACATCTGCTGCAACAAGGTCAGGATCAATGAAAACTCGGTCAACATGCGGGCAGCACAGTAAGGGTGTGCCGTCGAGCATAGGCGACGGTTCGCCGCCCGACCTTGGTCTGGATCAAACCGTTTTCAAGCGCCGCCGGCGCAAACAAAAACGGCCGCCGAAGGCGACCGTTTCTTTCCATCCAGACTTTACACCGGGATCACCGGAATCTTGCCTATCTTCACGCGCCACTCGGCCGGGCCGGTGTTGTGCACGCTGGAACCACAGGAATCCACCGCCACCGTCACCGGCATGTCCTTGACCTCGAACTCGTAAATGGCTTCCATGCCCAGGTCTTCGAAAGCCACCACCTTGGACGCCTTGATCGCCTTGGACACCAGGTAGGCGGAACCGCCTACGGCCATCAGATAGACCGCCTTGTTGTCCTTGATCGCCTCGATCGCGGAGGGACCGCGCTCGGCCTTGCCTATCATGCCCAAGAGGCCGGTCTGCTCCAGCATCTGACGGGTGAACTTGTCCATGCGGGTGGCGGTGGTGGGGCCGGCCGGGCCCACCACTTCGTCGCGCACCGGATCCACCGGACCCACGTAGTAGATGAAGCGATTGGTGAAGTCCACCGGCAGCTTCTCGCCCTTGTTCAGCATGTCCACCATGCGCTTGTGCGCGGCGTCGCGGCCGGTGAGGATCTTGCCGTTGAGCAGCAGCACGTCGCCCGGCTGCCAGCTTTGCACCTCTTCCGGGGTGATGGCGTCCAGGTTGACGCGCTTGCCGTTGGAGTTGTCGTAGGTGATGTCCGGCCAGTCTTCCAGGCGCGGCGCTTCCAGCGCGACCGGGCCGCTGCCGTCCAGGTGGAAGTGCACGTGGCGGGTGGCCGCGCAGTTGGGGATCATCGCCACCGGCAGGCTGGCCGCGTGGGTGGGGTAATCCAGAATCTTCACGTCCAATACCGTGGTCAGGCCGCCCAGGCCCTGGGCGCCGATGCCCAGCGCGTTGACCTTTTCAAACAGCTCCAGGCGCAGTTGCTCCACGCGGCTCAGTTCCGCGCCGCTGTCGGCCTTGGCTTTCAAGTCCTGGATGTCCACATGGCTCATCAGGCTTTCCTTGGCCAGCAGCATCGCCTTTTCCGGCGTGCCGCCGATGCCGATGCCGAGAATGCCCGGCGGACACCAGCCGGCGCCCATGGTGGGCAGGGTCTTCAGCACCCAGTCCACGATGGAATCGGACGGATTCAGCGCGTAGAACTTGGATTTGTTCTCCGAGCCGCCGCCCTTGGCCGCACAGGTCACTTCCACGCCGTCGCCTTCGACGATCTCGAAATGCACCACCGCCGGGGTATTGTCCTTGCTGTTCTGGCGTTTGCCGGCCGGGTCCAGCAGCACCGAGGCGCGCAGCTTGTTGTCCGGGTTCAGGTAAGCGCGGCGCACGCCTTCGTTCACCATCTCCTGCACCGACAACTCGGCGTCCCACTGCACCTTCATGCCCACCTTCAGGAACACCACGGCGATGCCGGTATCCTGACAGATCGGGCGCTTGCCTTCGGCGCACATGCGGCTGTTGATCAGGATCTGGGCCATGGCGTCCTTGGCCGCCGGGCTCTCTTCCTTCAGATACGCCTGGTACAGCGCGTCGATATAGTCTTTGGGATGGTAATAGCTGATGAACTGGAAGGCGTCGGCAATGCTTTGCACGAAGTCTTCCTGACGGATGATGGCCATTTTCGGGTTTCTCCAGCGTAGGGCTATTTGGGGTTTGCCCTGTTATTTTATGGAGGCGCGCCGCCCGCGCCAATCCAAACCCTCAACAGTACCCGATAAAACCGTCCGCGGCCAGCCAATGGGCGGCCTAAAGACCGCTGCGATCCTCGCGATCTTCCCTCGGACTGCGGTCGAAACGCTTGCGATAGGCGCGGGAAAAATAAGACGGCGACTCAAAGCCGCAGACCACGCTGATTTCCACCACGCTCAGCTCGGTCTGGCGCAGCAGCCAGCGGGCGCGATCCAGCCTCAGCGCGCGGTAGAACTCCGCCGGCGAGGCCTTGAGATGCGCGCGGAACAAGCGTTCCAGCTGGCGGCGGGTGGCGCCGCAACGCGCGGCCAGCTCCTCCGGCGGCCACGGCTCCTCCAGTTGCTCCTCCATCAGCCGTATCGCCTGCGCCAGCTTCTTGTTGTGCACCTGGTAGCGGCTGGCTACCTGCAGGCGCTGGTGCTCGGATGGGCTGCGCATCTGCCCCTGCACCAATTGCTCGGACACCGCCAGCGCCAGCTCGCGGCCGTGACGGCGCGCCAGCAAGGCCAGCGCCAGATCCAGCCCGGCCACCGCGCCGGCGGAGGTGGGCCGCCGCTCGGTCAGGAACAGCTCCTGGCTGGCGGTCACCTGCGGGTAGCGTTCCCGGAAAGCCGGAATCGCCTCCCAGTGCAGCGTCACCGTCTCGCCGCGCAGCAAGCCGGCCTCGGCCAGGATGAAACAGCCGGTGTCTATCGCCCCCAGGGTCACGCCCCCGCGCTCCAGCCGCCGCAGCGCCGCGCCCAGCTCCGGCGTGTAATGCCGCAACGGATGGAAGCTGCTGACCACGAACAGACAGGTGCACGGCCCGGCCTCCGCCAGCGCGCCGTCCACCATCAGTGCGATGCCGTTGCTGGCCGCCACCGCCTGCCCGTCCACGGACAACAGCCGCCAGCGGCTGGCGCCGGGCTGAAAGCGATTGGCAATGCGGAACGGCTCCATCAACGCGGCGAAGCCGATGAAGGAAAACTCCGGCAACAGCAGGAAATGGTATTCGTCCACCGCCCCCTCCCCAGTCCAAGACCCAGCATAAGCGCGAGCGCCCGGTTCGCGCCAATGCAAATTGTCGCGCAATGAAAAGTAAGCGTCGCCGCCATCCGCTCCGCAGCCGCCGGCAAACCGTTAAATCATCAACAGCCGTCCCCCACTCAAGGCTTTTTAAGGAGCCCCGTCATGCAGCAGCACGCCATCATCCAGCCCCCGCCCGCCGCGCCGCGCCTGCCCGCCGACTTCTGCAGCGACATCGACCGCGCCCACACCCTGCCGGCGCGCTGCTACACCGCCGACGAGGTGTTCCAGTACGAAAAAGAACAGATCTTCGCCAAATCCTGGCTCTGCCTGTGCCACGGCAGCGAGCTGGCCCGGCCCAACGATTACGTCACCCGCCGGGTGATAGGCGAGAACATCCTGCTGCTGCGCGACCGCGACGGCGAGCTGCGCGCCTTCTACAACGTCTGCCCGCACCGCGGCCACGAACTGCTCAGCGGCAGCGGCCAAGCCAGGAATGTGATCACCTGTCCCTACCACGCCTGGGCCTTCAAGCTGGACGGCCAACTGGCCCACGCGCGCAACTGCGAGCAGGTGGCGGACTTCGACCGGGCCGGCAGTCACCTGAGCCCGTTGCGGGTGGCCGAAAACTGCGGCTTCGTCTTCGTCAACATGGACCCGGACGCGGTGGACATCGACGTCGAATACGCCGGCCTGCGCGAGCACTTCATGCAAGTATGTCCGCGAGTGGCGGACTTGAAGGTGGCCGAGCGCGTGGTCACCACCACGCCGGCCAACTGGAAAGTCATCGTCGACAACTACATGGAGTGCTACCACTGCGCGCCGGCCCACCCCAGCTTCTCGCAATCGGTGACCACCGACGGCTACACCCACAGCCTTCACGGCCGCTGGACCTTGCAGCGCGGCGCCGCCCAATCCAGCGACAGCAGCTACGCCTTCGACGGCGAGGCCGCCAACCAGGCTTTCAACGGCTACTGGCTGTGGCCCGGCGTGATGTTCAACGTGGTGCCCGGCGACGCGGCGATGACGGTGATCTACGAATTTCCGGAATCCGCCGGCGTCACCGTCCAGCATTACGAAATCCTCTTCCTGAACCAGGATTTGAGCGAGGAACAGCGCCGCTTCGTCAGCTGGGCACGCGACGACTTCCGCCCCGAAGACCTGCGGCTGGTGGAAAGCGTGCAACGCGGGCTGCAATCGCGCGGCTACCGCGGCCAGGGCCGCATCATGGCGGACAGCCAGCGCAGCGGCATCAGCGAGCACGGCATCGCCCATTTCCACCAGATGGTGGCCGCCGCTTACCGCGGCTGAACCGGAGCGCCGCGCATGCCCGCCATCGTCACCGAAGTCTGCGCCATCGAAGAAGTAGCCGCCGGCGTCAAGGCCTTCACCCTGCGGCCGCTGGACGGCCCGGCCCCGCCCTGCCCGTCCGGCAGCCACATCGTGGTGGAGATGCCGCCGCCGGGCCGGCCGGCGGCCTATTCTCTGTTGGACCCCGGCGGCGGGGTCTACCGCATCGCGGTAAAACACGAGCCGGATTCGCGCGGCGGCTCGCGTTATCTGCACGCGCTGGCGCCGGGCAGCCGCCTGCGGGTGCAAGCGCCGGCCAATCGTTTCCCGCTGGCCGCCGTGCCCGGCCCGCGGCTGTTCATCGCCGGCGGCATCGGCATTACGCCCTTCATCGCCCATATGGCGGCGCTGGGCGCTGACGCGAACTACCAGCTGCACTACGCCTTCCGCGACGCCACCGGCGCCGCCTTCGCCGCCCAGCTGGCCGAGCGCAGCGAGCGCGGCGACGCCAGAGTCCGCCTGTACGAGAGCCGGGCCGGCCGCAGGCTGGACCTGGACGCGCTGATCGCCGCCGCGCCGGCGGACAGCCAGGTGTATGTCTGCGGACCGGAGCGACTGATCGCGGCGGCTGCGGACGCCTGCGCGCGGCGCTTGCCGGCCGGCCGGCTGCACTATGAGCGCTTCAGCGCCGACACGGCGGCGGCGAGCGCCGGCTTCGAGGTGGAACTGGCCCGCTCCGGCCTGCGGCTGCGGGTGGATGCTGACGAATCCATCCTGGCGGCGATAGAACGGCAGAGCTCGCTGCGGCCGGACTACCTATGCCGGGAAGGCTATTGCGGCAGCTGCGAAACCAGGCTGCTGGCAGGAGACGCCGAACACCGCGACCAATACCTGAGCGCGGCGGAGCGGCGGGAGCGCATCATGATCTGCGTGTCGCGGGCGGCGGGGAGCGGGCCGCTGGTGCTGGATTTGTAACTAAGGCCCGCTAACAAAACCCCTGATCCTGCGTTGCGTCTCCTGGTCGTACCACTTGTACTGTAGCTTCGCAGAAACTTCGTTTTCTGCGTCGGCGCGCCTTGGCTCAGGTACGCTGCGCGGTTTTGTTAGCAGGCCTAAGAGCCTGTTCACGATCTCGCGGGCTAAGGCGAGACAAGGCGTTGCGGCTGAAGAAGCGGAGTGTACAAGTGGTACATGAGCAT
>NZ_LDUI01000023.1:0-32719 GCF_001043555.1 Chromobacterium sp. LK1 | reverse complement strand
CTTTCACCACAAAAACCGCAACAAAAGCGGGGCACACACCCCAAACCATTGATACGTCAGAAGATATCCACAAGGAGTATTTAATAAAGCCCCATCACACCTGCGAAACAGCTAGCAAAACCGGCCGGAGAGACACTCCGGCCCGTGGCTTCAAACGGTGTAAACCGCCCTATTCCTTCTTCACATCCAGCAATTCCTGCAGCTGATTCAGCGTGGAGCCGTCCTTGACCACGTGCTGCAGCCATTCCTCCAGGCTCATCTCGGCCCAGCGCGCCGCCCGCTCGGCCAATAAGGCCACCGGGCTGTGCGGTTCGTTATGGCGGAAGTAGCGGGCGACTTCGCTCAGCATCTGCACTGCTTCCTGGCGGCTGCGGATCTGCCCGTTGAAGGAGATGGGGGCGGCGGCGACCGGCGCCGGCGCGCTGTGGCTTTGAGTCACGGCTTTTCTTTCCTCGCTGACTTGAACGGGCGCCGGCGCAACGCCGGCGGGCGCGGTTTGCTGGCGGTAGCGCAGCACCAGGTCCTGGCAGGCATAGATGCCGTTGCGGATTTCCGCCAGGCTGGGCGCTTCGCCGCCAAAGCGCTGGTCCACTTGCGCATCCAGCGCTTCGTAGCGGCTCAAGGCCGCCACCAGGTTTTCCGCCAGACCCTGGAACCAGACGTGGCCGGACTGGGTGGCGCTCTTTTCGAACTCATCGCCGGAGAGCTTGCCTTCGGCGATGGCGGCGGCCTTGGCGTCCGCGTCCTTCAGGCCCAGGTTCTCGACTTCGCGCGATTGCTGCCAATCGTTCCAACCGTAGCCGCCGAAATCCGGCTTCAGCAACGGCACGCTACGAATGGCGATGCCCAGTTGCTGGTTCAGCCACTCCAGTTTGCCGACGCGCTCGTCCAGATCGTGCGGGTCCAGCTCCGGGTAACCGTTTTCCCAGTATTGAGCCAGCCAGCCGTCCAGCACGGCCAGGCCCAGCGCCAGCCCGTGAATGCCGTTCACCTGAACCTGGGCTTCGGCATACCAGACCAGCAGTTGCAGGTCCTTGCTGTTTTGCGTCAGCGCCTGTTCGCACAGGCGGATGACCTTGGGCCATTCCGCCACCTTGAGCGTCTGTTCCCAATCCCCTTGCGACAGGCCGGGATCGTCGCTGCGGCGGGCTTCGCGAATCTGGTCGAAGAGCGTGGAATAGGCCAGGTCCTCGCCCGCCGGCGCGGCGCCGGGAATGGGGGCCAGCAGCTGCTCCACGTGTTGATCTATGTTTTCCATGCTTGCTCAGCTTCTATATATAGGTGTGGCCGGTTCAGCCTTTGCCGACTTCCGGCATGGTGGAGATCAGCGCGGCGCCGCAGCTGACCTTGTGTCCTTCCAGCGCCACCGGCTTGCCCCCGACCAGCCAGCTGGAATCGCCTTCCACGATGGTGCAGTTGACGTGGCCCTGCTGCGGGCAGGTGACGGCGTCTCCCAGGCAGGCGACCTTCTTGCCAAACAGGGTGGTGCTGGATGCGGCGCTGACGACGGCGCCGCCATGATCGGTGGGGTCGCCCAGTCGAATCACGCGTTTCATGCTGCGGTCTCCTTGCGCGGCGGTCTGGCCATGGCCAGCGCCACCTGCTCGTGGCTGAATTGAGTGAGGATGGCCGGCGCGGCCAGCCGCGCACTGTGACTGACGGCGATGGCCGTCAGCATGGCGCTGGCGGCGACGCCGACATCGCCCCAGTCGCGCGCCAGATTGCTGGCTTCGTCCACCGGATGCAGTTCCACGCCATGCCGGCTCAGCGCGCTGGCGATGGCGGCCAGGCGCACGCCGCCGACATTGACGTCGCCGCCGTTGTGCGCCAGCCAGGCCAGGCTGGCGGCCTGGTCATTCTCCGGCTTGGCGTCCTCTGGGCTGAACGGGTAGTCCAGCAACGCCGCGTTGACCAGGGCGTTGTCCAGCACCGGCTGCAGCTGGCGCGCCAATTGCAGCGCGCGCTCCTGCTGCAATGCGACCGAGCTGGACTGGCCAAGCTGGGCCAGCACCGGCAGTTCGGCCAAACCGGCCTGGTGGCGGCCCGGCACCAGGCCCCAGCTGCCGCCGGAGCGGCTGAAGTCTTTTTCCCAGTACGGCTGGTAGGGATCGGCGCCTTCGGCCACGGTGACGGCGACACCCTGCTCCGGCTCCGGCAGTTGCTCACGCAGCATCAGCAGCACCGCCACCGCCAACCCCGGCTTGCCCAGCCAGCGTTGACGCTCTGCCGCCGCCGTGTCTCCTTCGTCACCGTCGTCGGCGCCTTGCAGCGCCAGCGGCGCATCGGCGCCGAGCACCAACACGCCCGGCAGTTCCGGCTCTTGCTGCAATAGCTGCCGCGCCCGGTCCGCCACCGTGCCGGTGCCGGCGCCGGCCAGGAAGCGCGCGTCCGGCGCCGGCCAATCCTCATCGACCTGCCCCGCCATCATGGCTTCCAGCTGCCACTCCTTGACCGCGGCGATCTGCTCGATGCCGGACGGGCCGGGCACCACTTCCATCAGCAGCGGCAGCCAGGCCGCGCCGGGCGCGGCGGCGTAGAGCAGGCTCAGCGCTTCGACCACGTGCGGCCGCAACGCGGCCAGCACATCGTCGGCGTCGCCGCAGGCATCGGCCTTGTCCACGCAGGACCACAGGCAGCCGTCCGGCGCCTCCGCCAACCAGAAGGGTTCGTCCTCGGCCGGCGTGGCGCAAGCCCATAACCAGCGGCACTCCACCACCGCCTGGCGTTCGCGCAGCTCGGCCAGATGGCGTTCGCGCGCGGCGTCGCGCGCCGCCTGGTGCTCGGCGTCGGCCGCGGCGGCTTGCTCGGCCTCGGCCTGCTTGGCGCGTTTTTCCTTCAAATAGCCCCACAGCTTGACGCCGGCGCTGAGCAGCATCGGCGGCCCCAGATGCAGCAGCAGGATGGCCGACGGGCTGATGCGCTGCCAGCTTTGCGGCAACACCAGCCACAGCAGCCCCCACCAGGCGACGGTGCTGACCCCGAACAGGCCCAACATTCTCCACATGCGCGCGACTCCTTAGCTCAGCCGCACTTTGACCTGCTCGCCCTTCAGCGAGACGGCGATCTTCTTCACCGGCTTGCCGCTGGCCATGCGCGCCAGCAAATCGCTGGAGATCTGCGCCAGCAGGGTGCGGGTCAGGATGGCGTCGGCGTTGCGCGCGCCGCTGTCCACGTCCAGGCAGCGCGCCGCCATCTGCTCGGCCAGTTCCTCCGGGAACTCGACCTGGGCGCCGTGGTTGTCGGCGATGCGCTGGCGGATCTTGTTCAGCTTGAGGCCGACGATGGCGCGCAGCACCTCGTCGCTGATCGGCAGATAGGGCACGATGGTCAGGCGGCCGAGGAAGGCCGGCTTGAACACGTTCTGCAGCGTGGGGCGCAGAATCTCCACCAGGTCTTCCGGCGTCGGATCGCGGGTTTCGCCCTCGACGGTGACGCCGTGCTCGCAGGCGCGCATCACCAGGTCTGTGCCGGCATTGGAGGTCAGCAGGATGATGGTGTTCTTGAAGTCGACTTCGCGGCCTTCGCTGTCTTCCAGCAGGCCTTTGTCGAAGACCTGGAAGAACAGCTCCAGCACGTCGGGGTGGGCTTTTTCCACCTCGTCCAGCAGCACCACCGAGTAGGGCTTGCGCCGCACCGCCTCGGTCAGCACCCCGCCCTCGCCGTAGCCCACATAGCCCGGCGGCGAGCCCTTGAGGCCGGAGACGCTGTGCGCTTCCTGATATTCCGACATATTGATGGTGATCAGATTGCGCTCGCCGCCGTACAAGGCCTCGGCCAGCGCCAGCGCGGTTTCGGTCTTGCCTACGCCGGACGGGCCCACCAGCAGAAACACGCCCTTGGGCTTGCCCGGATCTTCCAGATTGGCCTTGGCGATCTGCACCCGCTCGGCGATCTGTTCCAACGCATGGTCCTGGCCGATGACGCGCGCGCCCAGCAGCGAGGCCAGCTTCTGCACCTGTTCCAGCTCATTGCTGACCATGCGCCCCAGCGGGATGCCGGTCCAGCCGGAGATCACGTCGGCGATCACGCTCTCGTCCACGCATTCGAATGCCAGCGGCTGCAGCTTCTGCAATTCGCGCAGCGCCTTGCGCTTGGTCTGCAGCGGGCTCGGCTTCTTGCCCTTGGCCGGCTTGGCCTCGGTCTGCCGCTGTTTGAGCTCGTCGATTTCCGCAACCAGCTTTTGCTGCTCGTCCCAGGCGGCGTGCAGCTGCTCCAGGTCCGCCCGCAGTTCGGCGCGCTGGGCTTCCAGCTCGGCGATGCGCTCGGCGTGGCCTTCCTCGCGCTGCAGCGCGCTAATTTCACGGTCGATATTGTCTATCAGCACCGACACGTCCTCGATCGGCCCCGGCTTGCCGGCGCGCGACAGCGCGACGCGGGCGCAGGCGGTGTCCAGCACGCTGATGGCCTTGTCCGGCAGCTGGCGGCCGGCGATATAGCGGCTGGACAGGTGCACGGCGGCGGCCACCGCCTCGTTGAGGATTTCCACCTTGTGGTGTTCGGCCATCGCCGGGGTCAGGCCGCGCACCATCTGCACGGCGATTTCCGGCGCCGGCTCTTCCACCTTCACCACCTGGAAGCGGCGCGCCAGCGCGGCGTCCTTTTCGAAGTACTTCTTGTACTCGGCCCAGGTCGTGGCCGCGATGGTGCGCAGTTCGCCGCGCGCCAGCGCCGGTTTCAGCAGGTTGGCCGCGTCGTTCTGGCCGGCCGCGCCGCCGGCGCCGATCAGGGTGTGAGCCTCGTCGATGAACAGGATGATGGGCACCGGGCTGGCCTTGACCTCGTCTATCACCTGGCGCAGGCGGTTTTCGAACTCGCCCTTGACGCTGGCGCCGGCTTGCAGCAAGCCCAGGTCCAAGGTGCGCAAGGTGACGCCGGCCAGCACCGGCGGCACTTCGCCATGCACGATCTTGCGCGCCAGGCCTTCCACCACCGCGGTCTTGCCCACGCCCGGTTCGCCGGTGAGGATGGGGTTGTTCTGCCGGCGGCGCATCAGAATGTCTATCATCTGACGGATTTCGACATCACGGCCCAGGATGGGATCGATCTTGCCGGCCTTGGCCTGGGCGGTCAGGTCTATGGTGTATTTGTCCAGTGCCGGGCTGCCGCGCTTGCCGGCCACGGGCGCGGCCATCGTCGGTTCCACGCCGGCCTCGACCGCCGGCGCGTTGGCCGAGGCCTCGCCGCCGTGCTGACGCAAGGCGGCGTAAGCGCCTTGCAAGCGGCCGGCGTCCTGGCGCGCCAGCGCGGCGGAGCCGGATTGCAGCGCGCCGCGCAGCGCCTCGTCCTGCCACAGCGCCAGCAGCAGGTCCAAGGTGGACACATCGTCCTGGCCTTGTTCCGCGCTGGCCAGCAGCCAGGCCTTTTCCAGCCACTTGGGCAACCAAGCGGACAGCACCGGGTTGCGGGTATTGCCGCTGCGGAACGCGTCCAACGCCGCTTCCAGCTCGCGCTCAATGCGCGGCAGGTCCGCGCCCAGCGCGTGCAGCGCCGCCAGCGCGGCATTGTTGTCCTGATCGAACATCGCCAGCAGCGCGTGTTCGATCTCGATTTCGAAATGAGTGCGCGCCAGCGCGCGGCTGGCCGCCTGCTCAATCGCCTGGCGGGCGGTGGGAGTCAGTCTGTCGATCAGGGCTTTCAGGGATACGGACATATCGTTCCAATACGCTCAAAATGAAAAATCAGTTTCGCCGGCGCCGCTCAATGCAGCAGCGCATAGCGCATGTCTTCAGGGTCCCGCCGCTGCGGGCCCAGCCAGCAATTGCCGCCCAGCCGCAAGTCCACCGGGCCGCCCAGTTGCGACGGCGGTACGTCGCGCTTGTCCAGCACCAGGCTGACGTCGGCCGCCAGATTGTGGCCGACGGCGAATTGCAGCAGCGCCTGCAAGGCCTGCGCGCCGGGGCCGCCCGGCAGCAGCGCCTCGAACTGGGCGCGGCGCATGCTGCCCAGCCGCAGCTGCAGCTTGGTCTGGCGGTCCCAGACCCGGGTGCCGGCGAACAAGGACACGCCCAGTTCGCTGTCGCTGGCGCCCAACCGGCTTTGTTCCGTCGCCGGCACCTTCATCCACTGGCCGACGAATTGCTCCAGCGCTGCGTCGACGCCGAAGAAACCCTGGATCAGGGTTTCCAGCGCCTGCGCCGACAAGGGCTTCTGGCTGAGCAGGCCGGCGTAATAGATGAACAGGTTTTCATCCAGCTGCGCGTCCGGCCCCATCTGCTTGCGCAATTGAGACAAGCCCAGGCCGCCCAGGTCCAGCAGATTGCGGGTGAAGCCGTCGCGCTCGCCGGCCTCCACTTCCAACCAATAACGGTATTTGCGCCAGGCGCCGAAGAACAAGGCGGTGGCGCGATGGCTGAAGATATCCAGGAAGGCGTGCAGCGAGCCATCCTTGTACTGCTGGCGTCGCTCCAGCAGCAGCTCGGTATAACTGGTGGGCAAGGCGCCGCTGGGGCCGGTCAGCCCGATGAAGCTGACCGTCATCTCGTCGGTGGCGTCGGCCTGCTCCGGCTCCCTGGCCGGCTGATAGCGGCACAGCTCGCTGGGCGGGAAGGACAGCGAGGCCAGCGAACGGAAGCGCAGGCTGGCCGGCAGCCGGCCGCGGCGCTCGCCGCGCTTGCGCGTGGCCAGGCCGAGGATGCGCACCGCCTGGAAAAAACCGAACTGGCTGGCGTCGCGCGCCAGTTCCTGCTTCAGATCGCGCGGCTTACGCTGGGCCGCGGCCCTCATCGCCCTATCATTGGCGCTCATGATCCACCTCCGGCCGGCTGCGGCGACGCATCGCCCACAAACCAAACAACAGCCCGGTGATCAGGCTCAGCGCACCGCCCGGCGCGAACAACAACACGCCATAGCCCGCCATCTGGCCCGATCCGCTCACCAAGCCCCACCAGCCCAGCAACAGCATCGCCAGCGGCAAGCCCAGACACATCACCCAATCCAACGCCGGGCCACGTTGCCGCAAGCCCTCCTCGGAGGACAAGGAGTAATACAGCAATTGGCAAAAGCTGGGCGCCAGCAGCAAAACGATCAAAATTTCCATGGCGTCCTCAAATCACCAAGGCCTCGCCGGCGCGGGCCGGCCATGAAGCCAGCGCCTCGTCCTGCTGCACCGCATGCACCCGCAGCCGGGTAAAACTGTTGGGCGCGCAGTAGAGCGCGAAGAAACGCTCCAGCACCGCGGCGAACAGGTAGACGCTGCCGCCCACGTAGTAATCCGGGTCCAGCGTCAGGCGGATTTCGCTGCCGCGCACGAAGCCGCTGAAATCGCGGCCGGACACCCGAGTCACCGCCGGCTGGCTTTCGATTCCCACCACGCCCTGGATCTGGCGCACATTGACCGGGGAATCGGTCAGGTTGTACAGCGCCAGCATTTCCTGCAGCGCGGCGCAGCCGGAATCGACGATGGACATGTAGTTCAGCGACAGATGCGACACCAGGCGCCATTGCACCGCGCGCCCCAGCGGGCTGCGCTGGCTGGCGCTGGGCTTGCGCAGCAGGCGCACGCGCTTGACCACGGAATGGCCGGGCAGGGAGAAGTCGGTGCGCTGGGTGGACTGGCTGCCGCCAAACGGAATCTGTTCCGGCAGGTCGCGGTTGCTGCACAGCAGTTCCAGGCTCAGCACCTCGGTGGCCGGACGCACGGCGTTGAACTCCAGGTCCGCCAGGTGCAGTTCCAGATCCGTGCCCTTGTCGCCCTGGCGCGGCGAGCGTTCACGGCTGGCGTGCCAGTAAAAGCGCGGCGTTTTCTTTTCGCTGCCATGGCGTATCGCGTAGAACGGCGGCACTTCCTCGCTGCTCTCGCCGTCGCCGGATTTTTCCACCCGCACCACGCGCTTGATCTGGATCGCCTCGTAAGCCTGCTGCTTGCGCCCGTCCACCAGCACCGGATAGCTGGCTTTCTGGTGGGTGACGCGTATCGGTTCGCCCGGCTGGGTGAACAGATTGACGATGGGGGTGCAGCCCAGCTTCATGTGCTGGGCCTG
This sequence comes from Chromobacterium sp. LK1, assembly GCF_001043555.1. Classification (NCBI taxonomy): domain Bacteria; kingdom Pseudomonadati; phylum Pseudomonadota; class Betaproteobacteria; order Neisseriales; family Chromobacteriaceae; genus Chromobacterium; species Chromobacterium sp. LK1. The sequence continues at coordinate 24,740 of NZ_LDUI01000023.1, read as the reverse complement.
CAACTGGGTTTGCAGGCGGTTGTGGCGCTCGCTGTCCGGGTATTGGTCCAATAGCAGGCGCAGCACCAGCTTGTCGCCATCCAGCCGCGCCACCGCCTTGTCCAGCTGCAGCAGATCGACGAACAGGAATTTGTCCGGATAGCAGAAGTATTCGGTCAGCAGCCGGTAGCCCATGAAGGAGCGCTCGTCGTAATCCAGCAGCCCCTCGTCGCGGCCGAAGCCCACCGCCTTCAGGCTGGCCGCCGGCAGCTTGCGGGTGCGCGCCGGGTCCTCGCTGCCATCGCCCACGCTGACACTCTGCACATTGGACAGCAGCATCTCATATAACAGATGCATCAGCGCCGGCTCGCCGTCCAGGAAGAAACGCAGCGATTGCAGGCCGATGGCGTTGAGCGCCAGGCCGCCATGGGTGTGGAACTCCAGCGTCAGCACCGCCGCAGCCTCCGGCGCCAGCTGGCGCAGATAGGGCGAGCCGCTGGTCAGTTCCAGCTTGGCCTCGGTCAGCGACAGCGGATACAGGTCCACCGGATAGGCGCTGCGGAATTTGCACACCACGCCCTGCATCGCCGGCGCGTGCACCGGCTGGCCGCGCTCCACCCGGTAGCGCTTGGCGATTTCCGGCCGTTGCGGATCGCACTCGAACTGCACGATGGTGGCGGATGGAATCGGCTGCAGATAGTGCGGATACAGCACATTGAGGAAGCTGGTGGCCACCTCCGGGTATTCGTCGTCCAGCTTCTTGTGGATGCGCGCGGCCAGGAAGGCGAAGGACTCTATCATCCGCTCGGTATGCGGGTCCTCGCACTGGTCGCCTTCCATTTGCAGGCGGCCGGCGATCTTGGGATAGCGGCGCGCGAACTCGCCGGACAGCTGGCGCAGGTGTCCGAGTTCGCGCTCGTAATACGGCAATAAGGATTCAAGCATTAAGGCACACGTGACATCATTGTTATCCGGCCGCGCCGGCGGGCTGGCCCCGGCGCAAAACCGCTATTTCTTGGTTTTGAAATACTTCTCCAGGCCAAAGCTCAACGGCTCGCGCAACAGCAGGCCGCCATCCTCGCCCAGGCCGAAGATCAAGGAGGGAATCGCCGGCCGGCTCAGCCCCAGGTCGTCGACGGCGATGGCCAGCAAGCGGTCCGCCCGGCGCGCGGCCGGCACCTCCAGCCAGGTCCAGGCGTCGGCGCTGCCCTGACGCCGCAAGGCCACGCGGGTCCAGTCGTCGGCCTTGCCGTCCCAATCCAGGATCGCATCGCCGCTGGCGTTGCTGACCGCCTGTCCCAGCGTTTTGCCCGCCGCCTCGAAGCGGACCTCGATGCCGGCCGCCCCGCCCACGCGCGGCTGGCCGACGATGGCGATCAATTGCCTCGCCGTGGCCGGCTGACGCACATTCATTTCCGCATCCGACATCAGGCGGTACTTGGGCGCCTGAGCCGGCAATTGCGCCTCCACCGTCACCAGGCCGTTGCTCACCCGCCAACGGCCCTCCAGATAATAAGCGCGGCTGGCCAACAAGGACCAGGAAGCCTGACCGTCGGCCTGCAAAGCCAGCTCGGACTCCGTCCGGCTCTCCATCCGGTAATGCCCGGCCAATTGCGCCGCCGTCAGCGGACGGTCCAATTTGCGGTAGCGCAACACGGAGCGCACCGGAATCTCAGGGGCCGGCTTGGGCATCGTCAAACCGCCGTCCGCCTGGATCTCCAGCTCCGCCTGGCGGAACAGGGGCTGCACCGCGTCGGCGTTGCTCAGCTCGAAACCGGCCGCCCGCTCCGTCCTGCCAGCGGCGTCCACCTCGAACCACTGCCAAGCTTGCCCGGATCCGGCCAGGCGCAGGCCCACCTTGCGCCACGCTCCCCATGCCTTAGGCTGCCAGGCGATCAGATAGCCCGGCGTCCGGGTGGCCTCGGCCTCCACTTGCCGGCCCTGATCGTCCTCCAGCAGGGCCTCCGTTCCCGCCACGCCCATGCGGCCGGCCGCCAGCACCGCCACCGTCATCATCGCCTCGTCGTAGCGGTCCGCGGCCATGAAGCGGCCGGAGGCATAGGGCAATTGCCGGTAGGCCGGCGCTTCGCCGCCTGCCGCCGCGCGCAGAACGATCCGTCCCCGCCCGCGCGTCCAATCGCCGCGCACCGTGCGCGCGCCGCTGCCCTTGATGAACCATTCAAACTGGCCAGAAGGCAGCAGAACCAGGCTGCTGGGCAACCAGTCCTCGTCGGCCGGCACATAGGTGCCGGCCGCCTTGTCCGGCGCGGCGGCCTGCGCCGGCGCGCACAGGCAGCCCAAAAGCAAAGCGGCGCAAACTCTATGTACGGTTTTGCCAGACCTACGGACCACTCTTTCCTCCCGCATCCCATTTCCCATCGCTTTTATCCAAATATTCAACACAGCCGCGCCCAACTATTGCTCCTAGCCCCTATTCAGCTCAGCCGCGCGCTCACAGGATCACGCCATCATCACATCAGGCTGTTGCGCGTCGCGGTTGCGCAAACGGGTCAACAGCACATTGTCGGCGCCGGCATAGACCTTGCGGTAGCGCAGGTAGCCGGCGCCCACCAGGAAAGGCTCCTGCCCCGTGGTCACCCGCACCGGCACTTGTTGCATGCTGCCGGACTCCTCGTAGAGCTTGACCCAGCCCTTTTCCTCCTCGGTCAGGGACTCCTGATTGCGGCTGCTCATCTTCCTCAGCTCCGCCTGGATTTCCGGCGTTTCCTTGCCGGTCAGACGGAACCAGGCGTAGGAATCATGCACATAGTCGGTAAACAAGCGGCTGGCCGCCGCCGGCAAGTATTTGCCGCCCTCGCCCTTTTCCAATTCCGGCCAGATTTCCTTCAATTCCGCCCAATCCTTGACCACTTTCGGGTCCCAGGTGGGCGGGTAGTAATTCCGCGTCGCGCCCCGTCCCATCTGCACCTTCTCCTCGCGCATCCAACGCCGGAAGTATTCCAGATGCTCGGCCATCTTCTGATTGCCACCCACCAGATCGTTGACGTCACCGTTGTTGATGCCCTTCAGATTAGGGAAATGCTGGGTCAGCGAGGCATGATCCAGCTTGTCCGCCCAAGTCAGCCGCCAAGCGATGTAAGGCCAATACATATCGCGCAACAAGTCCTTGTACTTGCCTTCCTTGCGCGGTATGGCGGCGAGGAAATCATTGAAGGCCGTGATCAATTTCGGGTCCACCAGCATCCGGTACTGCACCGCCGCCGGCATCTTCTCCGCCTTCAGCGGCACCCCGGCCAGCCGCGCCTTGCGATACATCACCGCCAAGGCGATGCGCGACAGCTTGTCCGAACCCTTGGGGTCCTTGCCGCGCCCCTGCTCCAGAGGCAAATAACCGCCGCCGACATCGGAATGCACACCGGGAAACATGATCTCCTCGGCATTGCCCGGCAGGCCGCCCTGGGTCTCGATGGAATCCAGCGGAAAGCTGCGGCGGATCTCATGCGCGGAAACCAGGTGCACGCAACGCATGCCCATGGGCACCCGCAGCGACTGCTCGGCGTCGGCCCATTCCGCGTGACCGTCGAACAACAGCGTGGAGGACGCCAGGCCCACCGAGGCCACGGTGTCGAACAGGCCCAGAAAGTCGAAATGCACCGGGATGCCGCCCAGGGTTTTCTGGCCGCTGTTGCCGGTCATCTCGGCATCCAGCTCGCACATGCGCTGCATCCAGTTGCTGAACGAGCGCGCCTTGGTCGCCCCGCGCGAGAAACCAAACACCGATAGGTAAATGCCGCTGATGCGGCCCTTGTCCATGCAGGCCACTTTGTCGTCCGGGCCGGGCAGATAGGGCTTGATCGCCTTCTGCAAGTCTTGCAAGACCATGCGCAGCTCGTCGAAGGTGCTCCGCCGGCCAGTGCGCATATCACGCTCGCTGATCCAGCCGCCGTTTTTCAGGTTCCAGCCGGTCACCACCATCCGCTTGCTCAGCGTTCGTATTTTCTCGTCCGACACCAGGACGCTGTCCTTGAAATAGCGGTGCACATTGTTGACGGCCTGCATCAGGCCCCAGACGATGCGTTCGTGACCATACAAGGCCATCGCCGCGCCCATAGACGCGTCGCTGCCCTTGCCGCTGTCCTTCACGCTGGAGAAGGGCGTGCCCACCCCCGGCACATAGACCTTGAAAAAATGCGGGTAGTCCTGCTCCACGTCCGCCCACTTCGGATCATTCGAGATCACGCCCTTGACGCCAAGGCCGGGGTAACAATCATACAGGCGGGCGACGTTGGAAAAGCCGTCGTTGTCCTGGCACAGATTGTAATTATTGCGCGTGCCGTCAAAGAAGAAGCCAAAGAACAAATTGCCGTCGCAACTGGCGGCTGGGTTTTTGATGGGGGGGAGTTCCCTCTTATCAAACAGTTGTAACTTTGCTCGATCTTCAGTTGAAAAAAAAGTTCTTAAATCACATGGGTCTGCCATAGAGGATGGAATCAGCTCGCACAGTTGAGTCATGGCCTAGCTCCCAATAGCTTTATCTTTCTTGTAACAACCTCTATTGCATCTTGATATAAATTTGGATTTTTACCTTTTTTAACTTCAAGCTGGAAATCTGCTAAATCACCTTGCAGCAATTTCATTTCTCGATCCCATACCTTCTGCCGAAATTCAAGCGAAGGCCTAGGCCAGCCCCTCACCACCCCCGGCCAATTCGCATTGGGCGGATCGTAGCGGCTGACCACCGCCGCCAGCTTGCCGCCGTCCAGAATCTGCACCCACAGCGTTGCCGGTTCCTCATAGCGAGGCACTTCCAGCTCATGCGTCCGCAGCGGAATCTTTTCGTGCGCCCATTCCTGATAGGTCTTGGCCTTGGTCCCCAGCCGCGTCTTCACCACCACCTTCAGCCCTGGACGCCATTGCGTCGGCAAGGACACGCAGCACATGGCGCCGCTGCCCGCATAGGCCGCCACCCGCTCCATCGCCTCCAGTTGCTCCGGATCGTCGGCGCGGGCAATGCCCACCACGTCGTAATCCTCATCGGTGTAATTGACCGCGGTCAGCGACACGCCGATCTTGCCCGATCCCATCGCCGCGCAGCCGCTGGAGGCCAGCACGACGAGAACCAATAAAACCCGGCCTAGCAAACTCATATCATCCTCTCCATGCACATGCCGCGAATACAACGCATAGCCCTTCAAAAAAACTCAAAACAGAATCATATTGCAATGGCAATCCTAGCGAATATGGAGAAAAACCATATGATCTCCCCTTCGACTACCCACGAAGCCCCAAGAACCATAAACGCAATGAAATATCATGGTCTTGACCCCATAAGCTTCACTTGCTCTTTTGCCCATTTTGCCGCCTCGGTAAACTCCACCTCTTCTCTAGGATTCTGTCTCGCGGCGTCTTCAAATCGTTTAGCTCTTCGCAAATATTCTGCGGAATCCCTATCCCATCTCATTCTTCGATATTCTAGAGAAGGCCTAGGCCAGCCCTTCACCGCTCCCGGCCAATTCGCATGGGGCGGATCATAGCGGCTGACCACCGCCGCCAGCTTGCCGCCGTCCAGAATCTGCACCCACAGCGTTGCCGGCTCCTCATAGCGCGGTACATCCAGCTCATGCATCTGCAGCGGAATCTTTTCGTGCGCCCATTCCTGATAGGTCTTGGCCTTGGTCCCCAGCCGCGTCTTCACCACCACCTTCAGCCCCGGACGCCATTGCGTCGGCAAGGACACGCAGCACATGGTGCCGCTGCCCGCATAGGCCGCCACCCGCTCCATCGCCTCCAGTTGTTCCGGATCATCGGCGCGGGCAATGCCCACCACGTCGTAATCCTCATCGGTGTAATTGACCGCGCTCAGCGACACGCCGATCTTGTCCGATCCCATCGCCGCGCAGCCGCTGGAGGCCAGCACGACGAGAACCAATAAAGCCCGGCCTAGAAAACTCATATCATTCTCTCCATGCCCAGACTTCCACTACAAACCGGACATATTGAAAGATGCCAAACTTTTCATGGCCTAGTGCCCAGTAACTTCAACTCAAATAAAACTGAGTTAATCGCTTTTTGATAGCTTTCCTTTTCCTTGTAATCTGTCTCACGATCCTTCGCATTAACCATTTTCGCTAGCTGCTTTTGAAGTAATAGATTATCCCTATCCCACAACTTACGACGATGCTCTATCGAGGCTCTCGGCCATCCCTTCACCTCTCCCGGCCAATTCGCATGGGGCGGATCATAGCGGCTGACCACCGCCGCCAGCTTGCCGCTGTCCAGAATCTGCACCCACAGCGTTGCCGGCTCCTCGTAGCGCGGTACATCCAGCTCATGCGTCCGCAGCGGGATCTTTTCGTACGCCCATTCCTGATAGGTCTTGGCCTTGGTCCCCAGCCGCGTCTTCACCACCACCTTCAGCCCCGGACGCCATTGCGTCGGCAAGGACACGCAGCACATGGTGCCGCTACCCGCATAGGCCGCCACCCGCTCCATCGCCTCCAGTTGTTCCGGATCGTCGGCGCGGGCAATGCCCACCACGTCGTAATCCTCGTCGGTGTAATTGACCGCGGTCAGCAACACGCCGGTCTTGCCCGGCCCCAGCGCCACGCAGCCGCTCAGGAACAATGCGAACAAGACCAATAAAACTCTCCTGGCAAGCCCTACAATTGCCATCATATTGTTCATATCAGTCATGGTTTATGCCGCTCCATAATTTCAATGTCCAATCTCAAATCATTGATCGTGTCTTTGAAACGAGCCGCCTTATCTGGATTTTCTGCTGCACCCTTCTCGAGTTTTTTTAAATCCCCCTGCAATATATTCATATCGCGTAACCAGATCTTTCTCCGGTATTCTGCCGAAGGCCTAGGCCATCCCTTCACCTCTCCCGGCCAATTCGCATGGGGCGGATCATAGCGGCTGACCACCGCCGCCAGCTTGCCGCCGTCCAGAATCTGCACCCATAGCGTTGCCGGTTCCTCATAGCGCGGCACTTCCAGCTCATGCGTCTGCAGCGGAATCTTTTCGTGCCCCCATTCCTGATAGGTCTTGGCCTTGGTCCCCAGCCGGGTCTTCACCACCACCTTCAGCCCCGGACGCCAATGCGTCGGCAAGGACACGCAGCACATGGCGCCGCTACCCGCATAGGCCGCCACCCGCTCCATCGCCTCCAGTTGCTCCGGATCATCGGCGCGGGCAATGCCCACCACGTCGTAATCCTCGTCGGTGTAATTGACCGCGGTCAGCGACACGCCAGTCTTGGCCGGCCCCAGCGCCGCGCAGCCGCTCAGAAGCAAGATAATGAAAAAGGGTAAAAACCATCTACCAATACCCTGAGAACCATCCTCATGGTTCGAACTCACATTAAGAATGCCCGTAAGCTTTCTCACTTCAGCCTATTCTCAAGCTTTAGTATGCTTTTTTTAATATCCGAAATGGCCCAATCCATATTTTTTTTCTGCTCAACACTTAATCCAGGTTTTTTTGATGCATTCTCCATTACAGTCAATAATTCTTTCTCGCGATTCAACTCCAAAATCAATTTTTTATTTTGATACGCAGCACTTGGCCTAGGCCACCCCTTCACCGCCCCCGGCCAATTCGCATGGGGCGGATCATAGCGGCTGACCACCGCCGCCAGCTTGCCGCTGTCCAGAATCTGCACCCACAGCGTTGCCGGCTCCTCGTAGCGCGGTACATCCAGCTCATGCGTCCGCAGCGGGATCTTTTCGTACGCCCATTCCTGATAGGTCTTGGCCTTGGTCCCCAGCCGCGTCTTCACCACCACCTTCAGCCCCGGACGCCATTGCGTCGGCAAGGACACGCAGCACATGGTGCCGCTACCCGCATAGGCCGCCACCCGCTCCATCGCCTCCAGTTGTTCCGGATCGTCGGCGCGGGTAATGCCCACCACGTCGTAATCCTCGTCGGTGTAATTGACCGCGGTCAGCGACACGCCGGTCTTGTCCGATCCCAGCGCCGCGCAGCCGCTCAGCGCGGCGGTCAGCAACAGGCCGGCGACCAGGCGGAGGCACGGGGCAAGGTAGCCGATCATGGCGTGGCCGGTTTCTTCTCCAGCTCCAGGTCCATGCCCGCCGCCGGCATCAGAAACAGATACTCGCCGCGCAGCTGATGGCGGCGGCCATTGCCCGCTTCCAGCACGCTGCCCTTGGGCAGACGGAGCAAGGCCATGCCCTCGGCGACCAGCGCTTGCGACTTCACGCCCTTGGCGTCTCCGCCCAGCCAGTCGCGCAAGGCCTGGCCGCTGGTTTCCAACTTGGCCGGCACCGGCTCGCTCCAGCCCAGTTGAGCCGACACCAGGCCGTAGTCCTTGCCCAGCTTGACCACGGTCAGCAGCGCGGCGGGTTCGCCGTTGTCGTCGTACACTTGCTGCATCCGTTCATTGGGCAGCAGCGCGTAACGGCCCAGCCAGTCGTCGGCCTGGGCCAGCGCGGGACAAAGCAGGGCCAGCAGCAGCGCGCCGCCTTGCAGAAACTTACCAGCCATCAGCATCTCCTTTTGCTATCGAAATCAGGCCGGCGCCCGCAGCGCGTCCATGCAGCGCTCGAAGCGTTGATCCGGCTCTTCCTGTCCTTCCAGGTCCGCCTGCGACAAGGCCCGCTCCACCGCCGGGTAACAATCCGCCAGCACCTCGGGGGTGATGTAGCGGTGAAAATGCATCTGGTACAAGGTTTCATCCGCTTCGCCAGCGCGGATCAAGGCCAGGGTCTGGGCTTGGTCCAACACCACCTTGTCCGCCGGCGGCAATGCGCGCGTCGGCAACGGCAGGCTATGCCAGCCGCCCGCGCGCGCTGGCAGCAGGCACAAGCTGGCCGGACCGAAGAATTGCCCGCGCTGTTCCGCGTCCTGCACCGCCACGATGTCAGGCAAGCGGCGGGTATCCGGGTAGCGCAGATTGAAATGCAGGTCGTCGGCTTTCACCACGCACCACGGCAGTAGACGCTGCGCGAGTTCGGACAGGCTTTCCGGGCTGAGCCACACGCTGAGCATCGGCATGCCGTCGCAAAACGTCAGCAAGCGCCGCAGCGGCTCGGGGAAGGCCGGGTCGAACTGCGCCAGCAGGGGCGAGGCCGCCATCAGCTCCTTGCCGCCGTCGTCGCTCTGGGTGAACACGCTGAGCCAGGGCAGCCCGCTGGCGCGCAGCCGCCGCAATAGATCCGGGTTCTGCGCGCCGTCCAGCAGCAGATAACTGTTGTGCTCCGGCATCTCCGCCACGGCAGCCAAACGCCGCTCCAGCTCCGCCCAATCGAAAGAATGAATGTATTTCATCGCTGTACCTGGCTGAAGGCGGAGCCGGCCTTGGCGCTGCGCAGCAAACACTCCACGCAGACTTCCTTGGGAAACAAGGGGAACGGCGGACTCATGCTGGCCGGCCCGCTCCAATCGTGGCGCCCGCCCTTGAAGCTGACGGTGCCCGGCGCGTGCAGCTCGATCTTGCCGTCCTTGATCCGCACATAAGCGCCGCCGCTGGTCAGCAGAATCTCCTTCTTGCCATTCCACAGCTGCTGGCCCTTGATGGCGGTGATCTTGACGTCCTGGTCGCCGGTCACTTCGATATTGTCGCTCTGTGCTTGAACCTGCACCTTGCCCTTGGCCGCGATCAGCTTCAACGCGATCTGATCCTTGACCCCGGCGACGAACAGGCTGATGTGCTGGCCCACATTGTGAATCCAGCGCCGGCCGCTGGTTTGATTGCTGTCGCGCTGCGCCACCAGGTCCAGATTGGTGCCGGCGGCCACGGTCTGGCTTTGCTGGCTCAGGCTGGCGATGCCGGCCGGGGCGGACAGAATAATCAGCGGTTGTTGACCGGCTTGGTCCTTGGCGGTCTTGCCGTCCTTGTCGGTGTTGCTGCCGGCTTCCCAGGCTTTCAAGGCCGCGGCCTGGTGTTGCAGATGGCCTTCGGTCTTCTTGGCGGCCTTGGCGTTGTCTGGGCCGATTTCTTCCGGCCCGGTTTCCATGGTGTCCGCCTGCTGGCCGCTGGCGGTGTCGCCCAGGCTCTGGCTCAGGGCCAGGGCTGCATCGAGCTGGCTTTGCGCTTGTTCGCGCGCCAGTTGTTTACCGGACGCGCCGTTCTGCGCTTCGGTGGACAGCAGCAGGCCGTGGCCGGCGCGGATCGCGCCGTGATTGTCGGTGCGCAGTTCGAAGCCGTCGCCGCGCGGTTCGGCCTTGCCGTTGCTGCGTGGCTGGGTCAGGAAACCCTGGTTGAGTTGGGTCTTGCCGGGTTCGGAACTGAGCTTAGCTCTGACTTCGCCCGGGGTGTCGTCGAACAAGAGTTCGTTGTACTGGCCGCCCTGGTGTTCCTTGGATTTGATGCCGGACAGGGTCTTGTTGGCTGGCAGCGCGCCAGCGCCGCTGAAGTCCGGGGTGGGGTGGCTGCCGTTGTAGAGCACGCCGGTAATCACCGGGCGGTCGATATCGCCTTCGATGAAGTCGACCAAGACTTCCTGGCCGATGCGCGGGATGAATTGGTGGCCCCAGCCGGCGCCGGCGCTGGGCATGACCACGCGCAGCCAGCAGGAGGATTTATCGTCCAGATTGGCGCCGATGCTGGGGTGTTCGTCCGGCCGCTGCCAGTGGAATTGCACCTTGATGCGGCCGTGCTGGTCGGTGTGGACTTCTTCACCCTGGGGGCCGACCACGGTCGCGGTTTGCACGCCGCGGGACTTGGGCTTGGCCAGTTCGGTATGGGCGTAGGCCGGGGTCAGCGGCACGCCGCGGCGTTGGGCGTCGAAGTCGGCGCGGAAGGGTTGGGCTTCCTTGCCACCTTGGAAGGCTTTGAGGTCGGCCGGCAGGTTGTTGCGCGCGCTTAAAGTCTGGCGAGTGACCACGAATTCGCGCTGTTCGCTGCTGTCGCCGTCGTGGGCCGGATGGTCGTCCAGGCGGAACCACTGGCCGGCGGCCAGGCCGCGCACCGAGCCGCCGCCGCTGAATTGCTTGGCCTTGAGGTCATGCGCTTGCTGGCGCAGCTGGGCGTAGTGGCTGAGCTGATCGGCGTCGCCGGCGTAGTACAGCGATTGCGGGTCGTAGTCGTGCAAGGACGATTGCAAGGCCTTGCCGTTCTGGCCCTGGTCGATGCGGCTGTCGTCGCCGCTGTGCTGGGTCTGCACCGGCTGGTAATCGAAGCTGGCCAAGGCCACCGCACCGGGCACGATCTGGCGCTGGGCGTTCCACTCGGTCAGGCCGTCTTCGGCCTCGGTGGCGTCGCTGCGGTGGAAGCGCACCCGTTCCACGCTGGCCGGCGGCAGGCTATAGGGGTCGTCGAAGGCGACCAGTTGCACCTGGGGGGTGTCGCCATCGACATGATCGAAACGCCAGGCATAACCTTCTTCGTGCAACAGCCGCACGATGAAGTCGTAATCGGATTCTCGGTATTGCAGGCAGTAGCTGCGCGGCGACGCCGGGCCGGTCTTGAACTCCAGCATCTGCACCCGCGCGAATACCGGGTTGGCTTGCTGGTGCTCGGCCAGGATCTGCTTGACGATGTCCGGCACCGACAAGTCCTGGAACACCCGCGAGCTAACGCGATGCCGCAACAGTGCGAACGGCGGCTCGATGGTCAGCTGGTAGCGGCTGAAGCCGCCGTCCGAGCCCAGGCTCTGCACCTTGGACACCACGCCGCAACGCAGGCTTTCCGCGCCGGCGGCATCGAGGATACCGAGGCGGGCCGGCAGGCCGAGCAGGGTCTTGAGTTCGATCGCGCCGTCCGGAGACAGACAGGTCAGCTGGTAGGCGTAGGGCCGCGACACGCCTTCCTCGCCAGCCAGGCTCAGCGGCAGCAGTTGCTCGGCCGCCACGCTGCCATCGCCCAGGCTGAGGGTGAGCAGGCGCTGGTCTTGGTTGAAGGCGGAGGCGAAGCTGGCGAGCAGGGTGCTGAGGTCCATGGCGTTTAACTCAAGGTCAAATCAAATCGACTGCGCAATGCGTCAAGCCGCGCCGAGCAAACGGCCGCGGCTTGAGCAGGAGTAATTAGTTGGCGACGATGCGCACCGCGTGCAATTGGCGCTCGGTGTCGTAACGCACGCTGATCTTGCCGGCCGGGATGCCGGCGTCGGTCAGGACTTGCTTGACCGCGATGGCGCGGGTCTGAGCGGCGGCGCGGGCGTTGCCGATGTCGCCGCGATAGCAGTGGCCGCGCACCAGAATGGATTTGGCGGTTTTAAGCTTGGGCAGCAGCAGTTGCAGCTGGGCCTCGCCCACCGGGGACAGCTTGGGGCTCATTTTTTCAAACGGGATCAGGTTGGGGTCTATGGCCATATTGGCGGCCACGGCCTTGTCCAGCGCGGCCTTCTCTTCCGCCGCCTTGATCACGGCGGGGTCCTTGGAGGCTTGTTGAGCGTTAGGATTGGTCTTGCAGCCCGCGAGCGCCAAGCACGCAAGCGCGGCGACCATCAGCAAACGTTTCATAGCATTACTTCCCGAATTGACTGTAAACATGGGCAAAGGGCTTCCCGGAAACCGCTGCGCCAGGCCGGCGCGCGGCGGCTTCCCGGATGCCTAAAACCCGCCTGGGTCACAGGCGGGTTTGCGTTCCAGCAAGGCTGGAGATTAAGCGATCGCCTTGTTGGCGGTCAGGTCCCAACCGGAGCTGACGTTACCGCCGCCGGCGCCGTCAGCGCGTTTCTGCTGGGTGTAGGTCCACTTGATCTTGCCGTAAGTGAAGCTCACCTTTTCGCTCGGGAAGCCGTTGTCGTTGGCGGAACCGTGCGGCTCAACCTTGGCGATCAGGACTTGCTCCATCTTGATCTCCATGTACTTCACCTTATCGCCACCGGCACGGCACAGTTCGATGGTGATTTCCTTGATGTGCTGGCCCTTGCAGCAGGCTTCGTAAATCTTCGGGCTAGCCTTGTCCAGGAAGTGGGTGATTTCGTACGCAGCGTGGTTCACGCGCTCGGCGGTAGCGCCGCCGGCGGAGCTGGCGGTCGCTTGAGCCGGCTGTTCCAGCTTGTGGGCAAAGGATTGGATCTCGATCCAGTCCGCGTGCTTCTCGTCGCTGCTCTCGCCAGGAATGCCATCAATTTTCAGGAATGCATCAAAAGCCATTTACTTCTCCTTAAACAAAGGTCAAAAATCGGAGGGTTCGCCCTCCTATTGCAAAGGATGCCCAAGGCCGCGCGCCCTGCGGGAGCGCGCGGCACCGGGCTCTCCAGCGTTAACCCGCCGGTTGCGGCAGCTCCGCGACCAGACGCAGGGAAATGGTCAATTCATCCAGCTGGAAATGCGGCCGCAGGAAGGCGGCGGCGCGGTAAACGCCCGGCTTGCCCGGCACTTCCACCACGTCGACGCGGGCTTCGCGCAGCGGGTATTTGGCCTTGGCTTCCTGGCTGGCGGAGTCGTCCAGCAGCACGTACTGCGCCAACCAGGTATTCAGGAAGTCCTGCACGTTCTGGCGCGAGGCGAAGCTGCCGATCTTGTCGCGCATGATGGATTTCATGTAATGCGCGATGCGCGACACCGCGAAGATGTAGGGCAGCTGAGTGGACAGGCGCGCGTTGGCGTTGGCCGAATCGGTGTTGTAGGTCTTGGCCTTTTGCACCGACTGGCCGCCGAAGAAGGCCGCGTAGTCGGTGTTCTTGCAGTGCACCAGCGAGATGAAGCCCAGATCGGACAGCAGTTTTTCGGTGCGGTCGGTGATCGCCACTTCGGTCGGGCACTTGAGCGCCACTTCGCCGTCGTCGGTCTTGAAGGTATGGGCCGGCAGGCCTTCCACCAGGCCGCCGCCCTCCACGCCGCGGATGGCGGCCAGCCAGCCGTACTGGGCGAAAGCCGAGGTCAGCCGCGCGGCGTAGGCGTAGGCGGCGTTGGTCCACAGGTATTTTTCGTGGGTGCTGCCGTCCACGTTTTCTTCAAAGTCGAATTCCTCCACCGGCACATTGTCGCGACCGTAGGGCAGGCGGCCCAACACGTGCGGCAGGACCAGGCCAACGTAGCGGGAGTCTTCCGATTCACGGAAGGATTTCCACTTAGCGTATTCGACGGTGTCGAAGATCTTGGCCAGGTCGCGCGGCTTGCCGATATCGGTGAAGCTCTCCAGGCCGAACAGGCCGGAGGAGGCGGAAGTGATCAGCGGCGCGTGCGCGGAGGCGGCGACGTGGGACAACTCGTCCAGCAGGTAGAAGTCTTCCGGGTGGCGGGTGAATTCGTAATCGCCCACTAGGCCGGCGTAAGGCGCGCCGCCGAAGGTGCCGTATTCTTCTTCGTAGATTTTCTTGAACAGCGCGCTCTGGTCGAACTCCGGCGCCGCCTTGAAGTCCTTGACCAGGTCTTTCTTGGAGGCGTTGAGCACCTTGATCTTGAGCATGGTGCTGGTTTCGGATTCCATCACCAGGTATTTGAGGCCGCGCCAGGAGGCTTCCAGTTTCTGGAAATCCTGCTGGTGCATGATCTCGTTCAACTGCGAGGAGATCAGCGCGTCGATCTCGGCGATGCGCGCGTCAATGCTGGCGGAGAGGTCGCGCGATACGCTGACGCTGCCTTCCAGCACTTGGTCGACCAGTTCGCCGATCAGATCGCGGGTATGGCCCTTCTCGCTGTCATTGGTGGCAACGCGGCTTTGCTCGATGATGGAATCGAGCAGGCTGCCGGACGCCGCCGGTGCTGCGGCCGCGCCGGCCTCGAGTTGTTGTTCTGCGCTCATCTATTACTCCCCTGCTTTGTCCGGATGCGCGGCCTGGCTGATTTGCTTCAGCTTTTCGGTATCGCGCACCACTTCATCCAACAATTCTTCCAGCTTGTCGTTGCCCGCCATCTTGTTGCGCAGATCGGCCAGGCGCTTGCGCGCGTCCAGCAGCTGTTTCAGCGGCTCGACCTGGTCCACCACGTTCTGCGGCTCGAAGTCGGCCAGCTCGTTGAAATTCAGTTCCATCGCCAACTGGCTGCCGTCTTCCTTCAGCTTGTTGTCCACCTTGATGGTCAGCCGCGGCGCCATGCCTTTCAGCACTTCGTCGAAGTTGTCGCGGTCGATCTGGACGAACTTGCGCTCCTTCATCTTGGGCAGCGGCTCCTTGCTGTGGCCGGAGTAATCCCCCAGCACGCCCAGCACGAAGGGCAGTTCCTTGGTTTCGATGGCGTCGCCGATTTCAACGTCGTAGGTGATCTGCACGCGCGGCGGGCGTACCCGCGACAGTTTTTTCTGTGTGCTTTCTTTGGCCATGATGGTTCTCTCTCAAGTTCACAAAGCTCTGGCGCCGCCAGCGCCCAGCCATTGCCGGCGGCTCCGGTGTTACGCCAATACTCAGGCCACGCTGCGCGACAGGCTGGAAGCCACATCGCTCAACTGAGCCACCGAAATGGACGGATCGTTCAGCCGCCGCCCCAGGATATAGGCCGCCTCGGCATAAGCCTGGTGGTTGCGCCATGGCGCCTGCGGTTCGGCCACGTCGACCACGAAACGCGCGTCCAGTTGCCCACCCCAACACTGCGCCACGATTTGCTCGTTCAGTTCACCTGGCAGCAAGGCCAGGAAACGCCCTTCCGGCCGCCGCATCAGCAGGCATTGCTCGGCCTGACCGCCCTGGCCGGTGGTGGCGGCCTGGTACAACGACAGCCAGGTGGCCGCGGCCAGCATGTCTTCGCCGTCGCTGTCAGGCAGCGGCAGCAGGTAGGTCTGCGCCGACAGGCTGCCCTTGAACTTGCGCAGCAGCTGATGGTGGAAGGTGAAGGCCAGCAGCACGGTTTCCAGGTCCGGCAGGCCGCGTTGAGCCAGCAGCGCGGCCAGCCGGCTGGCCGGGGTCATCGCCATATGCCGCTCCAGCAGTTGCTGCGCCAGCTCGATGTCGGCGCTGGAGGAGGAGCCGAACCACGACTGCTCCTCAAGGAACTGCCGGCAGGCCAGCATTTCCACCGCGTTGTCGATGGCGCTGCTCAACTGCTCCTTCAGGCCGGAGAAAAACAGCTCATTGGCCAGCATCAGCACCGACAACGGCGGCAGCGGGGTGTCGCAAGGCAGCAAGGAGGCCGCCACCAGCGGATAGTTGCGGCCGCTCTCGTCGCGGCTGGGCTGCATCACGCCCAACGATAGCCACATTTGATCGCGGCTGCGCAGCACGAAGCTGGTGGCCGGCGTCGCGCGGTAACGCTCCACCGCCTCCGGCCCGCTCTCCAGCCCCAGCAGGCTCTGGGCCAGCAGTTGGTCCAGCTGGGTGGCCGCCGGATGGGTGGCGTTGACGCGGACAAAATCGCCGCGGCGCGGCAATTTGCCGAAAATGCAAAACTGCGGGGGCGCTTCCTGAGCGCGCTTGAAATTGAACGCCATGACTCGTCTCTCTCCTTACAGCGTCACGCGCTCAGGCAAGGTCAGCTTGTACAGCTTGGTCAGTTGCAGCGGGTTGACGCCACCGACCATGCGGAAATTGAATTTCACCGTTTGCGCGTCGCCATCGGGCTTGCGCAGGTTCCAGGTGAGCTGGGCGGAGTCCGGGCTGTCCTGGCTGACCTTGGCGCTGGACAGCAAGCGCATCAGGCCCATGCGGCCCGGCTGGTTGCCCACCACGCTGCTGGCGCCGCTGTAGGACACCACCTGGATGCGCGCGCCGGCGTTCTGGCCAGTGCCCGGCCAGGTGAACGGCTGCCAGGCCTGCGGGCCGTTGCGGTAGCGCAGTTCTTGGCCGTCCACCTCGAACACGATTTCGGACAGGCCAGGCGTCGGCGTCGGCTGCAACTCAAAGCGGGTGTTCTCGCCATCCTGCAACTGGGTGTTGGCCAGCGCGGACAGGCTGCTGACGCTGGACAGGAAGGCGGGGTTGAACTTCACCCCCATATTGCCCCAGGCGCGCGGCACCAATTGGTCGCCCTTCTTCTGCACCAGGCCGCTCAGGTATTTGTTGATGAATTTGTCCAGGGTGCCGTCATTGGCTTTGACGAAGCGGCTGATCTCCGCCACCGAGGCGCTGTTGCTGGAATCGGCGAACGGATATTTGCCGGCCAGTTGCTTCCACTGCGGCAGCACCTCGTTGGCCCAGGCCTGGTTGATATCGTTGGCCACCGGGCCCAGCAAGGCGTTGTAGGACTGGGTCAGTGGACGCACCAGCATCGGTCGCACCATTTCGCCGGTTTCCGGCGACACCTGGCTGAGCAGGCTGTTGTCGACGAAGGCGGCGGTATCGCCCAGTTCGGAGCCGGAGCCGCTAAGCGTCGCCTGCAGCGCGGCGCGCGCCTGCGGGCCGGGCTCGTCGGTGCTGGAGATGGCCGCCAGCTTGGCCTTCAGCTTGGCCAGTTGGTCCAGATAGGCGTTGATCGGCGGGTTGTCGCCCTTGACCAGCTGCGCGACGCCGGCGAACTGACGGCCCACTTCGCCGTACAGCTTGCCCTTGTCGGCCTGGGCCGGCGCGCTGCCGCCCTTGAGGAATTCAGCAGTCTTTTCCAGCATCGACTGCTTGGCGTTTTCCAGCGAACGGTTCAGCTCGGACGGGTTGTCCCAGGCGGTTTCCATCGCCGCGCGCGCCAGCACCAGCTTGATCGGCGAGCTTTGCTTGTCGGACAGCCGCGCCATCGCCGACGCCGACTGCGCCGGATTGGTGAAGTCGCGAGTGGTGACGCCGATCAGGAATTTCTTCCAGGCCGCCGCGTACTGGGTGCGATACAGGGTTTCCAGCGTGGCGCGGTTTTTCTCCACGTCGCCGTCGCGGCCCAGATTGTCCTGGGTGGACGAGGCCAGCACCCAATCGTCGCTGCGGATCTCGCCCTTGCTGGCTTCGTCGATCGCGCCCTTGACGTAGCCGTTCCAGGCTTCGCGGGTGAAAGCGCCCTCCACCATCTGGCTGCCGGCGATCACGTCCAGATCGCGGTTGTCCAGGATGCGCGCCACGGTCAGCGGCGAGAAACGGGTATTGGCGCGCGCCTTGATTTCGTTGAACACGCGCTCCTGCGCGGACAGGCGCTTGAAGGAGCCGCGCAGCACATCGCGCGCTTCGCCCACCACCTTGGCGTTGTTGTCGATCAAGGGCAGGTCCGCTTCCTTGATCTGGCTGACGTAGAAGGCCACCAGCTTTTCGGCCACCGCCATCACCTCTTCCACCGAATACTGCCCGCGCTGGCTTTCCAGATACGGCCGCCAGTAGCGCGGCAGCTGGTCTATCAGGTGCGCCTCGTCCATGCGCTTCTGCTCATGCAGCATCAGATAGGTTTTCAGCGCGTTGTAGCTGGCGTCCAGCTGCTGCGGATTGCGCTGCGGCGCGGCGGTTTCGCCTTGAGCCGCGGACGCGTCCAGCTTGGCCGTGGTGGCGCGTTGCGGCCAATCCAGCAAGCTGAGCTTGATATTGGGCAGGCCTCCGCGCGGCGCGTGCTTCTTGGGCTTGGGTTTGAACGGCGCCGGAGCGGGCGCCGCCACCGCCGGCTTGGCCGGCTCGCTCACCACCGGCGCCGGGGCCGGCGCTTCGGGCTTCAGCGCCACCAGCGTGGTTTCCAGATTGCGCTGCACCGGGCGCAGCATCACGTCCTTCAGGCCGGCGAAATACTCGCGGCGCAGTTGCGGCTCCAGCTCCTTGCCCTGGTACAGGCCCAGACCGATCTGCCACGGCGCGCCGTTCTTGCGATAGGCCTGCAGTTCTTCCAGGCGCTTTTGCAGGATTTGCAGCGAGCGCAGCTTGTCGTACAGCTGACCGCTGGCGGCCAGTTTCTGCGCCTGGGCGCGTTCCGCCTTCACCTCGTCCAGCAGGTGCTGGTTGCCGATGAAGGACCAGGTCCAGAAGCTGGCCAGCGCCGCCAGCGACAACACGCCGGCCGCCATGCCGAACAAGCGCCAGCGGCTGCCGCTGGGCTTGGTCTGGCGCGAAATCAGGTGTTGATCCTGGAACAGCACGTCGCGGAACAGATTGCGCAGGAAGAAGCTGTAAGACGCAGGCGCCTGCTTCATGTCCTGACCGCCCTTGTTCAGGTCGAACTGGCCTTGCACCCGGTTGGCGGCGACGATGCGCGGCACGCCTTCTTGCAGCGCGCTGGTGAAATAGAAGCCACGCAGCAGCGGGCGCGCGTGGTAGGGGTCTTCCTCGTGCAAGAGCTTGACGAACTTGACCACCGCCTCTTTCAGGCCGTGGAATTCGATGGGGAAGGCGAAATGGGCCGGCTTGATCTGGTCGCCGCGATACTGGATCAGCTTTTCCTCGCCGGCCTGCACCAGGCCGCGGTACAGCAGTTCAAACTGCTGGCCGGTGACGGTGGCGATGTCGAAGCCGGCGCCTTGATCGGCGCTCAAAGTCGCGCCCCACACCCGCGCGCGTTCCTCGTCGTCGGCTTCCTGGAAGAACTGGGCGAAACCGCCCAACAGGTCCAGCTTGGTGAACACCAGATAGATGGGCACCAGCAGGCCGAAGGTATTGCACACCTCGTGGATGCGCTCGCGGATCTGGCGCGCGTACAGGGTGAAGCCTTCGCTATTGTGCTGCGCCAGTTCCGGCAGGCTGATGGCGATCAGGATGCCGTTCACCGGCGCCTTGGCGCGGTGCTTTTTCAGCAGCTTGAGGAATTCCAGCCACTCCACCCGGTCCTCGCTCTGGGTCGCGTAACGGCCGGCGGTGTCCAGCAGCACGCCCTCGGTGGAGAAGAACCAGTCGCAGTTGCGGGTGCCGCCCACGCCCTGGATGCCGCTCTTGTCGCTGAACGGAAAGGTGAGGCCGGATTGCAGGATGGCGGAACTCTTACCCGCCGCCGGGTGGCCGATGATCATGTACCACGGCAGCTCGTACAGCGCGGCGCTGCCGCTGGCGGAACCCAGCTTGGATTTTTTCAGCGTATCGATGGCGCCCAGCAACCGCTGGCGCAACAGGGTAACCTCGGCGCGCTTGTCGGAACTGGCGTTGATCACCGCCTCGTCCGCCTGCTTGCGCAGCATGCGCTCCAAGAGGCCGCCGGCGCGGCGCGCCAGCACCTGGCCCACCAGCAGAGTCAGCACCCAGAACAACATGACGCCGATGATCCAGCCCAAGCGGGCCTCCAGCGACTCCAGGCCCAACCAGGGGCCCAGGAACCAGATCAACGCGATCAGGATCAGGAACCCGATTGCAGAAGCCACTTTGGCGTGACGCAACCAACCTTTCATAAACACCCACCACCTTCTTGTAAGCCGTTATTTTTTGAGCAGGGACTTGAGCGAGCCGGGCCTCTCAATATGCCCGAAGTCCTTGAAGCTCCAGTTACCGCCCCATGTCAGGCCGGCTGCAGCAGCTTCCTCCCCCAGCGCGGTGTAAGCCTGCATCGCCCAGGGGTCACGTTCTGAAATCACTACCTTGCCCGCGCGGATCGGCGCCAGGTCCACAGCCAAGCCGTATTGATGCTTGCTCTGGCCACCCTTGGCCTTGGTCACCAGCGTGGCCTGCCCGGCCAGAGAATCCTGGCGTTCCGGGCTGCGGTAGCCCTCCAGCAGCACCATGGGAAAGCCCCGCGCCTTCATTTTTTCCATCACCCGCAGCACCACCTGCACGAACTCCGGATTCAGCTTGCTCCAGTCGCGGTCGGCATGGCCCAGGCTGGGGCGCTCCGCGATGACATTGACAAAAGCTTCCGGCGGCAGCGGCGGCGGCGGCACCAGTTTTTCTTCCAGCAGCGTTTGTTTGATTCTGATGCCCTGGGCATACTCGGCCGCCTCGAACTCCGGGCTGCGGTGGAAGCGGTTCAGCTTCAGGGTGATCGCCACCGCCAACGCCACCAGCAGCAGGGACACCACCGGCAGCCACACCCGCCAGTAGCGGGCGGCCACGCCCGGCGCTCCGCTCGACACACGCAAAAAAGCGGCGCTCAATGCCCGCTTTTCATTCGAAAGCGCAGGAGCCGCCGCAGGCGTGTCCGCTACCGGCGCGACGGCCTTTGGAGAGCGCGTTCCCTCCAAGATGCGGGGCTGTCCCAAGAAGAACTTCCAGCCCAGCCACGACAGCAGCGAGACGATGCCAAACACAAGGACTGGCAGGATATAGTTAAAATGCATTTTGACGCAAAACAGTAAATGACATTACAATTTAAATCAATAGCTTGAACGACCCAATCGCGGATTTTGACGCCAATATGCAAATTAAATTGCCAGCTATCATGCATTCCAATTAAACCAAAAATTTGGGATACTTTCGATAGCAGATAGTCACAAATCCAATCGTTAGGAACCGCCGTCATGACGAAAAAACGCCCCCATTGGCAACGCGCAGCAGTCTTGTTTTCCGCCGTTGTCATAGCCACTCTGACCGCTTGTTCCAGCACCAAAAACATAGACATCAAGGCCGAGGGCACCCCCACGCTAAACCGCGACGCCAAAGGAAAACCGCTGTCCGTGGTGGTGCATGTCTACCAGCTGAAAAACCAGCAGGCCTTCAACCGCCTGACCATGGAAGCGCTGGCCAGCGGCAAACCCGAATCCGAGCTCCTGGGCGATAGCCTGATCAGCAGCAAGGAACTGACCTTTTTGCCAGGTGGTAAAGTGACGCTGGATGACGTCACCATTGAAAAAGACGCACAGTTCATCGGTGTCGTCGGTTTCTTCCGCCGTCCGGACCCCAATTTCTGGCGCCTGTTGTATGACGCAGACACCGTCCGTAGCAAGGATCTGAGCTTCCGCGCCGCGGAATGCCACTTGGAAGCCATCAAGCCCAAGGCCTTGACCATGCCCGGCCAGCCCTCCACGCCCAAGGTGGATTGCGCCGCCAGCCGGAACTGAGGCGCCACCGGCCATCGAGCGCGACGCTGAAAATTAACAAAGCCTTTTGCATGACAAGGACAAAGCGCTGCTGCAAAATGTCGCGCATTTTAGCGATCGTGTACACAGTTTGAACAGGGTGTTATTACCGGCTGCGCCCGGCCCCAGACGGGATTTGGCCTTGCCGGGCAAGCCGCCCGCAGCCGCCGCGGCCAAGCCCGGCGAACCCGCTGATGAATTTTCAGCGCCCATTGAATTTGAAATTGCAATCCAGACAAGGTGTATCAGTAATGCAACAAGCCAAACGAGTGCTATGGGGCGAAGGCATGTTCCTGCGCCCGCAGCACTTTCAGCAGCAAGCCCTCTTGCTGGAGCAGCACCTCTCCTCGCGGCAGCAACTGAGCAACCGCCACGCCTGGGGCGTGCAGCAGATCACGCTGGATGAGCAGGCGCTGAAGGGCGGCACCGTCCGCATCGACGCCTTGTCCATCCTGTTTCGCGACGGCACGCTGTACCAGGCGCCGGTCAATGCGCCGCTGCCCTTGTCGCGCGATCTGAACACCTTGCCGCAAGCCGGCATCAAGACCACGCTCTACGCCTGTCTCGCCCATATGCAGCCCTATGGCGGCAATACCCGCAGCGGCGAGGCGATGTCCCGCCCCACCCGCTTCCAGAGCGCCAATGTCGAAGTGGCCGACCTCTACACCCAGGCGCTGGACGCCGACCTGTCCACGCTGGAACTGGACGTGCGGCTGATGATCGAGGAAGAAAACCGCGATGGCTACGACGCCATCCCGCTGTGCCGGCTGGAAAAGGACGCCACCGGCCAATGGAGCCTGGCCGGCGGCTTCATCCCGCCGCTGGTGACGGTGGAAGGCTCGCGCGAAGTCAGCCACATGCTGCGCCGCCTGCTGGACATCCTGCTGGTGAAGAACCAGGCGCTGTCCGGCGGCCAGCGCGAACGCGCCAAGAACGTGATGGAGTACAGCTCCAGCGACATCAGCTCCTTCTGGCTGCTGCACACCGTCAACCGCAACTTCGCCAAGCTGCGCCACCTGTCGCTGGCCAGCCCGCTGCATCCGGAAGAACTCTACCTGGCGCTGGCCGAATTCTGCGGCGAGTTGCAGACCTTCTCCACCCACTACACGCTGTCCGACATCCCGGCCTACCGCCACGACGACCTGCACACCGTGCTGCCGGCGCTGGACGCGCAAATCCGCGAACTGCTGGAAACCGTGATTTCCTCGCGCTACGCCATCATCCCGCTGCACTCGCCCAAGCCGTCCTTCTACATCGGCCGGCTGGAAAGCGACCGCCTGCTGGAAAACGTCGATTACTACCTGTCGGTGCAAAGCGAACTGCCGGCCAGCCAGATCATCGACAGCGTGCCGTTGAAGATGAAGATAGGCGCGCCGGACGACGTGGAAAAAATCCTCAACTCCGCCATGCGCGGCGTGGCGCTCAGCCACGCGGCGCAAACCCCGTCCGCCATTCCGGTGCGGGTGGGCAACCACTATTTCGCGTTGGAGCCGCACGGCGAAATCTTCAGCCGCATGCTGCAATCGCGCAGCATCTGCATCTACATGCCGCAAACGCTCTCCAACCTGACGCTTGAACTGATCGCCGTATTCCGCTGAGACCGCCATGAACCAAACCGCCGCCACCCCTCAAGAACGTCCGCTGGCCGTGGCCGCCGCCGCGGCCCCCACCCTGCGCGAAATGCTGGAAGACGGCATCTACCTGCTGTTCCTGCTCAAGGACGGCAACGCCCCCAGCAGCGCGGTGGAATTCAACCGCCGCGTCGACCAATTCCTGAACCAGTACGAGCGCAATGCGCGCAACTTCGGCAAGGATCAGAACGCCATCAACCACTCCAAGTACGCGTTCTGCGCCTTGATGGACGAAATCATCCTGTCGTCGGAATTCGACATCCGCGACGAATGGGAACGCATGCCGCTGCAACTGCGCCTGTTTGGCGAGCACCTGGCCGGCGAGGGCTTCTTCAACCGCCTGGAACAGCTGCGGCTGGAACCGGCCACCCATATCGAGCCGCTGGAAGTGTTCTATACCTGCCTGCTGCTGGGCTTCCAGGGCAAATACCTGCTGGAAGGCCAGGAAAAACTGGGCTATCTGACCCACAAACTGGGCCAGGAAATCCAGCAAGTGCGCGGCGGCAAGGCCGAGTTCGCGCCCAACTGGCAACTGCCGCAACGCTTCCAGGCCTTTGTGCGCCATGAACTGCCGCTATGGCTGTACTTCGCGCTGCTGGCCGTGGTGGGCGCCGGCATCTTCGTCGCCTACCGCTGGCTGCTGTCCAGCCAGATGCAAAGCATCTTCGGCCTGTAAGCGATGAACCGCCGCCACGCCCAGCTGCTGCCATCGGTTCTGGACCGGCTGTTGGACGATCAGCCGGACAACAGCCATGGCGCCGAAACCATGCTCTACGAGCTGGCGCAGATCAAGCGCTCGCTGGCACGGGATCTGGAAGCGCTGCTCAACACCCGGCTCGCGCCGGTGCAAGAGCTGTTCGACGCCTACCCGCTGGCCAACGACAGCATGCTGAGCTTCGGCATTCCGGACCTGTCCGGCATCAGCCTGCTCAACCCGCACGACCGCGAACTCTTGCGCGAACAACTGCGCCGCGCCATCGAAGTGCACGAGCCGCGGCTATCCCGCGTGCGCGTCAATCTGGACGCGCCGCGCGAGATGGAGCGCCACCTGCGCTTCCGCGTCGACGCGGTGCTGAAAGTGCACCCGCACCGGCCGCCGGTCACCTTCGACGCCACGCTGCAACTCTCCTCCAACGTATACAAGGTACAAGGCTGACTCAGCCTGACAGCGCCCCATGGACCTCAGCACCCTGCTCGCCAGCTTCGCCTCCGCCTTCAATCAAGACCAGCGCCTGCTCACCCTCAGCCTGGGCGACGGCAGCGTGGCGGCCGAGCAACTGCTGCCGCTGAGCCTGGCTGGCGAGGAAGGCGTGTCCCGGCCCTACGCCTACCAGCTCACCTGTCTGTCTCCGGACGGCGCGATCGAACTCAAGACCCTGCTCGGCTTGCCGGCCCGCCTCGGTATCCTCGATGCCGCCGGCGCGGAAAGCCTGCGTTGCGGCGTGGTGTCCAAGGTGCAGAGCCTGGGCTCGGATGGCGGCTTCAGCCGCTACCAG
>NZ_LDUI01000022.1:0-55059 GCF_001043555.1 Chromobacterium sp. LK1 | reverse complement strand
GGCTGTGATGCTCGTCATGTTTATACCCACAATTGCTGCGGCTTGACCGGCGCCCTCCCCGCCTTGTGAGCGGGCTGGGGCCGACGCGGCCGCCATCTGCCACTCCGGCCCTCTCGCGAAGGCCGGTTCCTGCGTCCTCCCTCCATCCGGGACGGCTGGCGCCGTCCCGGTGGCGGAGTTACATCTTGTAGCTGGCCTTCACGAAGTAGGCGCGGCCCACCGCGTCGGTGAAGCGCGGGTCATAGCCCTGGGGCGTGGTTTCGCCCTGATTGCTCCACGGCGGCAGTTGGTCGAACAGGTTCTTGATGCCGGCGGTGATGGTCAGCTTTTTGTCCAGCGCGTAGGAGCCGGACAGGTTCCAGGTGGAGTAAGGCTTGACCATGTGGCTGGGGTCGGAATCGGTGTAACCCGATTTGTAGTCCTGGGCCAGGATGCCGCTCCACGCGCCGTGCATCCAGTTCAGCGCCAGATTGTGCTGCCAGCGGAAGGTGGGGCCGCCGTTGACGTAGGCGCCCAGGTCGCTGAAGTAAGCGCCGCCCTTTTCATACTGGAAGCTGTGCTTGCTGATATAGGTGCCGTCCAGGTTCACCGTGAAGTCGCCGATGGAGGTGCGCGGCAGACGGTAGGAGAAGCCCAGATCGACGCCGGCGGCGCTGGTATTGCCCTGGTTGTCGGTGAGATCGGTCACGTACAGCAGATTGTTCTTCGAATCCCGGACAAAGAGGTTGGCGTACTTGCCCGGGTTGGCGAAGATGGTCTGCTCGTTCAGCGAGCCTATGGTGTTCTGGATATTGGTCCACCAGAAGTCCACGCTGGTGGTCAGGTCCTTGACCGGTTCCAGCACCATGCCCACCGAGATCGACGAGGATTTTTCCGGCTGCAGGCTCTTGTTGCCGCCAGTCATCAGGTTTTGCTGAGTCTTGACGCAAGAGGAGGAACCGGCGCCGGGCTGGGGCACGCCGCCCGGGCACAATACCGGGTCGGTGTAGTTCTTGGCGGTCAGCTGCTGCTGGTTGGGCTGGTTGATGTCGTACAGCGAGGGCGCGCGGAAACCGGTGCTGGCCGAGGTGCGCAGCAGCACTTGCGGCACCGGCTGGTACTTCAGCGAGACCTTGGGGTTCACCGAGCTGCCGGAATCGCTGTAGTGGTCGTAGCGCACCGCCAGGTTGGCGTCCAGGTGCTTGATCACCGGGATGTCCAGTTCGCCGTACAAGGCCTGGGCATTGCGCTGGCCGCTGCCGTCGTTGGTCTTGGTCAGGCCGGTGCTCAGGGTGTCGGTGGACAGCGCATGGTTATAGGTGTGCTCGATGGTTTCACGGCGCGCCTCGGCGCCGATGGCCACCGCCAGCATGCCGGCCGGCAGTTGCAGCACTTCCTTGCTGACCTTGAAGTCGGCGAGATCGAGCTTGGACTTGGCCTGCTCGATGCGGCCGCTGGACGAGAACGGCTTCCAGGCGGCCGGATCGGAGGAGCCCGGATCAAAACCGTTGTTCAGCGCGTTCTGCAGCTTGCTCTGGCTCAGGTAGCCGCCTTCCAGATCGTGGGTGACCTTGCTTTCCGAGTGGCCGAGGCCGGCGCGGTAGTCCCAGCCGGCGATCAGGCCTTCCAGGTTCATCTGCAGGCGCTGGGTGGTGGCGGTGGTGCTGTCCACGCGCGCTCCGGCCGGCACCGAACGGCCATAGACCGGGAACGGGCCGTCCGCCGGGTTCTGGCCCGGCGCGGTCGGCGAAGTCACGTCGCCGGAGAACGGCGTCGGCGCCACCCAGGTGGTGTTCTTGGTCTCGGTCACCAGGTATTGCAGCGACAGCTCGTGGTCGCCGATGCGGGTGGTGCCCTTGAGCACGCCGGTCTGCTGCTCGACCTCGGGCTGGATCGACGGGAACAGCGAATACAGCTGCGAACAAGCGCCGCTGCCGTCCGGCGTCGAATACGGCGGCGCGCAATTGGGCGAACCGGTTATCAGATCGCCGCTGGGCAATAGGTAGTTGGGCGGGAAGCTGTTGACGCTGCGCTTGGTGCTGCTGGTGATCTGGGACGCGAAATCGCGCTGGGTGGCCATGATCTTGTTGGTCTTGTGATACTCGTAAGCACCGTAGATATTGAAACCGTCCTTGCCCAGGTCGCCATAGCCGTAGGACAGGTTGACGCTGCGCTCCTGGCCGCCGGAACGCTGCGGGGACAGGAACTCGCCGCCAATGGACAGGCCCTGCATGGTTTTCTTGGTGATGAAGTTGATCACGCCGCCGATGGCGTCGGTGCCGTAGATGGCGGAGGCGCCGTCGCGCACCACTTCGATGCGGTCTATCACCGTCAGCGGAATGGCGTTGAGGTCGACCGAGGTGCCGTCCATCGGCTGGTTCACGATGCGGCGGCCGTCCAGCAGGATCAGGGTGTACTGGTGGCCCAGGCCGCGCAGGCTGGCGTAGGACGCGCCGCCGGTGGAAGCGCCCACCGCGGCGTTGGCGCCCTGGGTGGACTGGTTGGCGGCCAGGCTGTTGACCACTTGCTCGACCGAGGTCATGCCCTGTTTGATCAGGTCATCGGTCTTGATGATGGTCATCGGGATCGCCTGCTCCTGCTTGATGGAGCGCTTGATGTTGGAACCGGTGATTTCCACTCGGTCCAGGGTGCCGCTATTGTCGTCCGCATGGGCCAGAGGCATGGCTCCGGCGCCGAGCATGGCGAGCGCCAGCGCGATTCTCTTCTTGCGATAGTTCATGATTCTCCAATCCCTTTGTGAGTTCATCCGGCCACTGACCTCGTCGGGTTTATGGCTCTTCGAGAGCATTCATGTGCTCATTTTTTGATCTGAACCGAAGGCGATTCGAGTGTGCGAATTAATCATGATTAGCGTCAATAAACTTTTCCCACGCCTCCCTTCTCAATCTTCAGAGCGAGTGGGCACTATGTTTGAAGCAATACTTCTTAACACCTCAAAACCGTTATTAAACAAGCGTCTAACCGGAACACGGAATCCAATATCCAAAAATTCCTATCGCATATTTAGAGCAGTCACTACAAAAGAGGGGCATGAAACCATGCCGAAATCATGTTGCTTTTTTGCAATCGCGTTAAAAATCGAGGACTGTAAATACTTCTTATTTCCAGCTATTAGCCACTGTTACATGCGTAAACCTGATGGCAGCCATGAATTATGCAAACAGCACTCTCCAACTGCGACACCGATGGCTAACATCGCCACCCAGCGTCCCCTGCCCAAAAGACCGGGCCGAGTGCCCTCCACGGGTCAAGGCATGCATGGCGCTCATGCCACATCCCGGCCCATGAGCCTTGCCGGGCGGACGCAGCCAACAAAACGCCACAGTTCCACCCTGTCCTGATTGCCAATTTCAAAGTTTGCGATTGACCGCTTAAATGATAACGATTATCATTTCGGAAAATTAACCAGGAAGGGATGTCCAATGAATGCCATGCTTGTGGGAGCCGATACCCTCGGCAATATTCCGGATGTGTTGCGCGACTTCGGCATCAACATCCATCGTCATGTCAGCGGCCGTAACAGTTCGCACCAGCGCAAGGTGGACCGCCTGCCCGCCGGCACCGACCTCTTGATCCTGTTCACCGATTTTCTGGGCCACAACGTGATGCGCCATTTCCGCGAGCTGGCCTCGGAAAACCAGATCCGCTTCATCGCTTGCCGCCGCTCGGTCTGTGCGCTCAAGCAATCGCTCACCGGCGCCGGCCTCAGCGACAGCCAGTGCGCCACCTGCCCGCATCAGTGCGCGGCGGCCAAGGTCAGCAACAACGGCAAGCGCAAGCGCTGAGCCACACCCAGTTTTCTTCGCACCCTTGAAAATTCAAGCCGGCTCACGCCGGCTTCTTTTTGGCCGCGAACCGGCAAGCGCTATGCCGGCGCCAGCGCGGCCGCGCGTTGCTCGAACCAGGCTTTCAACTCGGCATCCTCGAACGCGGCCGCCAGCCGCCGCGCTTGCGCCCATGCTTGCTCCGCAGCCTCGTGTTGCTCCAACCGACCGCAAGCCTTGACCTGCTCCAGCAACAGGAAGGCCTGATCCACCGCTTCTTCGCCATGCGTGGTGATCAGATCCAAGCCCTGCCACGCCCAAATCCGCGCAGCCTCCCATTCCCTCAGGCCATTGGCCACCAGCGCTTGCAGATAACAGGCCCGCTCTTGCTGCAGCCAGCCGCCGGCGCGCGCCCACAGCTGACGGGCCAGCGCCGCGCCCTCGCGCAGCGCGTCGGCTTCGTCCGCGGCCAACACCGACAAATCACGCTCCAGCAAGCCGGACAACACATTGCTCAAGGCGGCCGCCAACATCGCGTCGGCGGCGCCCGCCTCCGTGGCCGCAGTCATCGGCAGCAGAACCCGCAAGCGCTGATAGGCCGCGCCCGATGCCAACGACGGCGCCAGATGCTGCAAGGCGGCCAACGCTATCGCCAATTCGGCGGCGGGCGGCGGCACCGCCAACGCTACGGCCAAGCATCGGCCCAGTTCCCGCGCCTCCTGATCCGCGCCGGCCTCGCCGGCCGCCACCGCCTGATTGCGCAATTGCTTGGCCGATGGCGCCGCGGACGGCAGCTGGCGCTGCAAGCCCCAGGCGGCGAGCCAATCGCCAAGCGTCTCGCCCAGCACGTGGTTGATCAGCCAGCTCAGGCTGGCCAATTGCTCGGCGTCCAGCTCCGCCGCTGTCGCGGCCAGCTGGCGCAGGCTCGCGGCGGCGGCATGCGCATCGTTGTCATGTTCGCGGATCAGGGTTTGCAACAGGGCACTGGCGGACATAGATAGGCTCCTCGGCTCAATGGGTCACGCCAAATAATGACAAATGACTCACCAGGAGCCAAGAAAAAACCGGCCGTGGCCGGTTTGCGCGCCCTTGCCCGGCTTATTCGCCGCGGCCGGCCCGACGCGCGGCCTCTCCCAGCAACTTGAGCTGTTGCGAGAAATTGCGGCAATTGCCGCACATGAACAGGTGCACGCGCAGGCGCACGTATTCCCATTGGCTCAAGGAACGGTCCTGCGAGGCCGAAATCAGGCGGCTGGCCTGACGACAACTCAACTTCATACGCTAGCCTCCCGGCTCCAGCGAATTGAAAAACATTCCCGCAAGCTCATGCGGGCGCGATACAACAGCACAGAACAGTTGGTCGCGGTGATCTCCAGATTATTACAGATCTCCGCGATCTCCATGCCCATCACCTCGCGCATCACGAATACCATCGCGGTGCGGCGCGGCATCACTTCCGAGCATTGCTCGAACACCTCCCAGAACTGACGCGACACCAGCGATTGCTCCGGGCCGCTCCAGGCCTTGACCGGTTCGCGCCAGTGGCCGTCGCGGCTGAACAGGCCGTCGAAGTCGCCATCGTCCGCCTCGTCCTCCAGCGATTCGAACAGCTTCTCCTTGCCCTTGCGGCGCAAGGCGTCGATCAGCTTGAAGCGCAGGATGGAAGTCAGCCAGGTGCGCAGCGTGGATTTGCCGCTGAAGGAGGCGCGCGATTCCAGCGCCGCCAGCAGCGTCTCCTGCACCGCCTCGTCGGCGGCGTCCCTTTCGCGCAGCTGCGCCAGCGCGTAGCGGAACAGATACGGCCGTTCCGCTTCTATGTCTCGGTCTTCTATCATTCGCTATCCACTTTCTTAGAGTCTGTTTACGATCTCGCGAGCTAAAGCGAGACAAGGCGAAAACAGCTGAGAAAGCGGAGTGTACACACGGTACATGAGCATTTCGAAGTTGTACTCACCGTGTAACGCTCCACGACACGCAGCAGATCGTAAACAGGCTCTTACCGCTCATTCGCGACAGAAGTCCACCGCCTGATCCAGGCGCTCCACCGCGATCACCTGCAGTCCGTCTATCGGCTGGCGCGGCCGGTTGGCCTGCGGCACGATGGCGCGGGTGAAACCCAGCTTGGCTGCCTCTTTCAGACGCTCCTGGCCGCGCGCCACCGGGCGCACCTCACCGGCCAGGCCCACTTCGCCGAACACCACCAGTTTTTCCGGCAAGGCCTTGTTGCGTAGCGAGGACACCATGGCCAGGATGATGGCCAGGTCGGCCGCCGGCTCGTTGATCTTGACCCCGCCCACCGCGTTGAGGAACACATCCTGATCGAAGCAGGCGACGCCGCCGTGACGATGCAACACCGCCAGCAGCATGGCCAGCCGGTTCTGCTCCAGGCCCACGGTCAGCCGCTTGGGCTGGAAACCGTGGCAGTCATCCACCAGCGCCTGGATCTCCACCAGCAGCGGTCGGCTGCCCTCCTGGGTAACCAGCACGCAGGAGCCTGCCACATCGTCGCGATAGGACGACAGGAAGATGGCCGAGGGATTGGACACGCCCTTGAGGCCGCGATCGGTCATCACGAACACGCCCAGCTCGTTGACCGCGCCGAAGCGGTTCTTGATCGCGCGTATCATCCGGTAGTTGGAGTGGGAATCGCCCTCGAAATACAGCACGGTGTCCACCATGTGCTCCAGCACGCGCGGGCCGGCCAGCGAGCCTTCCTTGGTGACGTGGCCCACCAGCAGAATGGTGATGCCGGTCTGCTTGGCCATGCGCGTCAGCTGCGCCGCGCATTCGCGCACCTGGGACACCGAGCCGGGCGCCGAGGTGACCTGATCGGTGTACAAGGTCTGGATCGAATCGATCACCGCCACTTCCGGCTGCTCGCGCTTCAGCGTTTCCAGGATGGCCTCCAGGCGGATTTCCGCCAGCAGGTCCACCCGGTCGGTAACCACCGACAGCCGGGTCGCGCGCAGCGCGATCTGCTGCGGCGATTCCTCGCCGGACACATACAGCACCTTGCGGCGCGCGCCGATCTCGGACAGCGCCTGCAGCAGCAGCGTGGATTTGCCGATGCCGGGGTCGCCGCCGATCAGGATCACCGCGCCGCGCACCACGCCGCCGCCCAGCACCCGGTCCAGCTCCTCGATGCCGGACGGATCGCGCGGCACTTCCTCGGCCTGCACATCGGACAGCTTCTGCACCTGGGTGGCGCTGTCACTCCAGGACTGAAAGCGCGCGTTCGCCGCCGGCGCGGCTTGCACCGCCTCGGTCAACGTGTTCCAGGCATTGCAATGCGGGCACTGGCCCTGCCATTTCGGCGTTTGGCCGCCACACTCGGCACAACTGAAAACGGTTTTGATTTTTGCCATCAGGAAAAACGGGAAGGGGAATCAGCTGTGCGAACCAGGCGCGCCGCTGTTCTTGTTGAGTTCATTGATGATGTTGAGCAGCCGTTTTTGCTCCGGCTCGGCGCCGGAGGCCGACTTGGACTTTCCGCCGCCCTCGCCGGCCGGCTTGTTGCGTATCGCCGCCAGCACCGCCTCCACTTGTGGATCGGTGCGCGCCGCGCGTTCAGCCTCTTCGTTGCTCAAGGGCTTGGGGCCGGAGGGCACGGCGTTGGCGCTGGATTTTTCCATCGGCGCGGACGCGGCGCCGTGGCCGCTGGCGGTGGGCGCCGGCATTCCTGCCGGCGACGAGGCCTCCCGTGGCGGCTCCATGGTGTCCAGCTTGTTCTTGGCCATGTATTCGTTCATCTCGCGCCAGCCGGAATAGATCGCCGCCTTGTCGGCTTCAGGGTTGCGCAGATAGCACTCTTCCAGCGAACGCCCGGTCTGGCGACAGGCCGCGCCTATCGCCTTGTTGGCGTCCTTGGTCAAACCGGTGACGTTGCCCACCCAGTTGCAGCCGGCCAGCGCCAGCAGCAACGGCAACCACAGCCATCGCCGTATGCTCATGCCTACCCCTTCCCTTCAAGCGCGCCGGGCGCGCAGATCCAATTCCACGATCTCGCCGCTGCGCCCCTGGCTGGCCGGCCCCAGCCAGTACAGCAGGTGCGGCATCAGGTCCGCCAAGGCGCCGCGCTCGGACTTGTCCTCGCCCGGATGGGTGCGGTTGCGCTGCGGCGAATTCACCGGCCCCGGAATCAGCTGGTTGACGCGCAGCTGCGGATAAACATCCCATTCATTGGCCGCCACCTGGGTCAGATAATTGAGCCCGGCCTTGGACGCGCCGAAACCGCCCCAGTACGGCGCCGGGTGCAGCGCGTGGGTTTCGCCGACGAACAAGACCGCGGCGTCCGGAGATTCCTTCAACAGCGGCAGGCAGGCGCGGCTCAGCGCGAACGGTGCCACGGTATTGATCCGGTACTGGTCCATCCACTCTTCCACCGTCTGATTGGACAGCGGCGACAGCGCGTAAAAATGCGAAGCGCAGTGCAGGATGCCGTCCAGGCGCCCCAGTTCGCGCTTGATCATCATCGCCAGATTGTTGAAATCTCCCTCCGCCGCCTTCAGCAGGTCCAGCGGCACCGCCGCCGGCTCCGGCCCACCGGCGGCCGCTATTTCATCGTAGACCTTCTCCAGGCCTTTGACGCTGCGCGCCAGCAATACCACGGTGGCGCCATGGCGCGCCAACGTCAGCGCGGCCTCGCGGCCTATGCCCTGAGTGGCGCCGGTGACCAGCACCACACGGTCCTTGAATGCGTTAGAGGCGATATCTGTCGTCATTTTTTTCGCTATCTTGTAATCAGGCTCGGCGGCGGCGCTCACGCGGCGCGGCCGGTTCACAGTCTTGCAATCACCGCGCGGGCGGCAGCCACGCCGCTCCGCACGGCCCCCTCCAAAGTGGCAGGATATTCAGCATGCGTCCAATCTCCCGCCAAATAAAGCGATTGTACCGGGCTTGGCTGCGGCGGTCGCCTCATATCGACCAAACTGGCAAAAGTGGCCCGTTTCTCCGTCAGTACCCGGAAACCAAGCATTGGGCCGGCCCGCGGGTCCAGCCGGCGCACCTCGGCCTCCACCAGAGCAGCCAGTTCCTCCTGCGCAAGCGCGTCCAGATGCTGCGGCGCGCTCATCACCGCGGCCACCCAGCCGGTCTCGCCCATCAGCGCGCCGCGGTCGAACAGCCAGTCGCCGACCCCGCCGCTGCAGGCGCACATCGGCGCCGGCAAGCGCAGCGGTCCGTCAAACTGCAGGTATACGGTATAGATAGGCCAGTAACGATAAGCCTCGGTCAGCTGGCGCAGCGCTGGCTCCGCCGTCAGTTCCGCCGCGTGATACGGCGCCACCGCCAGGATGGCGGCATCGAAACGCTCGCCGTCCACGCTCACCCCCGCTGAATCCGCCGTGACGCCGCGCACGCGCCGACCGGCGCGCAAATCCGCGCCGCGCGCCGCCAGCCATTGCCAGGCCGGATCGGGAAACAAGGCCGACAGGTCCACTCGCGGCAGCAACAGGTCGCTGGCGGCGCGGTCCGCGCCCAGGCTGTCGCGCAGCACCGCGGCCAGCACTCGCATCGATGCCAGTTCCAGCGGCGTATTCAGCCCGGACAGCACCAGCGGCCGCCAGAACTCGCGGATCAGCGTCTCCGACTGCCCCTGCTCCGCCAGCCATTGCGCCACCGCGCAATCCGGCTCCACCCGCCAGGCTTGCCGTTTCAAACGCTGCAAGGCCAGCGCCAGCCGGCCCTTGTCGCGCCAGCCTATGCCGCGTGCCGTCAACAGACCGACTGCCAGATGCAGCGGCGCCGGCAAGCGCGGGCAGCTCAGGCTGATGCCGCCCTGGCGTTGCCAGCGCATCGGCAGGCGTAGCAAGGCCTGGCGCTCATCCACGCCCACCGCGGCCATCAGCCGCAGGCATTCACGATAAGCGCCGATCAGGATGTGCTGGCCGTTGTCCAGCCGGCTGCCGGGCACGCCGATGCGGCGCGCGCGACCGCCCGGCTCGCGGCCGGCCTCGAACACCGTCAGCTGCGCCCGTCCGGCCAGTTCCACCGCGGCGGCGAGGCCGGCCCAGCCGGCGCCGATCACGGCGATGCGCGGCCCGCTCATGCGCGGCTCACGGCCGGTAGCCGAAGGTCCAGGTTTTCCATGCCAGCCACAACTTGCGGATGGGGGTCAGCGACAGGCGCTGATTAAGTACCTTGGCCGGCCCGTCCAACTTGATTTCCTCCAGCGTCGCGCGGTAGATCGCCGCCATCAGCAGGCCGGGGCGCTGCGCCTTGCGGTCCGCCGCCGGCAGCAGCTCCCAGGCCTGGCGATAGTATTGCTGCGCGCGCTCGATCTGGAACTCCATCAGCGCCTTGAACGCCGCGCTCTCTTCGTAATGCAGGATGTCCATCGCCGGGCAGTTGAAGCGCTGCAGCTCCTCCATCGGCAGATAGATGCGGTCGCGGCGCGCGTCCTCGCCCACGTCGCGGATGATATTGGTCAATTGGAAGGCGATGCCCAGCTCATGCGCGTATTCCAGCGTTTTCTCGTCGCTGTGGCCGAAGATGCGCGCCGCCAGCTGGCCCACCACGCCGGCAACGTGGTGGCAATAGCGCAGCAAGTCCTGGAAGCGCTGGTAGCGCACCATGCTCAGGTCCATCTCCATGCCGTCTATGATCTCCTCCAACTCGCGCTGCGGCAGGCCAAAAGCCCGCACATGCGGCTGCAGCGCCTGCATCACCGGGTGTTCCGACCCGCCCTGGTAGAGCTTGGCCACCTCGCCGCGCCACCAGGCCAGCTTGGCGCGGGCCACGCCGGGATCGTGGCATTCGTCCACCACGTCGTCCACCTCGCGGCAGAAGGCGTACAGCGCGGTAATCGCGCGGCGTCGCGGCTCCGGCAGGAAGCGGAAGCTATAGTAGAAGCTGGAACCGCTGGCCGCGGCCTTGTCTTCGCAATACTGATCAGGCGTCACGCGCCACTCCTGTCCAAGCGGCGGCGGTCCCGGCGGACCGCCATCCGTCAATATTCTTCATCATCGCGCCGCGGCGCTCATTTCGCGCGCAGCGCGCGCCACGACATATAGATCCAGTCGCGCCAGTTCAGCACCGGGCGCCGGCGGAACACATCGCCGCCGGAGTCGTGCAGCTTCTTCAGGATGCGCTCGCCGCCCAGGATGATCAGTCGCAGTTCCAGCCCCATCCTGCCCTTCAGCACTTTGCCCAGCGGCGCGCCGGCCTGCAACATCTTGCGCGCGCGCTCGATCTGGGCGCGCATCATCGGCTGCCACAAGCCGCCGGCGTCGCGCGCGGCGATCTGCGCCTCGCTCACGCCGAAGCGCTGCAAATCCTGCTCCGGCAGATAGACCCGGCCCTTGCGCCAGTCCAGCTCCACATCCTGCAGAAAGTTGATCAATTGCAAGGCCGTGCAGATGCCGTCCGACATCGCCAGCGAGCGGCGATCGCCCTCGCCGTACAAGGCCAGCATCAGCCGCCCCACCGGATTGGCCGAACGGCGGCAATAATCGGCGAGTTCGCCGAAATCGCGATAGCGGGTGGTGACCACGTCCTGACGGAAAGCCGACAGCAGATCATGAAACGGCTGCAAATCCAGGCCATGCTCGGCCACCGCCGCCGCCAGCTCGCGCATCATCGGCATTTCCGGCGGCTGGCCGGCGCCTATGCGCGCCAGTTCCGCGCCCAGGAAGTCCAGCTCCGCCAGGCGCTGCTGCGGCGTGTTGTCGCCCTCGTCCGCCACATCGTCGGCATAGCGCGCGAAGCGGTAGATCGCATGCACCGCGCGGCGCATCCGGCGCGGCAGCAGAATGGAGCCCACCGGAAAGTTTTCGTAATGCCCTACCGACATCGGCTTGCTTCCTGTTGAATGGCTGGCGAACTGATGATTATAACCGAGCCCCCGGCGGGCTCCTATGCCGCCGGCTGCGCCGCCCCCGGAAAATTATCCAAAAAAAATGGCGCCGGCTATTTACAAGAATCGGAGCCTGCCATATACTGCGCAGCACTGTGAAACGCAGCCGGTGCGGGGGTATAGCTCAGTTGGGAGAGCGCTTGCATGGCATGCAAGAGGTCAGCGGTTCGATCCCGCTTACCTCCACCAAAAAACTGCGAATCACGATTGCGCCAGACCATGCAACTGGCGGCGAAACCAGCCGATTCTACGCGAATCGGCTTTTTTGCGTTCATCCCTGTCCTTTCCTTGCTTGCTTTTTCCCCCGCGCCGCAAAAAACTTGAAGAGCCGCCACCCTCAAGCCCCGCCACCATGCCGCGTTTTCGTCTTTGCCTCTTGCTTGCGCTGTTTTGCGCCTTTGCCGCCGCCGCGCCGTCGCCGGACAGTGTCCGCCTGTGCACCGAGGACATGGAGTCCCCGCCGTGGCGGCGGCTGAATGGCCCCAGCCTGAGCCTGCTGATGCTCAAAGCCGTGGCCCGCACCGCCAAGGTCAAACTGGAAATCCAGCAGATGGCCTGGACCCGCTGCCTGAGCGAGGTGCAGAACAATCAGCTCGACGGGCTGTTCGAAATCAGCTTCAAGCCGGAGCGGCTCGTCATCGGCGTCTTTCCGATGAAGGGCGACGCCGCCGACCCGGCGCTGCGCATGCATACCGACGGCTATAGCCTGTACCGGCTAAAAGGTTCGAAACTGGGCTGGGATGGCCAGCGCCTCAGCAATGTCGACGCTGCCATCGGCGCCCAAACCGGCTTCTCGGTGATTGCCCAGCTCCTGGCGCTGGGCGCGCAAGTCGACGACAGCTCCCGCGACCCCGTGCAGAACCTGAACAAGCTGCTGGCGCGCCGTCTCAGCGGCGTGGCCTTGCCGACCCTGGCTGGCGACAGCCTGCTGGCTGGCAACCATGCCTACCGGGACCAGATAGAGAAAGTCGGCCCGGACCTGGTCTCCAAACCTTATTACCTGATTTTTTCCCATGCTTTCGCCGACAGCAGGCCTCAACTGACGCGCCAGCTGTGGGACGCCATCGCCCAGACCCGGGAAACGCCCGACTACCGCAAGGCGCTGCAGGACGCGCTGCGCCGACTCAAGCGCTGAAGCCGGCGGTGTTGCGCCGGGCCTATCCCAAATCGGCAAAGCCCGAGGCCGGCGCTTGCCGCGCCCCCTGGCTGCTGCCAGCCTGCTCCAAGACCTCGCGCGGCCAGCGCGTGCACACCAAAACCGCCGCCACTTCACCGGAGCCCGCCATGCCGCCGCGCACCGCCTTTTTCTTCGACGAACTCTGCCTGTGGCACAGCGCCGGGCAACACGCGCAAATCCTGCCGGTGGGCGGCTGGGTGCAGCCGCCTTCCGGCGGCGGCCACGCAGAATCGCCGGACAGCAAGCGCCGCTTGAAAAGTCTGATGGACGTGTCCGGTCTCAGCGCCCGGCTGCAAGTGCGCAGCGCGCCGACGCTGGATGAGGATGATCTGCTGCGCGTGCACACACCCGCCTATCTACAACGCTTCCAGGCGCTCAGCGACGCCGGCGGCGGCATCCTGGGCCAGCAAGCGCCGATTGGCCCTGGCAGTTATGAAATCGCCAAGCTGTCCGCCGGCCTGTGTTGGGCGGCGGTGGACGCCCTGCTCAGCGGCGAGGCGGACAAGAGCTATGCCTTGTCGCGTCCGCCCGGCCACCATTGCCTGGCGGACGCTGCAATGGGTTTCTGCTTTCTGGCCAACGCCGCCCTCGCCGCCGAATTGGCCATCGCCCGCCACGGCCTGCGCCGCGTCGCCATCGTCGACTGGGATGTGCATCACGGCAATGGCAGCCAATCCATTTTCTATCGCCGCGGCGATGTGCTGACCATCTCCCTGCATCAGGATGGCTGTTACCCACCCGGCTATGGCGGCGCCGACGACCGCGGCGAGGGCGAAGGCCTGGGCGCCAACCTCAACATCCCGCTGCTGCCCGGAGGCGGCCACCAGGCCTATCTGGACGCGATGCGGCTATTGGTCCTGCCGGCGCTGCGCCGCTTTCAGCCGGAGCTGATCATCGTCGCCTGCGGCTATGACGCCAATGCGCTGGATCCATTGGCGCGGATGCAGGCGCATAGCGACACCTTCCGCGCGCTGACCACGCAGTTGGTCGAATACGCCGATGCCGCAGCCGGCGGCCGCCTGGCCATGCTGCACGAGGGCGGTTATTCCGAAGCCTATGTGCCCTTCTGCGGCCTGGCCGCGCTGGAAGCGCTGTCCGGCGTCCGCACCCCGGTGGAGGATCCGCTACTGGAGCTGGTCGTCGCGCAACAGCCGGGCGCGGCAATGCGCGACCTGCAAACGCGGCAGTTGCAGGCGCAGGCCGAACGCCACGGCCTTTAAGCCGCGGGCATCAAGACCCCCGCGCCTATTATCCGCCAACCAAAGGAGCCACCCAATGCAAGACATCCTCCCCAGCTTCATTCAGGTCGGCGAGCTGGCCGACGGCTTCGCGCCGGACAGCCTGGCGCCGCCGCATAGCAAGGAACTGGACGGCAATAATCTGCTGCTGTGCTTCGACGACAACAGCGCCGCCGACTGCCGCTTCGACAGCGAGGGCCGCGCCCACGTCGACATCGTGCGCCCTGGCCTGGCCTCGGCGCTGGCCGAGGTCGACGGTTATCACGCGTCCAATTCGCTGCGCCCCGGCGTCTTCTTCATCGACTTCCGCCACGGTGGCGACGCCCGGCTCTCGCTCAGCCTGGCGCTGGACCTCGGACGGCAGCGCTGCACCCTGGTGAGCGGCAGCCTGCCCGACGCCGCCGATGTCAGGCTATCCGCCTTTGAACGCGCCGAGCGCGAGCTGGAACAAAGCGGCGTCGCCGTGAGCTTCGCCCACGGCGCGATCAACCGTCCGGCGACGGAAGCGCCGCCGCCAGGCTGCGGCGAACTGGTGGGCATGCGCAACCGCTACCGCTACAGCCCCACCGAGTGCTACGAGCATATTTACCTGAACGACCATTTCTACGCCTGGCACTGCCTGGAAGGCGTGGAGCAAGGGCTGGCCGACGTCGATCGCTGCCACGGCTTCCAACTGGCGCAAGGGCTTTACCTGTTTGTCTGGCGCGAAAAAATCATTCCCACGCTGGGCGTGCTGCTGATCGACCTGGAGCGGATGCAAACCGATGGCAAGATCTTCGGCTACCAGGGGCGGGACTTCGGCGCCAGCCGCAGCTTCCGCGTGGGCGCGCGGGCCAGCGTCGTCAATGTCGTCCCGGCTCAGCCCGCGGTCTCCGCCGCCAGCCGCGAATAAGCCAGCGTCGGCACATCCACCGCGGTGGCGCCGCCGTCCGCCGCCAGCCAAGCCCCATGCACGATGGCGGCCTCATCGGACAGCAAGAACCGGCACACCGCGGCCACCTCCTCCGGCTCCGCCGGCCGCCGCAGCGGCACATCGGCGCTCACGCGCCGGTAAGCTGCCTTCAGGTCCTCACCATACGCTGCCATTAGCGGCTGCATTTCCAGATCCGCCATCGGCGTGCGCACCCAGCCGGGACAGACCGCGTTGACGCGCACGCCGGCCGGGCCGAAATCCTTGGCCAGCGAGCGGGTCAAGCCCAGCAGCGCATGCTTGGCCGTCACATAGCCGCAGGCCTCCGGCACGGCCGCCAGGCTCGCGATGGAGGCCATCAGCACCATGCTGCCGCGCTGGGCGATCAGGTCCGGCAGGCAGGCGCGCGCCGACACAAAGGCAGTGTCCAGATTTACGCTCAGCGCCGCGCGCCAGGCCGTGTCGTCGGTCGCTAGCGCCGAGCCCATGCCCAGGCCGCCGGCGCAAGCCAACAGCCCGTCCACTCGCCCCCAGCGCGCGTGGATGCGCGCCAACGCGTCCGTCCAGTGCGCGCCGTCGGCGGCGTCCCCGGCCAGCGCCAGGCCGCCGGTTTCCAGCGCCAGCGCCTGCAGCGGCGGCTCGCGCCGGCCGATCAGCGCCACCCTGGCGCCCTGGCTGGCGAACGCGCGCGCGCAAGCCGCGCCTATGCCGGAACCCGCCCCGGTAATCACGATCACTTTATTGTGCAAGGACATCGCATTCCCTCCTGATCTCATGCGTGGCGGACACTGTCGCCTCCGCTTTGATTAAGCTATACAATGTTAACTTATTAACTTTGCCGAACGCCAGCCCATGCCAAGTCCGCAGAACAGCCAACATCCGCAATTGCCGCAGCGCCTGTTGCTGGCGCGCGAAGCGGTGATGTCCTATTTCCGCCCAGTGCTCAAACACTTCGGCCTGACCGAGCAACAATGGCGGATCTTGCGGCTGTTGGCCGAGAACGGCGAGATGGAAGCCGGCGTCATCGCCCTGCGCGCCTGCATCCACGCGCCCAGCCTGACCGGCATTCTGGTGCGCATGGAAAAGGCTCAGCTGGTACATCGCGCCCGCGATTGCAACGACAACCGCCGTCTGATCGTCACGCCCACCAGCATGGGCAGAACGCTGACCGAACGCATCCTGCCCTTGACCCACGCCTGCTACCAGCAGATCGAAAACCATTTCAGCGCCGACAAGCTGCACTTGCTGCTCAGCCTGCTGGAGCAACTTGAGCGCCTGCCGCTGCCCGCGCCGCAACCGGATATTCAGCGCTTGAGGCAAGGAGAACACCGCTGAGAAAGCGGCATGTACACGTGGCACATGAGCATTTCGAAGGCGTGCTCACCGCGTCACGTTTTACGACGCGCAGCAGATCGTAAACAGGTTCTTAGAACCTCAATTCAACGCCAGCAACACCCGTCGGCAAGCCGCCATGCTGGCCAGCAACGCCAGGCGCTGGATAGGTCCCAGCCGGATATAACGCCGCAAGGGCGGCAACAGGCACACCACTTCGCTGGCGCCGAAGGGCTCGATCAGCAAGGACCAGCCATCGACCCCGCCCCGCAGCTCGCAGCGGCGGAAATCCAGCGGCATCAGCGCGGCACACACATCGGCGTCGGCGCGCAAGGCCTGCAATAGCGGCGCCAGCCGTACCGCGTCGCCGGCCAGCAAATCCACGGCGACGCCCTGCCGCCGCCAGGCGCCGCGATGGCGCAGGCGGATGCGCGCGGGAACCGGATCGGAAACCGGCAGGCTCAGGCAGAACTCGCAAGCCACCAGATGCGCCATCCAGCCGGCCTCCACCCGCTCCCGCACCAGGAAGGACCAGACGCCGTGCGGAAACGCGAAGCTTTGCTCCGCCGCGGACGCCGCCTCGCCTTCCAAGCCGGGCCAGTCGCTGCGCAGCCGCGCCAGCGTCGCGCCGGGACGGTAGCCGCGCGGCCGCGACCAGGCCTCAGCCAGCCGCCGCCACACGTTCCAGCTCCCGGCGCAGCGCTTCGTCCTCCGGCTCGCTCAGTTCCGCGCGCAGTATCTGTTCCAGCGGCACCGGCCGGAAAGGGTTGACCTTCTGCACCAGCACGGTCCAGAGCAGCGCGTACAACAGGGTCAGCCCCAGCATCAGGCCGAAGGGCGCGTAAATGTCGCGCGCCTGCATGCCCGGCGGCGTGATGAAGCAGATCGCCAGCACGATGCCCAGCGCCGAACCGATCTGCGGCAGCGGGAACCATGGCGAGCGGTAGGCGCGCGGGAAATCCGGCCGCGTCAGCCGCAGCCGCACGATGGACAGCGTCACCAATAGGTAGGCGACGCCCCAGGAGCAGACCGCGGCCAGCACCAAGGGCATGATGCGCTCCAGATCGCCGCGGATCAGCCAGGCGTGAACGCAGGGAATCAGCACCGCCAGCCCAATGCCGCACCACGGCGTCTTGAAGCGCGGATGCAGATAGGCGAAGCAGCGCGGCAGCGCGCCGTCCTGCGCCATGCCATACAGAATGCGCGGCAGCGCCGCCATCAGGGTGTTGATCGTCGCCGCGCCGGCCAGCAGCAGGCCTATGCCCAGCCAGATCTTGCCGAACGGCCCCATCACCCGCTCGGCGAAGGCCGGCAGCGCCATCGGCGTGTCCAGCAGCCTGGGGCCCGCCGGCTGGGCCGGGTCCAGCGGCAGATTGGCCACCTGCCGCGTCATCGCCGCGCCGAACAGCAGCATGGCGACGGCCACGCCGCTGAGCCCCAGCGTCAAGGCCCGCGGAATGGCGCGGCCGGAATCGCGCAGCTCCGGCGCCAGCGGCGTCACCAGCTCGGCGCCGACGAACATGAACATCGCCATGCCCACCAGGCTGAGCAGCAGACCGGGATCGCCCCATTGCAGCGGCGCGCCGAACCAGCCGCCCAGGTCCACCGCCGGCGCGCGCAGCAGGCCGGCCACGCCGAAGGCGGTCAGCGTCGCCCACATGCCGAAGGTCAACACCACTTCGGCCTTGCCGAACACGGTCACGCCCAAGGCATTCAGCGCGCCGAAGGCGATCACCAGGCCCACGCCCACCATCCAGGCGCTGCCGCTTTTTTCCAGCATGGTGTTCAGATGGTCGAAATTCACCAGCGCCATGATGCCGGACAGAATGGTCTCGGCGGTGCCGGCGAACACATGCACCAGCAGATAGGCGGACAAGGTGCCGGCAATGGCCAGGCCGCGGCCCAGGCCGGCGCTGATATAGTCGTAAACCGCGCCGGAAGTCGGCAGCATCGCCGCCGCCTCGGCGAAGGTGGTGGTCTGGGCCAGCATCATCAGATAGGCGATCAGCAGCGCCAGCGCGAACGTGCCGCCGGCCATGCCGAAGCCGCTGGTGGCGGTCAGAATCACCGGGCTGGCCATCACCACGCCCACCGCGCTGGCCAAGGCCACCGGGAAACCCACCACGCCGCGGCTCAGGCAGCGGCTCAAGCATTCTTGCATCGACATTGCGTCTCCTCCCTCTCTCTTGTCACCGCTCCGGCCTTCGCTCTCCGAGAGCCTGTTCAATACCCACCGCGCTCAGTAAAACCTTGCGCGCCAGGCTTTGAACAGGCCCTGACTCCGGCGCTGTGCCGGCGCGGTCAACTCGTCCCCGTTCGGGCCTGCCGGCTCAGGCCTCGGCCAGTCCGGCCTCCAAGGCCAGCGCGATGGCGTCGGCGTGTTCGCGCTGCAACACCAGCGGCGGCGACAAGATGATCTTGCTGCCCACCGGCCGCACCAGCACCCCGGCCTGGCGCGCGATCTCGGCCACCTTGTCGGCATAGCCGCTTTGCGGGTCTATCGGCTCGCGGCTGGCCTTGTCCTTGACCAGGTCCAGCGCCAGCATCAGTCCCTTGCCGCGCACCTCGCCCACCGCCGGATAACGCTCCGCCAGCGGCAGCAGCCTGGCCAGCAGGTAGTCGCCCATTTCCGCCGCCCGGGCCGGCAGATTCTCTTGCTCCACGATGCGCAGATTGGCGATGGCGGCGGCGCAGGCCACCGGATGGCCGGAATAGGTGTAGCCGTGCATGATGGCGCCGCCGAAGTCCTGGTTGGCGGCGAAGGCATCGGCCACGCGCTGGTTGACCACGGTGGCGCCCAGCGGCACATAGCCGGAGGAAATGCCCTTGGCCAGGCACATCAGGTCCGGCTTCACCCCCCACAGCCGGCTGCCGAACATCGAACCGCTGCGACCGAAGCCGGTGACGATCTCGTCGGCGATCAGCAGCACGCCGTATTTGTCGCACACCTCGCGCACCCGCGGCCAATAGCTGGCCGGCGGCACGATGACGCCGCCGGCGCCCTGGATGGGCTCGGCGATGAAGGCGGCCACGGTGTCCGGGCTCTGGAACAGGATTTCGCGCTCCAGCATCCGCGCGCAGATCTCCGCCAGTTCCTCCGGGTCCTCGGTGAAGGGATTGCGATAGGGCCACGGCGTTTCCACATGGAAGCAGCCGGGCAACAGCGGCTCGTAATTGCGGCGGAACACCGTGTTGCCGTTGACCGAGGCGCCACCGAAGTGAGTGCCGTGATAACCCTGCTTCAGCGCGATGAATTTGACTCGATCCGGCTGGCCCTTGACGCGCCAATACTGGCGCGCCAGTTTCAGCGCGGTTTCCACCGCGTCCGATCCGCCGCTGCCGAACACCACCCGCGCCATGCCCTCCGGCCGCAGCATCTCCATCAATTGCGCGGACAATTCCTCGGCGCGCGGGTGGGAAATGCCATCGAAAAGCTGGAAATACTCCAACTCGTCCAGTTGGCGGACGATGGCCTGCTTGATCTCGGCGCGGTTGTGGCCGACATTGACGTTCCACAAGCCGGCCACGCCATCCACCAGTTGGCGGCCCTGATCGTCGTACACATGGCAGCCGTCGCCGCGCACGATGCGGATGGGCTGGCGCTG
Organism: Chromobacterium sp. LK1; assembly: GCF_001043555.1. Lineage (NCBI taxonomy): Bacteria > Pseudomonadati > Pseudomonadota > Betaproteobacteria > Neisseriales > Chromobacteriaceae > Chromobacterium > Chromobacterium sp. LK1. The sequence goes on along the minus strand of NZ_LDUI01000022.1, from coordinate 35,181 downwards.
CTTCATCGCGTTGGGGTGCAGCATCGGGTGCCAGAAACGGGCAGTGTCGTAAGACATGTCTTTCTCCTGAATGAAAGTGGAAGCGCGTCCGCGCTCAATGGGCGATGCAGACCGACTTGATCTCGGTGAAGCTCTCCACCGCGCCCTTGCCGAACTCGCGGCCGATGCCGGACTCCTTGTAGCCGCCGAAAGGCAGGCCGGGGTCCAGCGGGATGTGGCTGTTGACCCAGACCGTGCCGGCCTGGATGCGCGGCACGATGTTCAGCGCCGCGCTCAGGTCCTGGGTCCACAGGCTGGCGGTCAGTCCATAACGCGTGTCATTGGCCAGCGCCACCGCCTCGTCCACGCTGTCGAAAGGCACCGCCGCCAATACCGGGCCGAAGATCTCCTCGCGCGCCGCCACATTGTCCGGCGCCACATCCACCAGCAGCGTGGGCTGCACGAAGTAGCCGGGCAGCGCCGCCGCGCCGCCGCCGGTCAAGGCCCTCGCGCCCTGGGCGCGGCTGCGCTCCAGCAGCCGGCACACCGCCTGTTGCTGGCGCTGCGACACCAGCGGATTGACGCGGGCGTTCAAATCCAGTCCCGGCCCCAGCCGCATGCCGGCGATGGCCTCCGCCAGCGCCTCGGTCAGCGCCTGGAACTTGCTGCGATGCACATACAAGCGCGAGGCGGCCGCGCATACCTGGCCCTGATTCAGGAAGGCGCCGAGCAAGGCGCCCTCCGCCGCGCGCTCAATATCGGCGTCGGCCAATACCAGCATCGGATTCTTGCCGCCCAGCTCCAGCCCCAAGCGCGTCATATTGTCCAGCGCGGCGTGGCCGACGGTCTTGCCCACCTCGGTGGAGCCGGTGAAGCTGACCTTGCCCACCAGCGGATGACCGGCCAGCGCCTGGCCGACGCTGGCTCCAGGCCCGGTCACCACATTCACCACCCCCGGCGGCACCCCGGCCTGCTGCGCCAGCTCCGCCAGCCGCAGCGCGGTCAACGGCGTTTCGCTGGCCGGTTTCAGCACCACAGAGCAACCAGCGGCCAAGGCCGGCACCAGCTTCCAAACCGCGATCATCAAAGGGAAATTCCACGGCACGATGCCGACGGCCACGCCTATCGGCTCACGCCGGGTATACGCGGTGAAGCGCGCGCCCGGCGGCGCCGGAATCGACACCTCCATGGTTTCGCCGGTGATCTTGGTGGCCCAGCCGGCCATGTAGCGGACGAACTCGATGGAACCGCCGACCTCGATCGCCCGCGCCAGCTGGATGGACTTGCCCTGATTCAGGGTTTCCAACTGCGCCAGTTCCTCGGCGTGTGCTTCCAGCAAGTCCGCCAGCCGCAGCAGGATGCGTTCGCGCTCGGCCGGCCGCAGCCCGGACCAGGCGCCGCTGGCAAAAGCGCGCTGCGCGCTCTGCACCGCCGCGTCCGCGTCGGCGGCGTCGCCGGCCGCAACGCTGGCGATCACCGCGCCGCTGGCCGGGTTGCGCACCTCGCTGCGCCGTCCCGACAGCGCCGGCCGCGACCCGCCGTCAATCCACAAGCCGTGCTCGCGCTGCAGAAAGTCCTGCACCGCCGCCAGCACCGGCACCAGTTGCTGATCCATGCTCGTCTCCGTTTGGTTTACCCAGCCTGCCGCCGCTCAATCCCGGACGGCGATGGCCCAATATACGCATGGCCGCGGCGGCGCCTGATCCCAAATCGGCAAAGCGCAAAGCCCGCTCCGCGCATTGCGGCGCAGCATGTCGCGCATGGGAAACACCAAGCAAAAACAATGATTAAGCACCCATTCTCAACTGGACATTTCGATTTCAATAACATATTAATCATCTGATAATCGACAGACGGAACCAGCGGCGGCCATTCCGCCGCCACAGCAAAAACCGTCTCACCCACCGGAGAAGACAGATGATTGCCGCAGCCAGTTGTTTCGACGACGCCCACCTGCACGCCGAGGCCCTGCCCGGCTGGCAGCAGCTGTACAGCCAGATCAGCGGCGGCCGCTTCCAGAGCGCGCTGAGCCGCCTATGCGCGGCGCGCCTGGACGTGTTCCGCGAAAGCTTCAACCAGCGCGTGGTGCAGCAGGGGCGCGCGCCCGGCGGCATGGCGCATTTCGCGATACCGATACAAGCGCCGTCGCCGCTGAGCCTGCAAGGCGTGGCCGTGCCCAGCGACGCGCTGATGGTGCTGCGCGGCGGCGAGGACTTCGTGTTCCACCTGCCGCCCGGCGCGGACTCCATCCAGGTATCCCTGCCTTATGAGGATTTGGCCGAGCTGACGCCGGAATTGTGCGCCGTCGTGCGCGAGGCGCGCGGCAAGACGCCGGTGTTCACCGCGCGCCCGGATGCGCTGCAGGCCCTGCGCGCGCTATTGACCGGCCTGTTCGAGCAAGCGCGGCGGCGGCCGGAATTGCTGGACTTCGCCGGCAATCAGAAAGTGATCCGACACCAGTTGCTGGGCCTGCTGCAAGAGGCGCTGGCCGACGGCGGGCTGCGCGAGCGCCGCGACGACCTCACTTACGCCACGCATTGCGACATCGTGCGGCGCAGCCAGGCGCTGGCGCTGGCCAAGCCGGACGAGCCGGTGACGGTGCTGGAGCTGTGCAGCCGCCTGCGCGTCAGCCGCCGCACGCTGCAAAACAGCTTCCAGCGGGTGGCCGCCACCACGCCGGTGGATTATCTGCGCTCGATCCGCCTCAACGCGGTGCGCCGCCAATTGCTGCAGGCCGGTCCCGGCCGCAGCGTGCGCGAAGCGGCCGGCAACTGCGGCTTTTACCATCTGGGCCATTTCGCCAGTGACTATCGCAAGCTGTTCGGCGAATTGCCCTCCCATACGCTGGAACGCGGCCAGGCCCACCAGGCGGCGCCGCGCGCCGCTCACGCATGGCCGGTCCGGTAGCCACTGGGCGTCTGCCCGGTCTGCCGCAGGAAGAAACGCGAGAAATACGCCGGGTCCTTGAAGCCCAGTTCGTAGGCGATCGCATGCACCGAGGCATTGGAGAAGATCAGCAGGCGCTTGGCCTCCCGCAGCAGCCGCTCATAGACCAGCTGCTTGGATGACAGGTCCGCCAGCCGGCGGCAGATATCGTTCAGTCGCGCCGCGCCGACGCCCAGCTCCGCCGCGTAGCGCTCCAGCCCCCAGTGCTCGCGGTAACGCGCGTCGATCAAGGCATTGAAACGGTGATACAGCTGCAAATCGCCGCGCGGCGCGCGGCGGCGTCCGCCGTCCGGCCGCGGCTGCTGAGCCAGCCTCTGCACATCAATCAGGATCAATTGCGCCAGCGCCCGCTGCGCCAGCCCACCGCCCGGACGCCGCGCCACGCCCTCCTGTTGCAGCTGGGCCAGCCGTTGCGGCAGCCGCCCGCCTATCTCCGCCGCCGCCGGCACAGCGGCCAGCTCCACGCAGAACGGCGCGTCCAGCGCCGGCAGCCCCGCCTCCGCCAGCCAGTCATGTGCCAGTTCCTGGCGCAGGGTCAGCACATGGCCGTCGGCATCGGCGCCGGTGATGAAGGCGTGCGGCACCGTCGGCGGCGTCAGGAACAATAGCGGCGCCCCCGCCTGGTAGTGCTCCTCCTCCAGGTAGAGCCGGATATCGCCACTGGCCAGATAGTGCAGCTGGAGGCAGCGATCGTGGCGGTGCACCGGCATATTGCGGCCGAAGAAAGCCGCCAGCCGGCCAAAGGACTCGCAATGGATGTCGACGGATTCGCACGGGCTGTCGTAAGCCTTGCCGATGTCGATATTCGGTATCCGCGCGCCGGCATCGCGCTGGCTTTTGCCCATCTCATGTCTCCTTGTGACTTTTTCGCCATAGTCCCAGCCGCGGGCGCCAATCGCGCCGAATCGGGCTGGCGGCATGGCCTCGCATGCCCTTTGGCCCTTGACCGCGCCGCGCGCTCCAGGTTTCCGTCCGGGTGTTATCCGCAGTGCAACATCGATAAGCATTGACAGGCCGCTGTCATCGCCGCTATAAACTTTAACATATTAATGAATATTTTAATCAGCGTGCTTCCACTTCAATAACAAGGAGTTAAAACATGCCATTGGCCAGCCTTGCCATGGAGCAACGCCCCGCCGCCGTATATGGCGCGGCGCTTAACCACCGGCGCTTGCAACAGGCGCTGGCGGCGGATTTTGAACAGCCGCCCTACCAAGGTCCGCCGCGGGCGCCGGTATTGTTCGTCAAGCCGCGCAACACCCTCAGCGCCGCCGGCGCGCCCATTCCCTGCCCCGCAAGCGACGCCGTCTATGCCGGCGGCGCGCTGGCGGTACGCATCGCCCGCGACGCCTGCCGTGTGAACGCGGCCGACGCGCTGTCCCATGTCGGCGGCTACGCGGTGGTCAACGAGGTCAGCCTGGCGGAAACCAGCTTCTACCGGCCGGCGATCCAGGCCAAGTGCCGCGACGGCTTCTGCCCGATTGGCCCCGAGGCCGGCCCCGACGTGATCGATCCGCAGCGGGTGCAGGTGCGCACCTATGTCAACGGCGCGCTGGTGGAAACCAATGACAGCGCCGACTGGCTGCGCGGCGTCGCCCAACTGATCGCCGACGTCAGCCAGTTCCTCACCCTCTACGCCGGCGATCTGCTGATCGTGGCCACGCCTCCGCGCGGCGCGCGGCTGCGTCCCGGCGACACCGTGGCGGTGGAGATAGACGGCATAGGCCGCCTGGAAAACATCGTCACCGCCGAGGAGGAGCCGCGATGAAACACGCCCGCATCCGTTACCAGGGCCAGATCTGGCGCGCGCAAGCCGACGCCGACGGCGCGCTCTTGCTGCCGGACGGCCGCCGCCTGGGCGAGACCGAGGTGGAATGGCTGCCGCCCTGCCACGGCACCCTGTTCGCGCTGGGCCTCAACTACGCCGATCACGCCGCAGAACTGGACTTCAAGCCGCCCAGCGAGCCGCTGGTGTTCCTGAAGACGCCCGCCACGCTGACCGGTCATCGCCAATATTCGATGCGCCCAGACAATGTTGAATATATGCACTACGAGTGCGAATTGGTGGCGGTGATAGGCAAGACCGCGCGCAAGGTGGGCCGCGCCCAGGCGATGGATTATGTGGCCGGCTACACCGTGTGCAACGACTACGCGGTACGCGACTATCTGGAAAACTACTACCGGCCGAATCTGCGGGTGAAGAACCGCGACGGCCTGACCCCCATCGGCCCCTGGCTGGTGGACCGCGACGAGGTGCCCGATCCGCACAGCCTGGAGCTGGCCACCCATGTCAACGGCCGCCGGGTCCAGAGCGGCAATACCCGCGACATGGTGTTCGACATCCCCCACCTGATCGAATACCTGTCCGCCTTCATGACGCTGCAGCCGGGCGACATGATCGCCACCGGCACGCCCCAAGGCCTGTCCGACGTGCGCCCCGGCGACGAAGTCGTCGTGGAAGTCGAGGGCGTCGGGCGGCTGCTCAATCACATCGTCAGCGAAGCGGACTGGCTTGCCCGCCAGGCCGCAATCAAGGAGCCCGCATGATCAAGCACTGGATAGACGGCCGCGAAGTGGCCAGTCAGCACAGCTTCACCAATTACAATCCGGCCACCGGCGCCGCCATTTGCGAAGTGGCCGCAGGCGGCGCCGCGGAAGTGAACCTGGCGGTGGCCGCCGCCAAGGCCGCCTTTCCCAAGTGGGCGGCCACCCCGGCCAAGGAACGCGCGCGGCTGATGCGCAAGCTGGGCGAGCTGATCCAGCGCGAAGTGCCGCTGCTGGCGGAACTGGAAACCCTGGACACCGGCCTGCCCATCCACCAGACCCGCAATGTGCTGATCCCGCGCGCCTCGCACAATTTCGACTTCTTCGCCGAAGTCTGCACCCGCATGAACGGCCACAGCTATCCGGTGGACGAGCAGATGCTGAACTACACGCTGTACCAGCCGGTGGGCGTGTGCGCGCTGGTATCGCCGTGGAACGTGCCCTTCATGACCGCCACCTGGAAGACCGCGCCCTGCCTGGCGCTGGGCAATACCGCGGTGCTGAAGATGTCCGAACTGTCGCCGCTGACCGCCAATGAACTGGGCCGGCTGGCGCTGGAAGCCGGCATTCCGCCCGGCGTGTTCAACGTGGTGCAGGGCTATGGCGCCGATGCCGGCGAGGCGCTGGTGCGTCACCCGGACGTGCGCGCGGTGTCCTTCACCGGCGGCACCGCCACCGGACAGCGCATCATGCAGAACGCCGGGCTGAAGAAATACTCGATGGAGCTGGGCGGCAAATCGCCGGTGCTGGTGTTCGACGACGCCGACTTCGAGCGCGCGCTGGACGCGGCGCTGTTCACCATCTTCTCCCTCAATGGCGAGCGCTGCACCGCCGGCAGCCGCATCTTCGTGCAGAACGGCATCTACGACCGCTTCGTCGCGGAATTCGCCGCCCGCGCCCAGCGGCTGCTAGTCGGCGATCCGCAAAACCCCGACACCCAGGTGGGCGCCATGATCTCCCGCCAGCACTACGACAAGGTCACCGGCTATATCCGCGTGGGCCTGGAAGAAGGCGCGCGGCTGGTGGCCGGTGGCCTGGAACGCCCGGCCGGCCTGGCGGACACGCTGGCCGCCGGCAACTTCATCCGCCCCACCGTGTTCGCCGACGTCGACAACCGCATGCGCATCGCCCAGGAGGAAATCTTCGGCCCGGTGGCCTGCCTGCTGCGCTTTGACGACGAGGCCGACGCGCTGCGCCTGGCCAACGACATCGACTACGGCCTGGCGTCCTATGTCTGGACCCAGGACATCGGCAAGGCGCACCGGCTGGCGCGCGGCATCGAGGCCGGCATGGTCTTCATCAACAGCCAGAACGTGCGCGATCTGCGCCAGCCCTTCGGCGGCGTCAAGGCCTCCGGCGTCGGCCGCGAAGGCGGCGAATACAGCTTCGAGGCCTTTGCCGAGGTGAAGAACGTCTGCGTCTCCATGGGCGGCCACTTCATTCCGCGCTGGGGCGCGGAGCAAGCCTGACGCGGCGCCGGAGCCAAGGCCGCCCAGACGGCCGGCCCGGCGCGACACCAAACCCAGCAGCGAGACTGCGCCGGCCCGCGGCCAGTCGCACCGAGGAGAATGCAATGGGAACCCTAGCCCTGGCGGCCAAGATCACTCACGTGCCGTCCATGTATTTGTCGGAACTGCCCGGCCCGCATCAAGGCTGCCGCCAGGCGGCGATAGACGGCCACAAGGAGATCAGCCGCCGCTGCCGCGAACTGGGCGTGGACACCATCGTGGTGTTCGACACCCACTGGCTGGTCAATTCCGGCTACCACGTCAACTGCGCGCCGGCTTTCGAAGGCGTATACACCAGCAACGAGCTGCCGCACTTCATCAAGAACATGCCCTACGCCTACCCGGGCAACCCCGCGCTGGGCAAGCTGCTGGCCGAGGCGGCCACCGCCGCCGGCGTGCACACCCGCGCCCACGACGCCACCACGCTGGCGCTGGAATACGGCACCCTGGTGCCGATGCGCTATATGAACGCCGACCAGCACTTCAAGGTGGTGTCGGTGGCCGCGCTGTGCACGGTGCACGACCTGGCCGACAGCGCGCGGCTGGGCGCGGCGATGCGCGCGGCGGTGGAGAACGACTACGACGGCCGCGTCGCCTTTTTCGCCAGCGGCTCGCTATCGCACCGCTTCGCCCAGAACGGCACCGCCGACCAATACCTGCACAAGCCCTGGAGCCCCTTCCTGGAAAGCATGGACCAGGAAGTGGTGGAAATGTGGCGACGCGGCGACTGGCAGACCTTCTGCGGCATGCTGCCGGAGTACGCCGAAAAGTGCCACGGCGAGGGCTTCATGCACGACACCGCGATGCTGCTGGGCGCGCTGGGCTGGGACGGCTACCGCGGCCGCGCCGAAATCATCACCCCCTATTTCGGCAGCTCCGGCACCGGCCAGATCAATGTGGTGCTGCCGGTGGAGCCGCAAGGAGAGCGCCATGCCGCACTTCACCGTTGAATGCACCGACAATCTGCGCGAGCTGGCCGACCTGCCCGGCCTGTTCCGCCAAGTGCACGACTGCCTGGCCGCCAGCGGCCTGTATCCGCTGGCCGGCATCCGCAGCCGCGCCCACTGGCTGGACACCTGGCGCATGGCCGACGGCGAAGCCGACTACGCCTTCGTCCACTGTCGGCTGCAGATCGGCAGCGGCCGCAGCGAGACGCAGCGCCGCGCCACCGCCGAACAGGTATTCGCGCTGATCCAGCGCCACTTCGAGCCGCTGTTCGCCCAGCGCTACCTGGCGCTCAGCTTCGAACTGACCGAGCTGTCCGCCACGCTCAACTTCAAGCACAACAATGTGCATCAACGCTTCCGCCAGCCCTCCTGAGGACCCCGCATGCTGAGCCAAGACCAGATCCGCGGCATCGCCTGCCGCCTACACGACGCCGAGCGCGAGCGCCGGCAGATCCGCCAGATCTCGCTGGACCACCCCGACATCACCATCGAGGACGCCTACGCCATCCAACGCTGCTGGGTGGACCTCAAGCTGGCGGAGGGCCGCAAGCTCAAGGGCCACAAGATAGGCCTGACCTCGCGCGCGATGCAGATGTCCTCGCAGATAGACGAACCCGACTACGGCGCGCTGCTGGACGATATGTTCTTCCACGACGGCGCCGACATTCCGGTGTCGCGCTTCATCGTGCCGCGGGTGGAAGTGGAACTGGCCTTCATCCTGGGTCGGCCGCTGTCCGGCCCCGGCGCCACGCTGTTCGACGTCTACGACGCCGCCGAATACGTGATTCCGGCGCTGGAAATCATAGACGCGCGCAGCCAGTCCATAGACCCGGACAGCCAGCGCCCGCGCAAGGTGTTCGACACCATAGCGGACAACGCCGCCAACGCCGGCGTGGTGCTGGGCGGCCGCCCTATCCGCCCGCGCGAGCTGGACCTGCGCTGGGTGGCCGCATTGATGTACCGCAACGGCGTGATCGAGGAATCCGGCGTCGCCGCCGCGGTGCTGAACCACCCGGCCAACGGCGTGGCCTGGCTGGCCAACAAGCTCGCGCCCTTCGACGTCGAACTCAAGGCCGGCCAGGTGATCCTGGCCGGCTCCTTCACCCGGCCGGTGCCGGCGCGCGCCGGCGACACCTTCCACGTCGACTACGGCCCGCTGGGCGCGATCAGTTGCCGCTTCGTCTGAACCCGCTCGAGGAACCGCCATGCAACTCCCCGCCAACCCCTTCAAGGCCGCGCTGCGCGACGGCCGCCGCCAGATCGGCCTGTGGCTGGGCCTGGCCAGCCCCTACAGCGCCGAGCTGCTGGCCGGCGCCGGCTTCGACTGGCTGCTGATAGACGGCGAACACGCGCCCAATGAGCTGAACGATGTGCTGCTGCAACTGCAGGCCATCGCTCCCTATCCCAGCCACCCGGTGGTGCGCGCCGCCAGCAACGACCCGGTGCGCATCAAGCAATTGCTGGATATCGGCGCGCAAACGCTGATGCTGCCCATGGTGCAAAGCGCGGCGGACGCCGCGCAGGCGGTGGCGGCCACCCGTTATCCGCCGCGTGGCATCCGCGGCGTGGGCAGCGCGCTGGCGCGCGCCTCGCGCTGGAACCGCGTGCCGGACTACCTGACGCGGGCCGACAGCGAAATCTGCGTGCTGGTCCAGGTGGAAACCCGGCGCGGCCTGGCCGAGCTGGACGCCATCGCCGCCACCGACGGCGTGGACGGCGTGTTCATCGGCCCGGCCGACCTGGCCGCCGACATGGGCCATCCCGGCCGGCCCGACCACCCGGACGTGCGCGCGGCGATAGACGACGCCATAGTCCGCATCCAGCGCCACGGCAAGGCCGCCGGCATCCTGATGGCCGATGAGGCCCAGGCGCGCCGCCTGCTCGAACTGGGCGCCCGCTTCGTCGCCGTCGGCGTCGACACCACTCTGCTGGCGCGCCGCGCCGAAGCGCTGGCCGCCGCCTTCACACCGGCGGCGGCCCCGCCGGACGGTTCCAGCTACTGAACCACGGCGCGGCGACCACACAATAACAAGGCGCCGCGCTCCGCCGCCAGTCGGCACCACCCCGAGGAGAACGCAAGATGAAGCACCCCCACGCCGGCGCGCCCGCCAATGCGCGCAAAGTCGCCTACGCTACCGTGATCGGCACCGCCATCGAGTGGTACGACTTCTTCATTTACGCCAGCGCCGCCGGGCTGGTGTTCAACAAACTGTTCTTCGCCCCGGCCGGAGAGCAGTTCGCCACTCTGATCGCCTTCGCCTCCGTCGGCGTCAGCTTTCTGTTCCGCCCGCTGGGCGCCTTTCTCGCCGGCCATTACGGCGACCGGCTGGGCCGGCGCGCGATGCTGGTGCTGACCCTGGTGCTGATGGGCGCCTCCACCGCTCTGATCGGACTGCTGCCCACCTATGACAGCGCCGGCCTGCTGGCGCCGCTGGCGCTGATCCTGTTGCGCGTGCTGCAAGGCATCTCCGCCGGCGGCGAATGGGGCGGCGCGGTGCTGATGGCGGTGGAACACGCGCCGCCCGGCCAGCGCGGTCGCTACGGCGCCTTTCCGCAGATAGGCGTGCCGCTGGGCCTGTTGCTGGCCTCGGGCGTGTTCGCGCTGATGAGCGGAGTGGTGTCCCCCGGCGACGCCTTCCTGGAATGGGGTTGGCGCGTGCCCTTCCTGTTCAGCGTGGTGCTGCTGTTCATCGGCCAATGGGTGCGCCGCTCGGTGGAGGAAAGCCCGGTATTCGAGGAAATCAAGGCGCGCAAGGCCGGTTCGCGCACCCCGGTGCTGGATCTGTTCCGCCATCACGCGCCGCTGGTGCTGCTGGCCGCGCTGGTGTTCGCCGGCAATAGCGCCGTCGGTTACATGACCACCGGCGGCTTCATCCAGAACTACACCACCGACCCGGCCGGCGCGCTGCGCCTGGAGCGCACCCCGGTGTTGCTCGCCGTCGCCTTCGCCTCCGCCTGCTGGATGGCCTTCACCTGGCTGGCCGGCGTCTGGTCGGATCGCATCGGCCGCCGCCGCGTCTACATCATCGGCTTCGGCGTGCAGTTGGCCGGCGTGCTGCTGTTGTTCCCGTTGGTGAACAGCGCCAGCCTGCCGGCGGTGCTGCTGGCGCTATGTCTGTTGTCGGTGGGCACCGGCCTGACCTATGGCGCGCAATCGGCGTTCTACGCCGAGCTGTTTCCCGCCTCGGTGCGCTTCTCCGGCGTATCCATCTCCTACGCGCTGGGCGCGATCCTGGGCGGCGCCTTCGCGCCGATGATAGCCAAGGCGCTGATCGCCCAGACCGGCTCCACCGCCGCTGTGGCCGCCTACCTCAGCGGCATGACGCTGATCGGCCTGGCCGCCGTGCTGCTGCTGCGCGACCGCCGCGACATCCCGCTGGGACCGGAGCACGAAGCCGAGCAGGCCGCGTCGCCGATACGGCTGCCGCGCGCGCCGGCCACCGATATCCGTGGCGCCGGAATCTCATGAAAAGTACCAGCAATGGCTCGTAAGGTGCATTCCACTGCGCCATAAGGCTACCCATAATGCAAATTCGCTGAAGGTATTCATTATTATGCCGCCCGCCATGGATAGCGGGCCGCTTCAGCGCCATCAAGCACAAAGGAGACCACCATGCGCCATCCCAATCCCCTGCTGGAAACCCTGAGTCCCATCCTGCCCGCCATCGCCGCCAACGCGCGCCGGGCGGAAGAAGAACGCACCGTGCCGGCGGAAAACGTCGCCCTGCTGAAAGGCATAGGCTTTCACCGCGCCTTCCAACCCAAGCAATACGGCGGCCTGGAAATCAGCCTGCCCGAGTTCGCCGACTGCGTGGCGACGCTGGCGGGCGCCTGCGCCAGCACCGCCTGGGCGGTCAGCCTGCTGGCCACCCACAGCCACCAGATCGCGCTGTTTTCCGCCCAGCTGCAAGAGGAGGTCTGGGGCAGCAATCCGGACGCCACCGCCAGCAGCAGCATCGCGCCGCTGGGCCGCGCCGAAGCCGCGGACGGCGGCGTGCTGCTCAGCGGCGAAATGGGTTGGAGCAGCGGCTGCGATCACGCCGAATGGGCGATACTGGGCTTCCGCCGCCCAGCCGCCGACGGCAGCCCGCAGTACTGCTTCGCGGTGGTGCCTCGCGCGGATTATCAGATCCGCGACGACTGGCACGCCGCCGGCATGCAGGGCAGCGGCACCAAGACCCTGATCGTGCGCGACGTCTTCGTGCCGGAACACCGCATCGAGGCCGCCAAGGACATGATGGAAGGCCGCTCCGCCGGCTTCGGTCTGTACCCGGACAGCAAGATTTTCTACGCGCCCTACCGCCCCTATTTCGCCAGCGGCTTCTCCGCGGTCAGCCTGGGCGTGGCCGAACGCATGCTGCAAGTATTCAAGGAGCGCAGCCGCAATCGCATCCGCGCCTATACCGGCGTCCAGGTCGGCGCCGCCCTGCCCGCCTATATGCGGCTGGCGGAATCCACCCACCAGGTGCTGGCCGCGCGCGCCTTGCTGGAAGCCACCTGGCGCGAACACGCCGAACACGGCGTAGCCAAGCGCTACCCCAACGCTGAGACGCTGGCGTTCTGGCGCACCAACCAGGCCTATGCGGTGAAAATGTGCATCCAGGCGGTGGACCGCTTGTTCGAATCCATGGGCGGCAACTGCTGGCGGCTGGAGAACGAGGCGCAGCGGCTGTTCCGCGACGCGCACATGACCGGCGCCCACGCCTATACCGACTACGACGTCTGCGCGCAGATCCTCGGCCGTTCGCTGCTGGGATTGGAGCCGGACCCGGCCATGGTCTAAGAACCTGTTCAAAGTCTGCTGCGCTTCGTGAAGCGTCGCACGGTGAGTACAAGCTCAAAATGCTCATGTACCAGCTGTACATTCCGCTTTTTCGCTTGTTTTCGCCTTGTCTCGCTCTTGCTCGCGAGATCGTGAACAGGCTCCAAACCGTCCTATCCGCTCCCCACCCGCGCCGCGCCGGCCTTGCGCCGGGCGGCCCCGAGGACACGCCATGAACGCACCCGCCACTGCCCACGACGCGCGCGCGCTGCGCCGCGCGCTCGGCAACTTCGCCACCGGCGTCACCGTCGTCACCGCCACCGCGCCGGACGGCGAACGCGCCGGCGTCACCGCCAACAGCTTCAACTCCGTCTCGCTGGACCCGCCGCTGGTGCTGTGGAGCCTGGACAAGCGCTCGGCCAGCCATCCGGTGTTCGCGCAGGCCAGCCACTTCGTCGTCCACGTGCTGGCCGCCGACCAGATCGAACTGTCCAACCGCTTCGCCCGCGCCGCCGCCGACAAGTTCGCCGGCCTGGAACCGGAGGCCGGGCGCGGCGGCGCGCCGCTGCTGGACGGCTGCGCCGCCCGCTTCCATTGCCGGCTGCACCAGCAGTTGGACGGCGGCGATCACTGGATTCTGTTGGGCCTGGTCGAAGCCTTCGACGACTTCGGCGCCGCGCCGCTGCTCTACCACCAGGGCATGTACGCCGCCGCGCTGCCGCGCAGCCGGCCGGCCACCGCAGCGGAACCGCTGCCGGGTTGGCTGGGCGACAATCTGCTCTACCTGCTGACCCAGGCGCTGCAGGCCTACCAGGCCAGCTATCAGCCGCGCCAGCTCGCCACCGGGCTCAGCAGCGGCGAGGCGCGCATGTTGCTGGTACTGGAGCAGCATTCCGGCCTGGATGCCTGCGCGTTGCAGCGCGAGGTGGCGATGCCGGCGACGGAAATAGAACTGGCCGAAATGGTATTGCTGCGCAAAGGGCTACTCGCGCGCGGCGACACCGGCCATGAACTGACGGCGCTCGGCCGTGAACAAGCCGCCACGCTGTGGCGCATCGCCAGACAACAGCAGCAAGATATCCAGTCCGGGCTGGACGAGCAGGACCTGGCCGCCTGCAAGCGCGTGCTGCGCGCGTTGATCCAACAAGGCTGAGTCCCCCTCCCATCGCCGCGTCCGCGGCGGTCAAGGCCCGAGGCGCGCCGGGTCGAGACCGCCGCGCGCGGCCCGCCGGACGACAGCCCCTTAGAGCCTGTTCAAAGTCTCGCGAGCAAGAGCGAGACAAGGCGAAAACGAGCGAAAAAGCGGAATGTACAAGTGGTACATGAGCATTTTGAGCTTGTATTCACCGTTCAACGCTTCACGAAGCGCGGCAGACTTTGAACAGGTTCTTAAATCCACATACCGGCCGTCTTCATCCTTTATCAAGGTGACGAGCAGCGGGCGCCGCTCACATTCTTTCCAAAACCCTGCGACAGCGTGGTCAACAGCCGCGCGACCTGGTCCTTGGGGTGCGGCGATGTCTAGGCGCGCAATGAAGGTAATATCGGCTAACAAACCCCTGATACTGCGTTGCGCCGACTTGCCTCTGCCGTGAAACCGACAATATTAGCCGCTCTAATCAATTTCAGCGCGGCTTGCCTTAAAATTAAACTCCGTGATCAGCATGCCCAGAACAATCAGCCCTGCCCCCAGCAAATTCAAAGGCGACAACCGGTCACCCGCCAGAAAATAAGCAAAAACACCACCAAAAAGCGGTTCCAACACAATGATCAATGCGATTCGATTGGGTGACGAGGCAACCTGGGCCTGGGTCTGCACATAAAAACCGATTGCCGTCCCCAATAGGGCGATAATAAGAATCGCATTAATCGTCTCGCTTCGAGAGGGAAGCGCAAATTCATTCAATGCCAATGATTGCAGCAAGGACAAGCCTCCCACAACCGCGACCTGGACAAAGGTGATATTTAATACCCTCGCTGTTTTGCTGGCCTTGGACAAAATAACAATATGCAAAGCAAAGGAAGCCGCGCAGAGCACAACCAGCACATCTCCCCAATGCATGGCCAGATTTTTCAAGGTCAGCAAGGCAAGCCCAATCGTCGCCGTGGCTGCGCCGAGTAGCTGACGTTTTTCCGGACGGGTCTTTAGCAGCCAATAAGCAAACAGCGGAGTGAAGACAACGGCTAATCCAGTAATAAAGCTAGCATTGGAAGCGGTGGTGTAAGCCAATCCTTTGGTTTGAAAAAAGAAGGCCAAATATAACGCAAGCCCAGCGGCAACACCCCCGAGCACATCCTGCCGCGAGAAGCGCCCCCCTTTTAGCAACACCACCATCAGCATCACCAGCGCAGCGATGAGAAACCGATAGGCATTAAACGCTGAGTCGCTTAGATAGCGTAGCGCATCATGAATGGCAACAAACGACCACCCCCATAAGGCGGTGACTAAAATCAGCGCGGCTTCCCATCCTTGCCTGTGATTGCATGGATCAAGCTTACTCATGGGTTTTTCTTTCCGACTAAGCGACAATGTGTGGAAGAGATTCGCAATAGGCTATCAACTTGCTCCCCATGGCGAAAGTTAGGACCACTAGGTTCGTGGCGGCTTGCGGTCACCCGGACTTCATCTCGGAGCGGGAGACGCAGCTGGATTGCACAGAAATCCCAATCATGCGGAATCTCGATGACGGCGCGGTGAAGAAGAAAGAAGAAAGAAGACGAGTAAGCGCTGGAGCGTGGCTCCGCCAAGAAAAAGCCGGGCGCAAGCGCCCGGCCGTGTTTGCCCCCACATCAACTCGCTACCGCGGTGGCTAGCCGGCGGCCAGACTGGAACCCCGCACCACCAGCCGCCCGCTCAACACCACCTTGCGCGTGGGCCGCTGCGGCTGTTCCAACCGTTCCAGCAACATCGCCATCGCCGCGCGGCCGATCTCGTCCACCGGCTGCTCTATCACCGTCAGCCCCGGCCCGGCCAGCTCGGTCCAGCTGTCGTTGTCGAAACCGGCCAACGCCAATTGCCGCGGCAGTTCCAGCCTCAGCTCACGCACCGCGCGCATCGCCCCCAAGAGCAGCAAGCCGTTGCTGATCACCAGCGCCCGCGGCGCCTCCGCCTCTGCCAGCCAGGCGGACACCGCCTGCTGCGCAGCCTCGGCCGTGGGCGCGACGAAACGCGCCGGCGCCTCCAGCCCGGCCGCCGTCAGCGCCGCGGCGAAACCGGCATGGCGCTCGGCACCGGTGCTGCTGGTATTGCCAAACAGCCCGCCGATGCGCTCATGGCCCTGCTCGCGCAGATGGTCCACCAACAAACCGGCGGCGGCGGCATTGTCCAGCACCACCGCGTCGGCAGCCCCGCCGGGCGCGGCGCGGTCTACCAACACCACCGGGAAACCCAGCGCCTGCGCATCCAGCGTTTCCGCCGTCGCGCGGGTGGCGGCGAAGATCACCCCGGTCACACGCTCCTCCTGCATCAGCCGGAGATACATCGCTTCCTTGTCCGGATTCTCATCGGTATTGCACAGAATCACCCGCATGCCGGCCTGATAGGCCACATCCTCCACCGCGCGGCTGACCGCGGTGAAGAAGGGATTGCGGATATCGGACACAATCAGGCCTATCGTGTCGCTATGCTGCGAGCGCAACCGCCTGGCCGACAGATTGGGGCGATAACCGGTGGCGGCGATGGCCGCCGCCACCTTGGCTTTCAGCGCCTCGCTCACCGGGCCGTCGGCCAAGGCCCGCGACACCGTGGCCACCGACACGCCCGCCGCCCTCGCCACATCCTTGATGCTGACCGTCATATGGAATCGTTCTCTTTGCCATGAGCTGGATTCAATACCAGCAAGCATACCCTTAAAGTCATATTTTACAACACAGATGCTTGCGGTATCGCAAATCCATGCCGGCGGCGACAGCGCCATATTGACAGTCAAAATGTAATCGTTTTCAATGCAACTCAGCTGATGCGCCGACGCGTGCCGCCGCAAAGAACGATGGCGAGAATCCGGCCAATTCGCTATAGAGCCGCTAAGAGCCTGTTCAAAGTCTCGCGAGCAAGAGCGAGACAAGGCGAAAACGGCTGAGAAAGCGGAGTGTACATTCGGTACATGAGCATTTCGAAGCGGTTTTCAACGCCGTATCGCCGAAGCGCAGCAGACTTTGAACAGGTTCTAAGAGCCTGTTTGCGGCCATCACGCACACTGGACCAGAACCGCATCGCCCCCTGAACAGATAGATAGAGACCGCCATGCACGACACCGGATCGCCCTCCTCCCTGATCCAGCCGGAACTGATCCGGCTGGCTTGCCAGCCCGCAGACAAGGAAGCCGCCATCCGCCTGGCCGGCCAATTGCTGGCCGACGCCGGCTGCATAGAACCGGCCTATATCGACAGCCTGCTGCGGCGAGAAGCGGTGGCCAACACCTTCCTGGGCAATGGCCTGGCCATCCCACACGGCATGGTGGAAGACCGTCAGCTGATCCGCCGCACCGGCATCGCCATCGTGCAGATCCCGGACGGGCTGGAATGGAACCCTGGCCAGCGCACCCGCCTGGTCTTCGCCATCGCCGCCCAGTCCGACGAACACATCACCCTGCTGCGCCGGCTGACCCGGCTGCTGCAAGACCAGGTACGGCTGGAGCAGTTGTTCACCACCACGGACCCGGCCCGGATGCTGGCCCTGCTGGAGGAAAGCCCGGCGCCGGCGCCAGACGCCGACGCCGCGGTGGCCGACCTGGCCGAGCGCGCGCAATGGATAGTCGATTACCCCAACGGCCTGCACGCGCGCCCGGCCGCGCAATGGGTGGAAGCGGCGCGCCGCCACGCCGCCCAACTGCAAGTGCGCCACGGCCAGGACGCCGCCGACGCCAAGAACCTGATCAGCCTGCTACAGCTTGGCCTGCGCCACGGCGACACCGTGACCGTGTCCGCCCAGGGCCAGGATGCCGCCGCCGCGCTGGCCGGACTGCTGGCCGCGATGCGCGACGCCTCGGCCCAGGAACAGACCGACGCCGCGCTGGCCGCGCAAAAAGCGCAGCTGCTGGCGGCGCAGCAGGGCTGGACCCCGCCCGGCCGCCCGCTATCCATCGCCGGCGTCGCCGCCAGCCCCGGCCTCGCCATCGGCCGCGTGCGCGTGCTGCAGGCCGGCCGTCTGAACGTGCCGGACCGCCCGGTGGCGCTGGGCGAGGGCGGCGACCGCCTGCACGCGGCGCTGAACGCCACCCGCGTCGAACTGACCGAACTCTCGTCCGCCACCGCCGCCAAGCTGGGCCAGACCGAGGCCGGCATTTTCCGCGCCCAGGCCGAGCTGCTGAGCGATACCGATCTGATCACCCTGGCCTGCCAACTGATGGTGGCCGGCCATGGCGTGGAATGGGCCTGGCACCAGGCGGTGGAACGCATGGCGGAACGGCTGGCCGCGCTCGGCAATCCGCTGCTGGCGGCGCGCGCCGCCGATCTGCGCGACGTCGGCCGCCGCGTGCTGCGCCAGTTGGACCCGGCGCTGAACGGCGCCACCCTGGCCGATATCGACGGCGACGACTGCATTCTGCTGGCCGCCGACCTCACCCCGTCCGACACCGCCAGCCTGGACACCAGCCGCGTGCGCGCGCTGGCCACAGCCCAGGGCGGCCCCACTTCGCACACAGCCATCCTGGCGCGCACCCTGGGCCTGCCGGCGCTGGTGGCCGGCGGCCCGGCGCTGCTGGACATCGCCGACGGCACCCCGGCCATCCTGGACGGCATCGGCGGCAGGCTCTACCTGAACCCGGGCGCCGCGGACCTGGCCTCCGCCCGCGCCTGGCAGGACGCCCAGCAGCTGACCTTGCAGCAGCAAGCCGAGCAAAGGCAGCGTCCGGCGCAGACCACCGACGGCCACCGCGTGGAAATCGCCGCCAATATCAACCGTCCGGATCAGGTGGCGGCCGCGCTGGACGCCGGCGCCGAGGGCGTGGGCCTGATGCGCACCGAATTCCTGTTCCTGGAACGCGAGCAGGCGCCCAGCGAGGACGAGCAATTCCAAACTTACAGCGCGATGATGGCGGCGCTGGACGGCCGCCCGCTAATCGTGCGCGCGATGGACATAGGCGGCGACAAGCAGGTGGATTACCTGCAGTTGCCCGCCGAGGAGAACCCCTTCCTCGGCATGCGCGGCTCGCGCCTGCTGCTGCGCCGCCGCGATCTGCTGGAACCACAGTTGCGCGCGCTCTACCGCGCCGCCCGCGGCGGCAAGCCGCTGGCCATCATGTTCCCCATGATCACCTCGCTGAAGGAAATCACCCGCCTCAAGGGCTGGTGCGAAGGCATACGCCGCGAACTGGACGCGCCGGAAGTGCCGCTGGGCATCATGGTGGAAGTGCCGGCCGCGGCCCTGCTGGCCGATCAGCTGGCCGACTACGTGGACTTCTTCTCCATCGGCACCAATGACCTGACCCAGTACACGCTGGCGATAGACCGCCAGCACCCGGAACTGGCCGCCGAGGCCGACAGCCTGCACCCGGCGGTGCTGCGGCTGATCCGCCAGACCGTGGCCGGCGCCGCCCGCCGCCAGCGCTGGGTCGGCGTCTGCGGCGGCATCGCCGGCGACCCGTTCGGCGCGGCGCTGCTGACCGGCCTGGGCGTGTCCGAGCTATCAATGAGCCCGCGCGACGCCGCCGCGGTCAAGGCCAAGCTGTGCGCCAACAGCCTGCAGACACTGCGCGAGTTGGCGGAACAGGCGCTGGCCTGCGACAGCGCCGACGAAGTGCGCATGCTGGCGCGGGAGCTGTCATGAGCGCGCGCGTCTATACCGTCACGCTCAACCCGGCGCTGGACCAGACCGTGACCCTGGAGCGGCTGATGCCCGGCGCGGTCAACCTGGCGCAAAACGCCAGCAGCAATGCCGGTGGCAAGGGCGTCAACGTGGCCAGCTGCCTGGCCGACTGGGGCGCGCCGGTCAGCGCCTGCGGCCTGCTGGGCCGCAATAACGGCGAAGCCTTCGAACAACTGTTCCAGGCCAAGGGCATCGCCGACCGCATGCTGCGCCTGCCCGGCGACACCCGGATCAATATCAAATTGGCCGAACTCGCCAGCGGCGACACCACCGACATCAATCTACCCGGCATCGCCGCCGACGCCGCCGAGTTGGATCGCGTCAGCGCCGACCTGGAAGCCGCGCTGCGACCCGGCGACATCGTCGCCCTGTGCGGCAGCCTGCCGCCCGGCCTGCCGGCCGACGGCTACGCCCGCCTGCTGCGCAGCCTGCGCCCGCTAGGCGCGCGGCTGCTGCTGGACAGCAGCGGCGAGGCGCTGCGCCTGGCGCTGAACGGCGCCGCTCCGCCGCACTGCGTCAAGCCCAACCGCCAAGAACTGGAGCAATGGGCCGGCCGCAGCCTGCCCGACAGCGCCGCGCTGCTTGCCTGCGCGCGCGAGCTGCTGCAAGCCGGCGTGGAACGGGTGGTGATATCGCTGGGCGCCGAAGGCGCGCTCTTCGTCGAAAACGGCCAGGCGCTGCTGGCGACGCTGCCGGCGCAGCGGCCGTTGAGCACGGTGGGCGCCGGCGACGCGCTGGTGGCCGGCCTGGCCGCCGGCTGGCGCGACGCGCTGGCGCTGCCCGCCGCCGCGCGGCTGGCGGTGGCCTTCGCCGCCGCCAAGCTGGCGCGGGTCGGCCCGCATCTTCCGCCCGCGGAGCAAGTGCGCGCGCTGGCGGCCCAGGCCCAGCTCCTCCAGCTGGACTGAGAGCCTGTTTACGATCGGCCGCAACGAACAACACCAGAGGAAGACAACATGAACCTGCTCGCCATCATCGCCTCCGGCGACCGCAGCACCCAGGGCCTCCTGGCCGCGGAAGCGCTGCGTCAGGCCGCCCTGCAACAAGGACACCAGCTCAGCGT
This sequence comes from Chromobacterium sp. LK1, assembly GCF_001043555.1. Taxonomy (NCBI): domain Bacteria; kingdom Pseudomonadati; phylum Pseudomonadota; class Betaproteobacteria; order Neisseriales; family Chromobacteriaceae; genus Chromobacterium; species Chromobacterium sp. LK1. Next base: position 14,630 of record NZ_LDUI01000022.1, on the reverse strand, counting down.
GGAACTGGACGGCGCGCCGCAGCTGAGCGACGCCGACATCGCCGCCGCGCATGGCCTGCTGCTGGTGGACGCCGCCGCCCGCCCGGCGCTGGCCGCGCTGCCCAGCCGCGCCGTCAGCCTGGATCTGGCGCTGGCCGATCCCGCCGCCGCGCTGCGCCAAGCCGCCGATGCCGCCCCGAACCCGGCGGCGGACGCCGCGCCGCTGTTCATCGTCGCCATCACCTCCTGCCCCACCGGCATCGCCCACACTTTCATGGCCGCCGAAGGCCTGAGCCAGGCGGCCCAGGCGCTGGGACACCGCATCCGCGTGGAAACCCAGGGCTCGGTCGGCGCGCAGAGCACGCTCAGCGCCGGCGAAATCGCCGAAGCCGACCTGGTGATCATCGCCGCCGACACCCAGGTGGAGCTCAGCCGCTTCCACGGCAAGCGCCTATTCCAAAGCGGCACCAAGCCGGCCATCAGCGACGGCCAGGGCCTGCTGCGGCGCGCCCTCGCCGAGGCCGCGCCCCACCTGGACGCCGCCACCGCCACGCCGGAAAAACCGGCCAGCGAGCGCAGCGGCCCGTACAAGCATTTGATGACCGGCGTGTCCTTCATGCTGCCCTTCGTCACCGCCGGCGGCATCATGATCGCGCTGGCCTTCGCGCTGGGCGGCATCTACGCCTTCGACGACGCCCACAAGGGCACGCTGGCCTGGGCGCTGTTCCAGATCGGCGCCAAATCCGCCTTCGCGCTGATGGTGCCCATCCTCGCCGGCTACATCGCCTACTCCATCGCCAACCGCCCGGGCATCGCGCCCGGCATGGTGGGCGGCATGCTGGCCGCCAGCCTGGGCTCCGGCTTTCTCGGCGGCATCATCGCCGGTTTCATCGCCGGCTACGGCACCGACTGGCTGAACCGCAAGATCCAGCTGGGCCGCAATCTGGACGGCCTCAAGCCGGTGCTGATCCTGCCGGTGCTGGGCTCGCTGCTGGTGGGCCTGTTGATGATCTACGTGATCGGCGGCCCGGTGGCCGCCTTGCTGGGCATGCTGACCGAGGCGCTGAAAAGCCTGCAGGGCAGCAGCGCGCTGGTGCTGGGCGCCATCATCGGCGCGATGATGGCCTTCGACATGGGCGGCCCGGTCAACAAGGCCGCCTACGCCTTCTCCACCGGCCTGATCGCCAGCCAGGTATATACGCCGATGGCCGCGGCCATGGCCGCCGGCATGACCCCGCCGCTGGGCATCGCGCTGGCCACCAAGCTGTTCGCCGACCGCTTCAGCGCCGACGAACGCGAGGCCGGCAAGGCCGCCGGCGTGCTGGGCCTGGCCTTCATCAGCGAAGGCGCCATTCCCTTCGCCGCGCGCGACCCGCTACGGGTGATCCCGGCGCTGATGCTGGGCTCGGCCGTGGCCGGCGCCATTTCCATGCTGGCCGGCGTGGAACTGAAAGTGCCGCATGGCGGCGTGTTCGTGCTGCCCATTCCCAACGCCGTCAGCCATCTGGGCTTCTATCTGCTGGCGCTGCTGGCTGGCACCGCCATCACCGCCCTGATGCTGCGCGCGCTGAAAAAGCCGGCGCCCACGGCGGCGGCGACAGCCTAGGCCCCGCCGCGCCAAGCCCGGCCCATCCGGCTACGGATGGGCTTTTTCATTCCGCGCCGCCACCCGCCTCCTTGCCGCCCCGCCCGCTCCCGGCTATACCGACGAAGGGCGACGACAGCGGGAGCAACCATGAGGCGTGTGTTGAGCATGCTGTTGTTTTGCGGGGCGGCCTGGGCGGCCCAGCCGGAAGCTTGGCGCATCGCCGGCGATATCCAGTTCGCCCCCTACAGCTATCAGGGCGAGGCCGATGCCAGGCCACAGGGCCTGGACGTGGAGCTGGTGCAGGCGGTAATGGCGGAAACTCGGATTCCCTACCAGCTTCACCTCTATCCCTGGGAGCGGGTCAAACAGATGCTGGGCAACGGCGACGTGGACATGGCCTTCCAGTTCGCCGGCACCGCCGAGCGGCGCAACCAGTACGAGCTGGCTGGCCCGATACGCACCGGCCGCACCGTTTTCATGGTGCTGAAGCAGCACTCGCTGCAAAGCTGGAACACCCTGGGCGACCTCGCCCCCTTCACCGTCGGCCAGGTTCATGGCTACGCCTACGAATCCTCCTACGACAAGGCTCCGCTCAAGCGCGACGCCAGCGCCACCAATCCCGAGCAACTATTGCTGATGCTGCTGGCCGGCCGCATCGATCTGATCGTCGGCGATCGCGGCCAGCTGCTCTACTACGCGCGCCAGCTGCGCGCGCTGCCGCATGTGCGCATCCTGCCCAAGCCGCTGGTGGAAATGCCGCGCTTCGTCGCCTTCGCCAAGGGCGACAGCCGCGCCGCGGCGTTCAACGCCGCGCTGGCCCGGCTGCAGCAAAGCGGGAAACTGCAAACGATTTACAACCACTGGCAGCAATGAACGGCCCGCTTCCAGACGCGAAAAAGCCCGGCCGGCGCCGACAGGCGCCAAACCGGGCTTAAGCCGGACGATCTACAAGCAGCCGGCGGTGCCGCCGCCCACATTCAGCCTGGCCGCCGCATTGCCGCGCAAGGACATCACATTATCCTTCAAGGATTGCAGCCGGCGGCCGTTGAACTCGTGCGCCAACTCGCGCGCCGCGCTGCCTTCCGCCTCCTCCGCCGCCTTGGGCAGATAGGATATCTTGATGTCGGACACATAGTCGGTCTGATTCGCCAATTGCTGGCGGATCACATTGTCGCAAGACGCGCACGGCGCCTGCGAAATATAGCCGACCATGCTGCCGCCGCGCGGCACCGCGCCGTCCAGAATATCCTTCTCGAAGGTTTTCAAGGCCTTCAATTCCGCGTCCGTCGCCTGCTGGCCTATGGTGGCGGACAGCTTGCCGTTGGGCACGTTCACATTGGTGGCGGCCTTTTCCACGCTGCTCTGCCGCAGATAGCCGGGATAGGCCTTGTGGCCGGCGGAATTGGCCTCGTACAGCAAATCGGCGGTGTCCTGGCCGGACATCGCGTTGTAGACGCGGGTGCCGCCCGGATAGTTGTACTCGAAGCGGGCCACGGTGGCCCCGCGCCATTTGGCCACCAGGTTCTTCAGCTTGGACGAGGACGGCGGGTTGGCCTTGGCCGCGCCGCTGACGCCATTGACATGGTACTCCATCGCGTTGACCAATTCGCCCGGCACCAGGCTGTTCTTGTCGCTCACCTTGCTGATATCCACCGTCGCCCCGGCCAGCGCCACCTGGGACAGCGCCAGCATCAGAACGGCGGCCGCCGCCGCGCGCGCTTGCTTGAATGTATGCATCGTCATGATTTCAATCCTGTTCGCATCGCTTGATCGCCAAGCTCAAATCCGGCAGAAGCGGCTGAGATAGCCGGACTCGCTGGCCGCCACTTCTTCTTCGGTCAAGGCCGCCTCGGCCCCCAGCTCGGACGCTTCCAAGGTGGAGAAGAACTCCATCGCCGCCATGCCCTCCATCAGCAACGCAATCGGCAGCAATAGCTTGGCCAGGCGCTGGAAACCGCTGCTTTCCCGCTCGGACGGCGGATGCGGCTTCATTTGCTGCTGATAAAGCTTGCGATACCAGTCGCTCAGCTTCTGGTCGGTCATATTGGCGTAGCACAGCTTGCCGCTGCTCTCCGGGTAGAGATTCTTGCCATCCTTGGCGCAGGGGAAGTCGAACAGATAACCCTTGCGGTCCTGGTAGGCCGCGGCCAGGCGCGCCACGCGGAACTGCGCGGCCGGTTGGAACTGGCCGTTCTTGAAGCCGGCCGAGTTAAAGCGAGTGCGCCGCACCTCGTTGTGCAGCAGGTTCATCAGATAATGCTTGTCGTACTCGGACAGGCTGTTCACGCCGGTGGTGGCACCGCTCAGATAACGGTCCAGTACTTCCTTGCGGATGCCGTTCTGCAACTGCTTGGCCGCCGGCACTTGCTGCGTCGCGTCGCGCAGCAACTGCGCCGCCACCGCGAACTTGGCGGCTATGGTGCTATAGCCATAGCCGAACACGTCCAGGCTCTTGTAGAAGATGTCGCCATCCACCCCGGCCTTGAAGGCATTGGCCAACACCAGCTTGTCCTCGTCCTGGCGGTAGCCGGCGCGGCCGCGCTTGAGGTCCACGTCCACGCCCGGCAAGGCCTTGTTCAGGCCCGCCTCGCTGGCGAACAATTTGACCGAATCGTCCAGCGTCAGATTGACGCGGTGATAGCGGTTGAAATCGCTGAGCGCGTTATTCCACTCTATGGAGTTGATGATGGGCGGCTGGAGATTGAGCTCGGAATAGACCGAGCCGGGGGTTTTCAGAAACTCACCGGCGATCTTGTCGCCGCCGAGATCGGCATGGCTGCGGTTCTTGGTCTTGTAATACAACACCGACTTCAACAAGGTGTCGGGCACGAAGCTGGCGGCCATCGCCGGCGACGTCAGCAGCAAGCTGGCGGCTGCCAGGCCGCACAAGCAGCGCGAACGCCGAGTAGTGCTTTGGGTCATCACGGACTCCAAGTGATTATCAACAGGAGGTGGGCATGGTCGGCTTTCGGAGGCCGGTTTTAGAACCTGTTTACGATTTGCTGCGCGTCGGCGATACCGCGTTGAAGCCAAGCTCAGTGCTCATGTACCACCTGTACATTCCGCTTTTCGCTCGTTTCCGCCTTGTCTCGCCTTAGCTCGCGAGATCGTGAACACGTTCTAAGCCCAGCTAAAAATAAGAGAAACATGAATTGCTAATGGACATGAGCGTAAAGCCGGGGTTCCGCCGGAAATTGCAAAAATCGCTCATTGCGCATAAAACACAAAAAAACCAATGCCAAGGGCAATAAAAAACCGCCGCAAGCGGCGGTGGTGATTCATGCCTGTAGCGGCGGACGCTAGGCCGCCGGCCACAATCGCGGCTCCAATTCGTCGAACCAGGCCGCCAACTGGATATAGGCATCGCTCCAGCCGCTGCTGATGCTGACTTCCTGCAAATAGCAGGTGGGCGCGAACCAGCGCACCAGCGCCGACCGCTCCGGCAACTGGCCGGCGCGCAGCCGCGCCAGCTCCGGAACCACCTCGGCCAGCGCCTGTTCCGCATCGCGCCACGATGTCCACATGAAGTCATTGTCCGGCAAGGCCAGCAACTCCTGTACCGCCTCAACGATACGCAACATCGCCTCCAGGGGCAGACCGGGGTCTATGCCCTGTCGCAGCAGACCGCGCGTGATCGGCAACGTCATCGATTGTTCTTCCATGCTCCCTCCTGATCAAACTTGACCAAGCATTGGCTCATCAGCTCGCGAGCCAAGGCACTCCGGCCGCTGCGGCCTTTCAAGACCAGTCAAAGGTCAACAAGGCCACCTTGTTGTCCGGCTCGTAGAACAGCAGGATGGAGTCCGCGCCATTGGCAACGTAATCGTATCCGGTCACGCAGGCGACAAAGCGGAAGCGCTTGCCATCCGGGCCTATCGGCACCACGTTTTCTTCGTCCTCCTCATCCAGCGGCAAGGCGCTGGGGCTGGTCCAGTTGCCGCCGTAGACGCCGCCGCCCAGCTGATCGATCAGATTGGATGGTTCATCGGCGCTGAAATCGCTGTCCTCGCTGATGAAAGGGCCGCCGACGTAGTGCAAGGCGCCCAGACGCCGATAACGCGCTTTCGCCGCCTGGTAGGACGCATGTTGCGCGGCGCAGTGCTCGCGCAGCCAGCCATGCTCGTCTGCCGCGTCCGCCGGTGGCGGCTCCGGCATCTCCTCCGCCAGGAAATAGCGGAAATCGCCCAGCAAATGGTAGCGATTGGCCTCATCCAGGCGGAAAGCCAGCCAGTTGCTGGCCAGATAGTCATTATGAAACGCCTCGCTGCCGTCGCCGACATAGCCATCGCAGGGCTCCACCGGCGCCACCAGGTGAATCCAGCCGGACCAGGCGGGATCGACGGCGGCCAGTTCTATGGAGACGCAGGGCAGCAGATGCTTGGCGTATTGCCGCACCGGCTCGGCGAACACGGACTCCGGTTCCGGGAACACTTGCAGAAAGGGCTGCGGGGTCTTGATGTCGTTCAACATGATTCTAAAGATATCCTGGTCAAGCGTGGCGGCGCGCCGCCGCGCGGAAGCGATAAGCCAATAGCGCGAGCGCGTCATTATCCACATCCCGCCATACGAAATGAATACATTTTGCGGCCTCCGCCGGCGCCGCCCGCTCGCGCCGCTCCGTGCCGCCTTGACCCCCGCGAGAGCGCTCGGCACTATTTCAGCGTGCCGCCAAACCCGCGGCGCCCAGATCATCAATCTGGCCTCGCCACCGCGGACCGGACGCCAACAGCGTCTTGTCCCCGTCCCAGAACCATCCGTCCTTCCTTAGGACGTGTTTACGATCTCGCGAGCTAAGGCGAGACAAGGCGGAAACGAGCGAAAAGCGGAATGTACTCGTGGTACATGAGCACTGAGCTCGGTTTCAACGCGGTATCGCCGCCGCGCAGCAGAGCGTAAACAGGTTCTTACCGGATAGACCATGGGGGGCATCGGGCAAGTCCCGAGCCCCAATATCTTCACACCAGTCTGCCCAGCCCTCCGACCCGGATGCGGCTAAACCTTGTTTCAGGAGAGAGCGCATGTCAGTCAAACTCCCACTCCGTCGGCACTATCGGCCCGGCACCAAGCCGGTGCCGCACCAGGAGCTGCCCTTCGTCGCCATCATGCCCGGCCACTTGCGCCAGCATTGCTGGCAAGTGCCGCCCGCCGACAATTACCACCAGGCCTACCGCATAGGCCGCGAGTTCGCCGGCCACTACATCCAGTATGTGCAAGACAATCCCAACGGCCATGGCCATGCCTTGCTGGCGCGCATTGCCGGCGACATCGACTTCAGCGATCAAAGCGCGGTCCGCGGCTACTGGGCCGGCTTCTTCGCCTTGATCGAGCAGGTGCTGGTCTTCCCCATCGACATCTTCGACTACATCGACCGCGTCAATACCAGGGAGGAAGCGCTGCGCGAGATGATGGGTTCACGACCGCGAAATATTAAATAAATTAATAATAACCAAGGTCGCCGCGCATCTGCGCCAGTTTTGGCACAGTCCGCGGCGACGCTGGCTGAATCCGGCCACGTGCCTCCCTTTCTACCCATATAAATCAGTCGTTTGCGCCCCAGGCGCGCTGGCACGCGCCTTGCATAAGTAAGTCAGACCGCAGCGCAAGGCCGCGCCGTTGAAATGCAAACGTCGTATAAATAAAAGGTTGCCGAGCATAGCCCGGCTCCCTACTCACAAAGGAGAAACATCATGCAAGGCATCCGCACCTGGTTCTGTCTCGCCGCCGTCAGCGCCGGCATCTCACTGTCCGCCCAGGCCGCCGACGTGGTCAGGCTGGGCAATCTCAAGTTCGCCCACTACGGCGCCATCAGCTATATGAAGGAAATTGCGCCCAAGTACGATCTCAAGATCGAAGAGCGCATGTTCGCCAAGGGTATAGACATCATGCCTGCCATCGTCGCCGGCGAAGTGGACATCGCTGCCAGCGCGGCGGACGCGGCGGTGGCCGGTCGCGCCGGCGGCGCGCCCATCTTCGCGGTGGCCGGCTTCGCCAAGGGCGGCGCGCGCATCGTCGCCGCCAAGGACAGCGGCATCAAGAGCGTCAAGGACTTGAAGGGCAAGAAGGTGGGCGTGGCGCGCGGCGGCGCGCAGGAATTGCTGCTGGCGGCGGAACTGGCCAAGTACAAGCTCACTTGGTCCGACAAGCCGGGCAAGGATGTGCAGGTGATCTACATGCCCTTCGCCGATTTGAACCAGGCCCTGATGGGCAAGCAGATAGACGCGATGAGCCAGTCCGAGCCGCAATCGTCCCAGGCCATCAACAAGGGCTTCGGCGTGGAAGTGCTGAAGCCTTACGACACCCCGCTGGGCGAGCCCATCCGCACCCTGGTGATGACAGAGAAGATGTACAAGGAGCGCCGCGGCGTGGCGGAACGCTTGATCAAATGCTTCGTGGAGGCCACCAATACCTTCATCAAGAACCCCAAGCTGGCGGAAAAATACGTGCGCGAGAATATGTTCAAGAATCAGATCAGCGCCGACGACTTCCAGGATGCGATCTCCAACTCCCCCTATAGCTACGATCTGAGCGTGGCCCATATCCAGACCACCACCGACATGATGCAGCAGTACGGCATCGGCAAGATGGCCAAGCCGCCCAAGGCGGCGGACTGGGTGAAGCTGGACTTGCTGGGCAAGGCCAAACAGGAACTCAAGGTTAATTGACGGCGGCGGGAGCGTATTCATGCAGCAGACTGTGTTTTCCCGGCTGAGACCATTGTTGTCCAGCCTGGCGGTGCCCATCGCCATCCTCTTGTTCTGGCAGGCCAGTTCCAGCCTGGGCTGGATCAATCCGCAAATCCTGCCCTCGCCGCTGGCGGTGCTGCAGAAATGGCTGGCCTACTGGCAGCCGCTGGAAGCCTACGATCCGGCGGCGGGCGGCTATCTCGCCTGGCTGCTGTCCGGCGAGCTGATCCACGACGTGGCGGCCAGCCTGTGGCGCGTGGTGCTGGGCTTCGCGCTGGGCGGCGGCCTGGGCCTGCTGCTGGGCCTGTTCATGGGCGTCAGCGACCCGGTGTACCGGGCGTTCAATCCCTTGATCCAGTTCCTGCGGCCGATTCCGCCTATCGCCTGGACCCCGCTGTCCATCCTGTGGTTCGGCCTGGGCAATCCGCCGGCGGTGTTCCTGATCACCATAGGCGCGTTCTTCCCCATTCTGATGAACACCATCTCCGGCGTGCGCAATGTGGATGGCATCTATATCCGCGCCGCGCGCAACCTGGGCGCCAGTCGCGCCACCCTGTTCCGCCGGGTGATCCTGCCGGCGGCCACGCCCTTCATCTTCACCGGCGCGCGGGTGGGCATGGGCACCGCCTTCATCGTGGTGATCGTGGCGGAAATGATCGCGGTGAACAGCGGCGTCGGCTACCGCATCATGGAGGCGCGCGAGTATTTCTGGACCGACAAGGTCATAGCCGGCATGGTCACCATCGGCATTCTCGGCCTGTTGATCGATGTGCTGATGCAGGGGCTGAACAATCGCCTGCTGAAGTGGCATCGCGGCATCGACCAATAAGAACCCGCTCAATGTCTGCTGCGCGTTGTGGATCGTCGCAAGGTGAGCGCCGCCTCGAAATGCTCATGTACCACGCGTGCATTCCGCTTTCGCGGCAGTTTTCGCCTTGTCTCGCCCTAGCTCGCGAAACATTGAACAGACGCTGATCACAACGCGCCGCCGGGCCCGTCTCGACACGGGCGCGGCGCAAAGAACGAATTCGCGCAACAGCGGCCCCCACTGCTGCGCGACATGGAAGGATGAGGCATGAGCGCTCAAATCGAAGTGCAACAAGTGCAAAAAGTATTCAAGACGCCGGGCGGCGACGTGATCGCCCTGCGCGATATCCAGCTGGACATCCAGGCCGGCGAGTTCGTCTGCCTGCTGGGTCCGTCCGGCTGCGGCAAATCCACCCTGCTCAACGCCATCGCCGGCTTCGCGCCGCCCAGCGGCGGACAGATCCTGGTGGCCGGCCAGCGCGTCGCCGCGCCCGGGCCGGACCGCGGCATGGTGTTCCAGGAATACGCGCTGTTTCCATGGATGACGGTGGAGCAAAACATTGGCTTCGGCCTGGAAATCCAGAAGCGCTCCCCGGCCGAGATCCGCGCCGCGGTGGAACCGCTGCTGGACAAGCTGCACCTGCGCGATTTCCGCCACCGCTTCCCCAAGGACCTGTCCGGCGGCATGCGCCAGCGGGTGGCGATCGCGCGGGTGCTGGCGCTGGATTCGCCGGTGATGTTGATGGACGAGCCCTTCGGCGCGCTGGACGCGCTGACGCGGCGCTCCTTGCAGGACGAACTGCTGCGCATCTGGCAGGAAAGCGGCAAGACCATCATCTTCGTCACCCACAGCATAGAAGAATCCATCTACCTGGCGGACCGGGTGGTGGTGATGACCTACCGCCCCGGCACCATCAAGCGCGACGTGCGGGTGGAGCTGCCGCGGCCGCGCGACCCCAGCGCGCCGGGCTTCAACGACCTGAAACGGGAGTTGACCCGGCTGGTGATGGAGGAACATTCACGCCACGAGGCCGCGGAGCTGCAAGCTGCGGTAGACTGAGGCATCACCGATTTCCGCCCGCTGCCATGCTCATCCGCGCATTGCGTTTTCTGCTGAAAAGCCTGCCCTACCTGTTGTTGCCGGCGCTGGTGCTGGGCGGCGGCTGGATTCTGGCCAGCCGCATGCTGGTGACCGAGGCGGAACGCGAGGGCCGGCACCGGGCGGAGATGCACGCCGCCAACCTGAGCGCCACGCTGGAGCAATACCGCTACCTGCCCTATGTGCTGGCGCTGAACCAGGACATCCTCAACCTGCTGGCGGAGCCGCGCAACCCGCGGCGGGTGGAGGCGCTGAACCGCTATCTGGAACAGGTGAACCGGCAGTCGCGCACTTCGGCGCTATTCATCGTCAACGTGGACGGCATCGCGCTGGCATCCAGCAACTGGATGTCGCCGTACAGCTTCGTCGGCAACAGCTACGCTTTCCGCCCATATTTCCAGCAGGCGCTGGCCGGCCTGTCCGGCAGCTTCTACGGCATAGGCAGCACCAGCCGCGAGCCCGGCTACTTCCTGTCCTGGCCGGTCTTGTCCGGCCGCCGCATCGTCGGCGTCGCGGTGGTCAAGGTCAGCCTGGCGCCGCTGGAGGAAGCCTGGCGCAAGGGCGCGGAACCGGTGCTGGTCAGCGACCGCCACGGCGTGGCCTTCCTCAGCGCCAACCCGGACTGGAAATTCGCCACCTGGCAGCCGCTGCCGCCCGAGGTGCGCCGCCAGATCGACGCCACGCGCCAATACCTGGGCGCCAAGCTGCACCCCTTCGCCTTGCTGCAGCCGCATGCCGATTGGCGGCGGCAGGCCTGGCTGGCGCCGGACAGCGAGCGCAAGCTGCTGGCCGGCCGCTATCTGCAGATCCGGCAGCAACTGCCGCAAACCGGCTGGACGCTGACGCTGCTGGTGGACATGCACGGCCGCAACCTCACGCTGCTGGCCATCATGAGCACGCTGCTGGTCAGTTGCCTGGGTTTGCTGACGCTGTGGCATTACTGGCGGCTGCGCCTGCGCCGGCTGCGCGAGCAGCTGGCGGCGCAGCAGGCCTTGCAGCAGGCGCACGATCAGCTGGAACGCAAGGTGGCGGAGCGCACCCGCGACCTGGCGCTGAGCAATACCCAGCTGTCGGCGGAGATCCGCGAGCGCATCCAGACCGAAAACAGCCTGCGCATCACCCGCGGCCAATTGGCCGAGGCCAGCAAGCTGGCGGCGCTGGGCCAGATGGCGGCCGGGGTCGCGCATGAGATCAACCAGCCGCTGGCGGCGCTGCGCGCCTTCGCCGACAACGCGGTGACCCTGCTGCAGCGCGGCCGCGCCGACGCCGCCAGCGATAATCTGGGCCAGATCTCGCAATTGGTGGAACGCATCGCCCACATCACCCGGGATTTGAAAACCTTCGCCCGCCGCCACCGCGGCCCGCTGGGCCAGACCCACCCGCTCGCCGCGCTGCGCGACACGCTGACCCTGCTGCAGCCGGCGCTGACCGAGGCGCGCATCACGCTGACGCAGCAATTGCCTGAGCAATGCCCGGCCATCGCCTGCGACGCCATCGGCCTGGAACAGGTGTTCACCAATCTGCTGAGCAACGCCATAGACGCGATGCGGCCGCAGGGACAGGGCCAGCTGGAGATCAGCCTGCTGCACAAGGCCGGCATGCTGGAATTCCGCCTGCGCGACCACGGCCCCGGCATCGCCGACGCCGATCTGCCGCATCTGTTCGAGCCCTTCTACAGCACCAAGCCGCGCGGCCAGGGTCTGGGCCTGGGCCTGGCCATCGTGCAGGAAATCGTCGAGCAGTCCGGCGGCCGCATCGAGGCCGGCAACCATCCGGACGGCGGCGCCTGCTTCATCATCAACTGGCCCTGCGAGCCCACGCCATGACAAGCCCCCCTCCTTCCTCCGCCAGCGCCGGCATCGGCGTGATCTATGTCGAAGACGATACGGCGGTCCGCATGGCCACGCTGCAATCGCTGGAACTGGCCGGCCTGCCGGTGCAAGCCTGCGCCGACGCCGAAAGCGCGCTCGCCCTGCTGCGGCGCGACGAGCGCGCGGTGCTGCTCAGCGATGTGCGCCTGCCCGGCCTCAGCGGCCTGGAGCTGATGGAACAGGCGCTGAACCTGGACCGGGAACTGCCGGTGATCCTGGTCACCGGCCATGGCGACATCGCGATGGCGGTGGCGGCCACCCGCGCCGGCGCCTACGACTTCATCGAGAAACCCTATGCGCCGGGCCGGCTGAGCGAAACCGTGCTGCGCGCGCTGGACAAGCGGCGGCTGACGCTGGAAAACCGCCAACTGCGCGCCAGCCTGGCGCGCAGCAACGGACCGGTGCTGATCGGCCACAGCCCGGCGATGCAGGCATTGCGCGAAACGTTGGCCAATATCGCCGACACCGACGCCGACGTGCTGATCCACGGCGAAACCGGCACCGGCAAGGAAATGGTGGCGCAGGCGCTGCACGCCTGGAGCCGCCGCCGCGAACGTCATTTCGTGCCGCTGAACTGCGCCGGACTGCCGGAATCCATTTTCGAGAGCGAAATCTTCGGCCACGAGGCCGGCGCCTTCACCGGCGCGCTCAAGCGCCGCATCGGCAAGATCGAATACGCCAGCGGCGGCACCTTGTTCCTGGACGAGATCGAAGGCATGCCGCTGGCCTTGCAAGCCAAGCTGTTGCGGGTGCTGCAACAGCGGGTGGTGGAAAGGCTGGGTTCCAACAGCCTGGTGCCGGTGGATTGCCGGGTGGTGGCCGCCACCAAGGACGACCTGGCACAGGCCAGCCAGCAGCGGCGCTTCCGCGAGGATCTGTACTACCGCCTCAATGTGGTGTCGCTGCGGCTACCGCCGCTGCGGGAACGGCGCGAGGATATCCCGGACCTGTTCCAGTGGTTCGTGGAGCAGGCCGCGGCGCGTTTCGACCGCCCGGCACCGGACGCGCCACCGGCGCTATTGGGCCGCTTGCAGGCGCAAACCTGGCCGGGCAATGTGCGCGAGCTGCGCAATGCGGCGGAACGCTATGTGCTGGGCGTGGCGCCGGACGGCGGCGAGCCGGAGGCCTATGCGCCCAGCGCGCTGGACGCACGCGTGGACGCTTACGAGAAGCAATTGATCGAGCAGGCGCTGCTGCGCACCCAGGGCCAGGTAATGCAGGCGGCGGAGCTGCTGGGCATTCCGCGCAAGACGCTGTACAACAAGTTCGCCAAGCATGGCATAGACCCGGACGGCTACCGCGCCTGAAGAGCCGGTTTACGAGCTCGCGAGCTAGGGCGAGACAAGGCGAAAACGAGCGAAAAAGCGGAATGTACCCGTGGTACATGAGCACTGAGCTCGCACTCACCGTGCAACGCTTCGCGACGCGCAGCAGATCGTAAACAGGTTCTCACACCGCGCGCAGCAGCATGAAATGGCGCAGACTGTAATAACCCTGCGCCGCCGGCCACGGCAAGGCGCCCAGCATGCTCAGCCCCGCCTCCCAGCGCTGATTGTCCAGCAGTGCTTCCGTGACGAACTCGCCGTTCAGATTGCAGAAGAACAGCCGCGACCAATGCGTGTCCTGGTCCAGCTTTTCCGCGCGCAGCGCGGCGGTGGCCTGGCGGAACAAGGCTTCGAACAAGGGCTGTTCCAGATGCTCGGCCGCGCCGCGCAGGCCGAAGTTGCCGATGTAAGCCATATAATCGCGGCCGGCGATTTCCCAGCGCCGCTCGGTGACCTGGGCCTCGTCGGCAATGCCCCACAGGCCCGCCAGCAGCACGTGCAGCACATTGGCGCTGAAATTCTCCAGCGCGTCGTCCAGCCCCTGCTGGCCCGCGCCCAGACCGGCGAAGCTTTCCATCATGCGGACATCGTTGTCCAGCAACACATGGACATCCAGCCGGCCATTGTTCTCGCCCGGCGTCCAGTGCGCGCCTATCGCCGGCAGCTGAGCGTGCGGCAGCAGCCAGCCCTTGGCCTCCTGGCAAGGCAGGCCATGGGCGGCCAAGAGCCGCGCCAATGCCGGCGTGGGATCCAGCGGTTCTTGAGGCGCCGTGGAGCGGGTATCCATAATGTTTGCCGACAAGGTATCCATCCTGTTTCATTCAGTCGCGATGGCCGGCAGTTTACCATCTGCGGCCGGCGGCGGCGCTAGAGCCTGAAGCTGGCCGCGGCCTGACGCAGCCCGGTCGCCAGCGTCTCCAGCGCCTTGACCTCGGCCTCGGCCTCCAGCGCCGTGGCCCGGGTCTGCCCGGCCAGGCCCGCCACCTGTTCCATATTGCCGGCCACGTCGCGGTTGGCCTCGGCCTGCTCCGCCGCCGCGCCGGCCACCGCGCGGATATTGTCGCGCGCGGACTGAGCGCCGCCGCGGATGCGGCTCAGCGCGTCCGCCGCCTGCCGCGCCATGCTCACGCCGCTGTCCACTCGCGGCCCCACCTCGCCCATGCTGGCCACCACGGAATCGGTGTCGGTCTGTATCGCCTGGATGGTGGCGGCGATCTGGCGCGTGGCCTCGCCGCTGCGGTCGGCCAGCTTGCGCACTTCGTCGGCCACCACCGCGAA
>NZ_LDUI01000021.1:0-11582 GCF_001043555.1 Chromobacterium sp. LK1 | reverse complement strand
CCAGCAAAGCCAGACCGTGGCCGCCGGCACCAACCTGGACCTGGTGGCGCAGCGCGACACTAACCAGACCAGCGGCCGGCGCTGGCTGCATAACGTGGGCCAGCACATCAGCCTGTTCGTCGCCGGGATCAAGGACCAGATCGCGCTGAAGCTGATCGCCGCCAAGGGCAAGGTGCAGGTTCAAGCGCAGAGCGACAGCATCGAGGTCACCGCGGACAAGGACGTGACCGTCACCGCCTGCAAGGGCAAGCTGACCATCGCCGCCGGTCAGGAAATCCTGCTCACCAGCGGCGGCGGCTATATCCGGCTCAAGGGCGGCAATATCGAAGTGCACTGCCCGGGCGAAGTCAGCATCAAGGGCGCCAGCCACAAACTGAGCGGCCCGGCCAGCATAGGCGTGAACATGCAGGGCTTTCCCAGCGCGGAACGCTATGATGAGCAATTCCGCATTCTGGGCCCCACCGGCAAGCCCCTGTCCGGCCTGATGCTGGCCATCAGCGACGGACAGCAGCACTTGCTCCAGCACACCAGGTCGGACGGCAGCACCCAACGCGTCCATACCCAACAATCGACGCCGCTGGAGGCCAGCCTGGTATGGCATGAGATACTGCCATCCGAAGACATGCAGCCACCGGAAGGAGAACCGTGAGATGGCGGACAGCACCGCTTACCAAGCCAATACCAATACCACCGAGGGCTCCGTCTGCACCAATAAGGCCGACTGCAAAACCCCGCTGTCACAGGCCCAGGCTTTCGCCTACCTGCGTGTCTCGCGTCCAAGCCTGCTTTCAAGTATTTTTTCCAGCACCGAAGAGCAGAAACGCCCCGAGTCACGCCGCATCCTCAACAATTACGGTGACAGAGCAAGAGTGATTGCCGCCACTTACGCCCGCTTTTATCTAGAAATTGAGGAGCACGGCAATATCAAGAAAAAGGGCCGCTATTACTGGATGGCCCTGGGCGCCTTCGCCAGCAAAACCGTGGCCTGCACCATTGATGCCTGGCAATCCACCGCCGGGCGGGCGATGTCCCGCCCTTATCTGCCCAATATCATCGACCCCGACTTTGTCAGACGCCACCTGGCGCTGGGCAATTTCTGGCTGTTCCAGGACATCGCCCCCTTCCACTGGTATTACAGCCGCTACCCGGAACACTTCGATCAGTGCATGCCGTCGCGCGGCTGCAAAGACCTGCACAAGCAAGTCATCGACAATCTGGAGCGCATGGAACAAGGCGCGGAAGTGCTCCCGCAAATAAACTATCTGGCGGCCACCCCTAGTGTCATCGAAGGGTTTAAGCTGGTTCGACAAATAGAAAAAGAAACTGAACTTACCCCTCGAGCGGCCCTACAGTTGGAACACCTAAAACTCATCGCGGTGCATGAGCAGAAAGAGATCTTGCAGCCGTTAATGTATGAAAATTCCGCCTTCAAGAGTTGGGTAAAACTACAGCGCGAAGGCAAGGAGATGATCAAGGACACCATGTTCGACAAGCTTCTACCAGATATCGAGCTAGTTTTCACTCATAACTGCACCACCAATCAAAAAGAATTAAAATCCATACCTCCCACAGGCACCAAATTGGAAGATTACGACAGTAGAATGAATTGGATATTGGAGGCTGCAAATACCTTCCACGGTTTGATGGATACACAAAAAGACTTCATGGAGGCAGAATTGAAAGCCATGGCAAACTGGCATAGCAGCAATGACTAAAACAAAAAAAACTATTCTGGGCTTTCTGATTGCCATCGCCGCCATCGCAGCAATTGCTTTCAACACATCGAACAAAAGTCAAGAGAGCAGCAAAAAAATGACATCCACCTATCCAAGCAATATAGAATTGGCCCTCTATCAACGAGGTGATGACTGGCAAAAAAAATACCCGACAGCCATTGCCGCCGAAACCCGAAACTTTGGCTTGAATTTTTATAAGACACAATCCTTTGATCCCCCTCCTCTTCCCACAGTCACCATTGACGCAGGCGGAGTGAAAACGGTTATCCCCAAGGCTTTAAGTATCATGGGCATGGAAGACAAGAGCCGTGGTTTAGGAATAACTCGTATAAATATCAATGCCCGAGTCAAAAATGGCGGCGCACTATCTCATGATGAAGCCCGGCTCTACATTCTGGATCTCGTTGAAAAATTCACCGCTTTAGGCTGGAAAAATACATTCTTCTTAAGCAAGCCCAGGCTAAGTGGCGTCCATGCCTTGAACTACTATGGTTCTTTTGCACTAGACCCAAGCTACAAACTGTCTCTGGCAGAATGGATGCAATTTAAAGGGTCTCTCAACTGGAGATTCTATCTCAATCATACTTTTATGAGTTTGACTGTGGACCGGGATCAAGACCATTTGGACCCCAATAAGCCCGGCGCCTATATCATCAGCCTGACCATAGAGCCACACGAGGAGACACAAAGAAGAAATGTGGAGGAGAAGCAGCGTGACCATTGGCGTCAGCTATGGATTCCCATTGCCAGAGAGTTACGGTCCAAACGCAATATCGAGGAAGCCAAGCTCAAGGCTCAGGGCATTCCCATTGTCAGCGACTACAAAGACCCGGAGCTGCCGCCGCCGCCGCCGGGCCAGCAAAACCCGGTGATCCCCAAGGATCTGCAATAAGCTTGGCCGGCCTCGGATGGGGCCGTCTTTTTTGATGCTACGGACCAATATGAGTAAAACCGCCCTCATCACACTGGCCGCACTCCTTGCCATCATCGGGGTCATCGCCGTTATTACGTCCCGCGCTGAGCCGCCGCGCCAAGTGCAGGCGAAGCCGGCCTATCCTGCGCATATAGAACTGGCAATGTATCAGCGTGGCGATGATTGGCAAAAAAAATACCCAACCGTTGTTGCTGCTGAAACTCAAAATTTTGGCTTGAATTTCTACAAGGCTATGAATTTTGATCCCAATGCGCTTCCTAGCGTCACGATTAACGCTGGCGAAACAAAGACCGTCATTCCCAAAGTTCTAAGCATTTCAGCGACTGAAGAGAAGAATCGTTCTCCTGAGATAATCAGCATTTTCATCACTGCCAGGGTAAAAAATGGTGGCGCGATGTCTCATGATGAAGCAAGGCTCTACATCCTAGACCTCATTGAGAAGTTCACCGCTTTAGGCTGGAAAACAGCATTTTCCTTTAATAAACCCAGACTAAGTGGCATTCATGCCTTGAACTACTATGGCGCGGATGATCTGGACCCAAACTACAAGCTGTCTTTCGCGGAATGGATGCAACTCGATGGCTCTCTAAACTGGGAGCTTTATCTCAATCATACTTATATGCGCGTGACGGTGGACCGGGATCAAGATCATCTGGACCCCAATAAACCCGGCGCTTACATCATGAGCTTCACCATAGAACCACATGAAGAAGTGCAAAGAATGTATGTGGATGAGAAGGAACGTGATCACTGGCGCCAGCTATGGATTCCCATTGCCAGGAAGTTAAGGTCAGAGCGGAATATCAAGGAAGCCACTCTCAAGGCTCAGGGCATTCCCATCGTCAGCGACTACAAAGACCCGGAACTGCCGCCTGCGCCGCCGGGCCAGCAAAACCCGGTGATCCCCAAGGATCTGCAATAAGCTTGGCCGGCCTCGGATGGGCCCGGCCCTCTTAGAACGTGTTTACGATCTCGCGAGCTAAGGCGAGACAAGGCGAAAACGAGCGAAAAAGCGGAATGTACACGTGGTACATGAGCATTTTGAGCTGGTTTTCAACGCCGTATCGCCGACGCGCAGCAGATCGTAAACAGGTTCTTATGCCATGTTGAGGACGACGGCCTGAGCGAGGCGATTGAAGCACACAGAACCTAGCCCATGACTGACTACAGCATCCTTTATCACACAGCCTGCTTTGACCAATTCAAGCATGGTTCCAGCACAAGAACGGAGCGCATTGGCGCGCCGGATGCGGCCGAGTTTGCTCTCGTCATGGCTAAAAGCCAGGATGGCGGCATTGGCTTTGATCAGTGCGCGGCAAGCGACAATTTGCTCAAGGCATTGATTTCACATTGCTTCCACTTCAATGTCCAAAACGCGCTCTGCCCTCCGCCAAAAACGCCGCTGGCCTATCTGCCGCGCATGCTGTTCCGGGATAAGAATGGAAGATTCAAGGCGCTTCATGACGAGCACATGAACTTCAAGCAGGAACTCAAGAAGCACGCCATCCTGTCTCGGCACCGTGAAAGCAAGCCGCCATCCCAACCGCTGCTCAGCGCCTTCCTGGATGACCCGCAAACGGAGATCAATAGCCAGGTTTACGAACTGCTCGCCCATTCATGCCATTATGTTTGCATGGCAAAACTGGCCGGCGAATATGGCCATGGCGCGTTTGATGTGTTCTCCAACGATCTGGAGTTCTTTTTTACGGAGCTGGCCATTTTAGCCGGCCCACACACCGCCATCATTCCAGTGGAGCATCCATCGGCGCTGCCCATGAACTGAACGCCATCCTCCGCCCGGCCCACGCTTCGCGCCTCCGGCGCCACGTTGCGGCCCAACCAAGAGGCCGCAAACAGGAACCATATGGAACCCAAAATCAAGCCGCATGATGTGCTGAGGGTGTATGCCTTGCTTGAGAATATCCAGCAGCTATTCCATCAGCCGGACAATTACACCATGGAGAATTTTCAAAGGTTTGGCGAGGAAAACTACCCGGAAATCCACCAGCTTTACTACGAGGTGGTCTGGAATTGGCTGTCCGAGGAAGAACAAAACCAAATCATGGAGCGCCGCTAAGCGCCGGCGAGCCGGGCCGGTTTTAGAGCGTGTTTACGATCTCGCGAGCTAAGGCGAGACAAGGCGAAAACGGCTGAGAAAGCGGAATGTACAAGTGCTACATGAGCATTTCGAAGCGGTACTCACCGCGTCACGTCTCACGACGCGCAGCAGATCGTAAACAGGTTCTTAGCGCCCTGCGCCGCCCTCTGCCCTCAGCCAATCGAACAGATTCGCCATCGCCTCGCTGCGCAGCGTATCGCGCGGCCGCGACAGCCACCATTGCGCGCCCGGCTGGCGCGGGTAGCCGGCCAGTTCGCGCAGCCGGCCGTCGGCCAATGCTTCCTCCAGCGCCAGCGATGGCAGGCAGGCGATGCCGTGGCCGCGCAGGGCCGCGTCCAGCGCCAGCTGCGGCGCGTCGTAGACCGCGGCGATGCCGAAACGCGGCAGCAGCGCTTGCAGCGCGGCTTCCGCCGCTTCCGGCATGCGCATCTTTTCCAGGCAGATCAGCCGCGCCTGTTGCGGGTGGCGCTCGGCCGGCAGCGCCGCCAGCTGTTCCGCCAGCGCCGGCGCGGCGACGAAGCGCCAGTCTTCGCGCAGCCAGGCCGCATCTTCCCAGCCGGCCATCGCCAGCGGCTGGCGGCCGATGACGATGTCGACATCGATTTCGTCGGCCTGGCCCGGTTCTTCGTCGGTGGACAGCAGCGGCACGATGTCGGGATGGGCGGCGCGCAGCCGTTCCAGCCGGCCCTGCAACCAGCCATGCAGCACAAAGGCCGGTCCCACCAGCACCACCAGGCCGGGGTCGGTGTAGACCGCGATGCGATCCAGGCCGCGGCGCAGCGTGTCCAGCGCGCGCCGCACGCTTTGCTGCAGCATTTGGCCGGCAAAGGTCAGCTCGATGCCGCGGCCCACGCGCTGGAACAGCGGCTGGCCAACAAAGGCTTCCAGCTGCTGGATCTGGTGGCTGACCGCGGACTGCGACAGGTGCAGCGCCTCGGCGGCGCGGGAGACGCTGCCCAGCCGCGCGGCGGCTTCAAAGCCGGCCAGCAGCCGCAGCGAGGGCAAGCGGCCCGGCCCGGCCGCGCCCTCGTCTTCCCTGATTTGATCCTTGCTCATGGCGATGCGGCCTCTTGATGGAGAAGTGAGCGGCCTGGCCGGCATTAAAAAACCGCTCGCAAGCGAGCGGTTGGATGCGGCGGGGCGGCGCGGCTCACTCCAGCTGTCCATTCAGCTTGAGTTTGCCCACCAGCCAGGTGTGGTCGTAGCTGACGATCTCGAACGGGTTGCCGAAGGGATCGACAAAGGACAACGAGCAGAAGAAGCGATGGTCGCGCACTGAATCGCGGGCGATGGTCTGGCCTTCGCTATTGGTGACGCGCTCGCCGGCCAGCTGGTCTATCCATTCCAGGAAATCCTGGCCGCCGACGACGAAGGCGACGGCGCCCTGGTGGCTGACATTGCCGCTCTTATCCTCGTTCACCGCCAGGCTCACCGCCAGGCGCACCGCGCCGTTGGCGTTGACCAGCATCACCGCGCCGTGCGGCCCTTCGCGCATATGCTTGTAACGCGGGTCCGGGGCCATGGCCAGCACGCGCTGATACCATTTCAGGGCCTTGGGCACATCAGTCACTCGAATGTGGATGTGATCGATCTTGCCTAAAGTCAGCATGACTTCCTCTATTGTTTTTGATGCGACGGCACGGGGCGGCGGGCCGTCCTGCCGGGCGGCGCCCCCTCTACCCCTTGCCGCCACCGGTCATTCTTTATAACAGCAAGCAGCCTATCCGCGCATTGTACTTGATTGCCATCACGGGCGCTCGCGCTGCAACAAAGGCTGCAGATAGCGCCCGGTATGGCTGACCGGATTGGCCGCCACTTGTTCCGGCGTGCCGGTGGCGATGATCTGGCCGCCGCCGGCGCCGCCTTCAGGCCCCAGGTCGATCAGCCAGTCCGCGGTCTTGACCACGTCCAGATTGTGTTCGATCACCACCACGGTATTGCCGCTTTCGCGCAACCGATGCAGCACTTGCAGCAGCAGGTCGATGTCATGGAAATGCAGGCCGGTGGTGGGCTCGTCCAGAATGTACAGAGTGCGGCCGGTGTCGCGCTTGGACAGTTCCAGCCCCAGCTTGACGCGCTGGGCCTCGCCGCCGGACAGGGTGGTGGCGCTCTGCCCCAGGCGGATATAGCCCAGGCCCACGTCCATCAGGGTGCGCAGCTTGCGCGCCACGGTGGGCACCACGCTGAAGAAGTCCAGCGCCTGTTCCACGGTCATTTCCAGCACTTCGTGAATGCTCTTGCCCTTGTACTGCACTTCCAGCGTTTCACGGTTGTAGCGCTTGCCGTGGCACACGTCGCAGGGCACGTAGACATCGGGCAGGAAGTGCATTTCCACCTTGATCATGCCGTCGCCCTGGCAGGCTTCGCAGCGACCGCCCTTGACGTTGAAGGAGAAGCGGCCCGGGCCGTAGCCGCGCTCGCGCGACAGCGGCACGCCGGCGAACAGCTCGCGGATGGGCGTGAACAAGCCGGTATAGGTAGCCGGGTTGGAGCGCGGGGTGCGGCCGATCGGGCTTTGATCGACGTTGATCACCTTGTCCAGCTGCTTCAGGCCCTGGATGTCCTGGTAGGCCGCCGGCTCTTCGCTGGCGCCGTTGAGCTCGCGCGCGGTGATCTTGTACAGGGTGTCGTTGATCAGCGTGGATTTGCCGGAGCCGGACACGCCGGTGATGCATACCAGCATGCCCAGCGGCAGCTCCAGCGTGACGTTCTTGAGGTTGTTGCCGCTGGCGCCTATCAGGCGCAGCATGCGCTCCGGGTCCACTTCGCGGCGCTCGCCGCCCAGCGCGATGCGACGGCGGCCGGACAGGAAGTCGCCGGTGATGGAGCCGGCGCAGGCGGCCACTTCGTCCGGGGTGCCGGCCACCAGCACTTCGCCGCCATGCTCACCGGCGCCCGGGCCCATGTCCACCAGGTAATCCGCGGCGCGGATGGCGTCTTCGTCGTGCTCGACCACGATCACGCTATTGCCCAGATCGCGCAGCCGCATCAGCGTGGCCAGCAGGCGGTCGTTGTCGCGCTGGTGCAGGCCGATGGACGGCTCGTCCAGCACATACATCACGCCGGTCAGGCCGGAGCCGATCTGGCTGGCCAGGCGGATGCGCTGCGCCTCGCCGCCGGACAGGGTGTCGGCGGAGCGGGACAGGTTGAGGTAGTCCAGGCCCACATTGTTGAGGAAGGACACCCGCTCGCTGATTTCCTTGACGATTTTTTCCGCCACCGCCTGTTTCTGGCCGCTGAAGGCCAGTTGGGCGAAGAAGAGCGCGGTCTCCTTCAGCGGCATCTGGTTGATCTCGTACAGGGTTTTCTCGCCAACGAAGACGTGGCGCGCTTCCAGGCGCAGCCGCGAGCCCTGGCAGTGCGGGCAGGGCTGGTTGTTCTGGTACTTGGCCAGTTCCTCGCGCACCGCGGAGGAGTCGGTTTCGCGATAGCGGCGCTCCAGATTGGGGATGATGCCCTCGAACGGATGCGCGCGGCTGAACTTGGTGCCCTTCTCCGACATATAGCTGAATTCGATGCTGTCGCGGCCGGAGCCGTGCAGCACCACATTGCGCACTTTTTCCGGCAGGTCCTCGAAGGCGAGTTCGGCCACGGAGAAGCCGTAATGCTCGCCCAGCGCCATCAGCATCTGGAAGTAGAACTGGTTGCGCTTGTCCCAGCCCTTGATCGCGCCGGCGGCCAGGCTCAGTTCCGGATGCGCCACCACGCGGCGCGGGTCGAAGAAGGTGATTTCGCCCAGGCCGTCGCACTTGGGGCAGGCACCCATCGGGTTGTTGAAGGAGAACAGCCGCGGCTCCAGCTCCGGCAGGCTGTAGGAGCACACCGGGCAGGCGAACTTGGCGGAAAACCAGTGTTCCTTGGCGCTGTCCATTTCCACGGCGATGGCGCGGCCCTCGGCGTGGCGCAGCGCGGTTTCAAAGCTTTCCGCCAGCCGCTGCTTCATGTCCGCGCGCACTTTCAGGCGGTCTATCACCACCTCGATGGTGTGCTTCTTGTTCTTGTCCAGCTTGGGCACGGCGTCGATTTCAAATACTTCGCCGTCCACCCGCACCCGCACAAAGCCCTGGGCGCGCAGGTCTTCGAACAGATCCAGGTTCTCGCCCTTGCGGCCGACGATGACCGGCGCCAGGATCATCACCCGGCTCTCTTCCGGCAGCGCCAGCACGTGGTCCACCATCTGGCTGACGGTTTGCGAGGACAGCGGCACGCCGTGCTCCGGGCAATGCGGCTCGCCCACGCGCGCGTACAGCAGGCGCAGATAGTCGTGGATTTCGGTGACGGTGCCCACGGTGGAGCGCGGGTTGTGGCTGGTGGCTTTCTGCTCGATGGAGATCGCCGGCGACAGGCCTTCTATCAGGTCCACGTCCGGCTTTTCCATCAGTTGCAGAAACTGGCGCGCATAGGCGGACAGGCTTTCCACATAGCGGCGCTGCCCTTCCGCGTACAGGGTGTCGAAGGCCAGCGAGGATTTGCCAGAGCCCGACAGGCCGGTAATCACGATCAGCTGGTGGCGGGGCAAGTCCAGGTTGATGTTCTTCAGATTGTGCGTGCGTGCGCCGCGAATGCGAATGCTGTCCATATTGGAGCCGTTACTCACCGTCGGTCAGGGAACCTGTTAATATACCTGACTTGGCAAGTCTGACTCCACCAGTCTTTACACGCGGCGTCATCCGGAACGACGCCGAGTCGTTACTAGAACCATTGGGCGCGGCCATCGCGGCCGCCGCCCGTCAGCAACGCAAACGACGCACACAAGAATGAACGCAACAGAACTCCGGGCCAGCCTTGGCCTTTCCGGCATCTACGCCCTGCGCATGCTGGGCATGTTCCTGATCCTGCCGGTATTCGCCCTCTACGCCCAGACCCTGGACGGCGCGCAAAACCATACCCTGATCGGCATCGCGCTGGGCAGTTACGGCCTGACCCAGGCCTTGTTGCAGCTGCCGCTGGGCATGCTGTCCGACAAGATAGGCCGCAAGAAGGTGATTTACGGCGGCTTGCTGCTGTTCGCGCTGGGCAGCTTCGTCGCCGCCGGCGCGCACGACATCGCCACCCTGACCGTGGGCCGGGTGATCCAGGGCGCCGGCGCCATTTCCGCCGCCATCACCGCGCTGCTGGCGGACCTGACCCGCGAGGAAAACCGCACCAAGGCGATGGCGATGATAGGCATGTCCATCGGCACCACTTTCGCCGCCAGCCTGGTGCTGGGGCCGCTGCTGGCCAAGTACATCGGCGTCAACGGCATTTTCGCGCTCACCGGCGCGCTGTCGCTGGCGGCGTTGATAGGCGTGTGGCTGATCATCCCGGACCCGGTCAGTTCCCGTTTCCACTCCGACACCGAGGCCAATGCCAAGCGGCTGCCGGCGGTGCTGAAAGACCCGCAGCTGCTGCAGCTCAATTACGGCATCTTCGCCTTGCACGCGGCCCAGATGGCGATGTTCGTCACCATCCCCTTCGCGCTGATCAAGACCGCCCACCTGGACAAGACCCAGCACTGGCAGGTGTACCTGCCGGTGACGGTGATAGGCTTCCTGCTGATGGTGCCGGCCATCATCTACGGCGAGAAAAAGGCGCGGCTCAAACAGGTATTCGTCGGCGCCATCGCGCTGATGGCCGCCGCCCAGCTGGGCATGGCGATGGCGCTGGACAGCTTCTGGCAGATCGTCAGCTGGCTGGGCCTGTATTTCATCGCCTTCAATATTCTGGAAGCCACGCTGCCGTCCTTGATTTCCAAGATCGCGCCGGCGGATGCCAAGGGAACCGCGATTGGCGTGTATAATACCGCCCAATCCCTTGGCCTGTTCCTGGGCGCGGCCCTAGGCGGTTGGTTGTACACCCGCTTTGGCCCGACCGGCGTGTTCGGCTTCACCAGCCTGCTGATGCTAAGCTGGCTGCTGTGGTCGCTGGCCATGCGTCCGCCGATGCCGGTGCGCTCGGTGATGTTCCACATCGGCGAGGATTGGCGCGGCGATGCCGGCGACTTATCCCGGCAATTGGCCGCCGTGGCCGGCGTGCATGAAGCCGTGGTGGTGCTGGCAGACCGCGTCGCCTACCTCAAGGTATCCCAACAGCAATGGGACGAAGCGGCGGTGCAAGGCCTGATCGGGGCCACTTTCTGAGCAACGGCTCCAAGAAACGCCGCCACGTCGCGGCAACAGGCCAGATATTTAGATTTTTATTCGGAGACATCGATGAACAGCATCACCTTTGACGGCCGTCTGGCCGCCGACGCCGAACTGCGCTACACCCCCAGCGGTGAGCCGGTACTGTCGTTCCGCGTAGCCAGCGACATCGGCTTTGGCGAGCGCAAGAGCACCAACTGGTTTAGCTGCCAGGTATGGGGCAAGCGCGGTGAATCGCTGAAGAACTACCTGGCCAAGGGCCAGCAGGTGACCGTTTACGGTCAACTGACCCTGCGCGAATGGCAGGACAAGGAAGGCAATAAGCGCCTGTCCCCGGACGTGCGCGTCAACGAACTCAGCCTGCAAGGCGGCCGCAATGAAATGGGCGGTGGCGGCATGAGCGGCGGCGGCATGGACGACGGCTACGGCTACAACGCGCCGGCCCCGCGCCAGGAAGCCCCGCCCGCGCCGCGCCGCCAGGAACAGCGCCCGGCGCCGAAGCAGCTGGACGATATGGACGACGATATTCCGTTCTGAGAACCTGTTACGATCCGAGCGCCGGCTTTCGGCTCTCACACAGGCCTGCGGCGCGCCGCAGGCCTTTTTCATGGCCGCGGACAACGCCTAGAGCCGCCCGCGCAGCGTAGCTGAGCCAAGGCGCGCCGACGCAG
>NZ_LDUI01000020.1:0-23636 GCF_001043555.1 Chromobacterium sp. LK1 | reverse complement strand
CTTTGAACAGGCTCTTAGAACGTGTTTACGATCTCGCGAGCTAAGGCGAGACAAGGCGAAAACGAGCGAAAAAGCGGAATGTACGAGTGGTACATGAGCATTTTGAGCTTGTTTTCAACGCCGTATCGCCGACGCGCAGCAGATCATAAACAGGTTCTTAGCCGCTCTTGAGGAGGAGATATGTTGGACTCCCGCCATATCGGCCACGTGCTGACGCCGCACCGCGCGGTGGTGGAGGCCGGGCGGCTGCGGTTTTTCGCCAAGGCCACCGGGCAAAGCGATCCGGTCTATTTCGACCAGGCCGCGGCCGAGGCCGCCGGCTATCCGGCGCTGTTGGCGCCGCCGACCTTTCTATTCTGTCTGGAACTGGACGCGCCGCAGCGGGGCGAGGCCTATCGGCTGCTGGACATCGGCTTTCAGCGGATTCTGCATGGTGAACAGCGTTTCGACTATCGGGGCCCGGTGTTCGCCGGCGATGTGCTGGATTACGCCAGCCGCATCGCCGACATCTATGTCAAGCGCAGCCGCTCCGGCGGCGAGCTGGGCTTTCTTGAAATCGAGACCACGGTCAGCAAGGCCGACGGGCAAGCGGTGGCGGAGCTGCGCCGGATCACCGTGGTGCGGCCGGCATGAGCCGGCGCAACGGAGCCATGTCATGGAGTCTGTGATGAACGATGTGAAGGATTTGCGCCGGGTTCAGGCCGGCGACGCGCTGCCCGTTTTTGACGCGCCGGCGATCAGCCGGACCACGCTGGCCTTGTTCGCCGGCGCTTCCGGCGACCATAACCCCATGCATATCGACAGCGATTTCGCCCGCGCCGCCGGCGAGGACGATGTGTTCGCCCACGGCATGCTGGCGATGGCCTATCTGGCACAGGTGCTGACGCGCTGGGCGCCGCAGCCGGCCTTGCGCAGCTACCGCGCCCGCTTTGTCGCCATCACCCGGCTGGGCGACAGCCTGCGCTGCGAAGGCTGCGTGCTGCGCGTGTATCAACAGGATGGCGAGCAGCGCGCGCAGCTGCAACTGCGCGCGGCCGACCAGCGCGGCGAGACCAAGCTGATAGGCGAGGCGGTGGTGGCCCTGGCCGCGCCGGCCTAGAGTCTGTTTACGATCTGCTGCGCGTCGCGGGGCATTACGCGATGAGTACGGCTTCGAAATGCTGATATACCACTTGTGCATTCCGCTTTTTCTCTCGTTTTCGCCTTGTCTCGCTCTTGCTCGCGAGACTTTCGAACAGGCTCTTAGCCGGCCTCCGCCGCGCCGCGGCTGAAATAGAGATCGTGCAGCGCGCCCAGTTCCACCTCTGCGGCCGCTTGCGACAGCAGCACCTTGCCGCTCTGCATCAGGTAGACATGATCGGCCACGGCCAGCGCGCCGCCGGTGTTCTGCTCCACCAGCACAATGGTCTTGCCCGCCCGCTTCAGCTCGGCGAGGACGGCGAACATTTCGCGCACCACCACCGGCGCCAGTCCCAGCGAGGGCTCGTCTATCAGCAGCAGCTGCGGCTCCGCCATCAGGCCGCGGCCCAGCGCCAGCATCTGCGCCTCGCCGCCGGACAGCGAGCCGGCCGCCTGGCGGCGGCGCTGCGCCAGCTTGGGAAACAGCGCGTAGACCTGGCGCAGATTGTCGTCCGCGCGCGGCCTGGCCTGCGGCGCGAACGCGCCCATGAGCAGGTTGTCCTCCACCGTCATGTCCTTGAACACCAGCCGGCCTTCCGGCACCAGGATCATGCCGCGGCCGGGCATGTCCCAAGCCGGCGTGTCGCGCAGCGAATCGCCGCGCAGGAGGATATCGCCGCCCTGTATCGGCAGCAGGCCACTGATGGCGCGCAGCAGCGTGGTCTTGCCGGCGCCGTTGGGGCCGACGATGGCGGTGAGCCGGCCGGCGGCGAAACTCAGGTCTACATCCCACAAAATGGTGATGGCGCCGTAGCCGGCGCGCAGGCGCTGGACTTCAAGCATGCTCGTCTCCGGTGTAGCTGCTGATCACGCGCGGATCGCGAAACACCGCGTCCGGTTCGCCGTCGGCGATCAATTCGCCGAAATTCAGCACGCAGACGCGCCGGCACAGCCGGCGTATGGTTTCGATATCGTGCTCAATCAGCAGGATGGCCAGCGCGTACTGCTGTTGCAGACGCTGCAGCAAATCCATGAAGCGGCGCTTGCCCTGGGTCTCCAGGCCGGCCAGCACCTCGTCCAGCAGCAATAGCCTGGGCTGGGTGGCCAGCGCCTTGCCCACCTCCAGCGCCTTCAGTTCGCTCAGGCTCAGCTCGCTGGCCGCCTGGCGCTCGGCCTTGGCGCCCAGCGCCAGCAATTCGAGGATGCGGTCGATCTGCTCGCCGTCGTTGCGGCCGGCGCCGAAGCGCTGCGCCACTTGCAGGTTTTCCCGCACCGTCAGCTGGTGCATCGGCTGCGGCACCTGGAAGGAACGGCCTATGCCCAGCCGCGCGCGCGCATGCAGCGGCAGCGGCAGGATGTCGCGCGACTGGAACAGGATGCGGCCGCCATGCGGCCGGACCAGACCGGATACGGCGTTGAACAGCGTGGTCTTGCCGGCGCCGTTGGGGCCGACCAGGCCGACCACCTCCTGCCCGGCGATCTCCAGGCTGACGTTCTTGAGCGCGGCGAGGCCGCCGAAGCGGATGCTGAGGTCTTCAAGCTTCAACATGGACGGCCTCCTGGTCGCGGCGCCGCCGGCGCAAGCCGGCCAGCAAGGGCAGCAGCCCGCCGGGGCTGACGATGATCATCAGCGCCAGCAGCGCGCCCAGCATGATTTCATGGCCTATGGGCAGCAGGCTCTTGAACAGCAGCTGATCCGCCAGGTAGACCACCGCCGCGCCGAGCAGCGGCCCGGCGATGCTGCGGTAGCCGCCGAATATCGCCGCGATCACCGGGATGATGGTCCAGGAGCCGTCAAAGGCGTAATCCGGCTCCAGGAAGTTGATGGTATGGGCGTTGAAGGCGCCGACGATCCCGGTCATCGCGGCGGAGATCAACAGCATGCCGGCCTTGAGCCCGGCGCTGTTGACGCCCACCACCCGGGTGGCGTCCTCGGATTCGTGCATCGCCTTCAGCGCCAGGCCGTGGTCGCTGTCGCGCAGCCGGCGGTAGAGCGCGACGAATAGCAGCACCACGGTCAGGATCACCAGATAGGCGCCGACCTTGCCTGACAAGTCGAAACCGGCGACGCGCGGCAGCGGTGGAATGCTGGACAGGCCGCCGGCGCCGCCGGTCAGGCCGCGCCACTCGGTGGCGAGGATGCGGAAGATCTGCGAATAGGCGAGGATGGCCAGCGCGAAATAAGGGCCCTTCAGCCGCAGCGCCGGCAGCATCGCCAGCGAGGCGACGGCGGCGCCGACGCCGCCCAGCAGCATGGAGGGCAGCACCGGCCAGCCCAGCCGCAGCGTTAGCAAGGCCGACACATAGGCGCCGACGCCGAAGAAGGCGGCATGGCCGAAACTGACCATGCCGCCCAGATTGCCGAGCAGCGCCCAGGCCAGCGCGATGCCGCCCAGGATCAGCGCCGACACGATCAGGCTCATCAGGTAGAGCTGGCGGCCCAGCACCAGCGGCACCAGCAGGTAGAGGCCGAGCAGCAGCGCGATGGTCCAGCAAGCGGATTTCTTCATCCTCGTCTCCCTTTCACGCCGAACAGGCCGTTGGGCATCAGGAACAGCACCAGCAGGAACAGCAGCATGCCGGCCAGCTCCTGCAGCGCGGAACTGAACAGCGTGACGGTCAGCGATTCGGCGATGCCCAGCAGCAAGGCGCCCAGCAGCACGCCGGGTATCGAGCCGGTGCCGGCCAGCACGGTGATGACGAAGGCCTTGACCGTCAGCGAATGGCCCATCGCCGGCTGGATCACGCCGCTGCTGTAAATGGCGACGCCGGCGCAAGTGGCCAGCGCGCCGGACAGCAGGAAGGAGGCCAGCTCGGTCTTGCGCGGGTTGACGCCCATCAGCTTGGCGGCCTCGCGGTTGCCAGCCACCGCGCGCAGCGCGCGGCCGTGCCAGCTGCGGCCGAGCCACAGCCAGACCGCGCCTATCAGCGCCAGGCTGATACAGAAGAACAGCGCCTCGCTATTCATGCTGTACAGCGGGCCCAGCACCAACGCCTGCTGGAACCAGGCGTTGGCGCTGGAGCGCACGTCCGCCTTCCAGATCAGCAGGATGGCGTTGGTCAGCATGATGCCGATGCCGTAGCTCAGGATCAGCGAATTGAGCTCGCGCTCCTGGCGGATGCGGTCCACCAGCAGGTAGACCAGCGCCGAGCCGATGCACACCACCGCCAGGGCCAGCGGGATGGCCAGCAAGGGGTTGAGCTGCAGCCGGGTTTCGGCGGCGTAGGCGATATAGGCGGCCAGCAGCACCAGCTCGCCGTGCGCCAGGTTGATGATCTTCATGGTGCCGAACACCAGGGCCAGCCCCAGCGCCACCAGGGCGTAGGCGCCGCCGACCAGCATGCCGGAATACAGCGCCTGCAGGATGAGTTCCATCATGGCAGTCGTCCTCGAGGGATGGGCGGCTTACCACGGCAGCGCCGGATAGCGCGGCTTGGCGGTGGCGTAGTCGGCGGGCCAGACGATGTCGATGTCGCCATTGGCGCGGAACTGCCCCATGTGAGCGGTGTAGTTGAGGTTGTCGCCGCGGGCGTCGAAGCGCACCGGCCCCAGCAGCGTCCGCTGCTGGCTGCCGCGCAAGGTGTTCACCAGCGCGCCGGGCTTGCCCAGCACGCCAGCCTGCTCGGTCTTGGCCAGCGCCTCGAACAATAGGCTGGCGATCGCGTAGCTGGTCTGCGCATGGTAGGAGGCGCTGCTCTTGTAGCGTTGGCGGTAGGCCTGGTCGAATTCCAGCGCCAGCGGATTGCTGCCCACCTGGGTGGGCAGCACGGTGGCGCCGTAGACATTGGGCAGCAGTTCCGGGAAGGCGGCGGCCATCTTGGGCGTGGCCAGCGCCCAGGCGCCGACCAGGGCCTTGACCGGCGGCTTGAGCACGCGCGCGGCGCGCAGGATGCCGGCGTAGTCGTTCTCATAGGCGATCATCACGATGGCCTCGCTGCGGTCGCGCAGCTTGATCTTGTTGACGATGGGCTTGAAGTCCTTCACCGCCGGGTCGAAGGGATGCATGACGGTGGCGACGCCGGCGGCAGCGAGAATGGTCTTGAGCTTGCCGGCCAGATCGCTGGTGGCGTCGCGGGTGGAGTAGACGATGGCGGCGGATTTGACGCCCAGGCTGCCGAGCAGGCCGCTCATGCCGCGGGCGTAGCCCGGATTGTTGCTGATGCGGAAGAAACTCTGCAAGCCGCGCTTCACCATGTCGTCGCTGGTGCCGCCGGGCGTGACGAAGGGCACGCCGGCGCGGTTGGCGGCTTCCGAGGCCGGGCCGGTGATATTGGAGATGGTGCCGCCGACGATGGCGTTCACCCGCTGCGCGGCCAGCTTTTCCACCGCCGCCACCGCCTTGGCCGGCGAGGACTCGTCGTCGACCACGCTCAGCAGCACGCGGTGCTGCGGGTAGCGGCGGGCGAACACATCGGCGGCGATCTGCACGCCGTGGTTCATCTCGCTGCCGGCCAGGGCCAGGGGGCCGGTCAGCGACAATTGCACGCCGACCTTGAAGTCGGCGGCGCCGGCGCTGCCGGCGATCAGGGCCGCGCTCAGCGCGGCGCTCAAGCGGATTCGCATGGTGGTTTCCTCCTTTTATTGTGGCGCGTCCGGCTCAGCCTATGGCGGCGTCGGCGCGCAGTTGCGCGATCTCCTCGGGCGTTTTCCGCAACAGCTCGCCGAGGATCTCGTCGGTGTGCTGGCCCAGCCGCGGCGGCGGCCGCCGGTAGCGCGGCGGGGTGGCGCAGAGCCGCAGCGGGCTGGCGACCGTGGCGCAAGCGGCGGCGTCCGGCTGCTCGATGCGGGCATGCATGCCGCGATGACGCACTTGCGGATCGGCGAATACCTGCTGGTAGTCGTTGATCGGACCGCAGGGAATGGCGGCGTCCTCCAGCCGCCGCAGCCAGTCGGCGCTGGAGCGCGATAGCAATGCCTGCTCGAGCTGCGGCACCAGATCGGCGCGGTTGACGATGCGCAGGCTGGCGCTGGCGTAGCGCGGGTGTTCCGCCAGCTCGGGCCGTTCTATCGCGCGGCAGAAGCGCCGCCACTGGCCGTCGTTGCCGGCGGCGACCACGATGTGGCCGTCGCTGCTGGCGAACACCTGGTAGGGCACCATATTGGGATGGGCATTGCCATGGCGGCTGGCCGGCTTGCCGGTGTGCAGATAGGCGTTGGCGTGGTGGCCGCCCAGCGCCACGGTGCAGTCCAGCAGCGCCAGGTCTATGTATTGGCCAACGCCGCTGCGTTCGCGCGCTTGCAGGGCCGCCAGGATGGCGATGTCGGCGTACAGGCCGGTGACCATGTCGGCCACCGCCACGCCCACCTTCTGCGGGCCGCCGCCGGGCAGTTGGTCGCTCTCGCCGGTGACGCTCATCAGCCCGCCCAGGCCCTGGAACACGAAGTCGTAGCCGGGCTTGTGCGCATAGGGCCCGCTCTGGCCGTAGCCGGTGATCGAGCAATAGATCAGGCGCGGGTTGACCGCGCGCAGGTCGGCATAGGCCAGGCCATGGCGCGCCAGGTCGCCGACCTTGTAATTCTCTATCAGCACATCGCAGCCGGCGGCCAGTTCGCGCACCAGGCGCTGGCCGGCGGCGCGGGAAATGTCGATGGCGATGGAACGCTTGTTGCGGTTGGTGGACGCGTAGTACAGCGAGTCCGGCCGTTCGCCGTTGCGATGAGGCAGCCAGGGCGGGCCCCAGTGGCGGGTATCGTCGCCGCAGCCGGGGCGCTCCACCTTGATCACGTCGGCGCCGAGGTCGGCCAGGTTCTGGGTGCACCAAGGACCGGCCAGAATCCGGGACAGATCCAGCACCCGGAGATGGGACAAAGCGCTGTGCATAAGCCTGATTTCTCCTTTGGAATGAGGACGGCGCCGCCCTTGGCGCCGGTGCGCGATCTGCTGCGCGGGGCGAGGCGGCGTCACACGGCGAGCACCTCTTCGCAATGCTCATGGACTCTGCGTGCATTCCGCTTGCTCAGCCGTTCCCGCCTTGTCTCGCGCTTGCCCGCGCGATGTTGAACAGGCTCTCTCAGGCCGGCAGCAGCAGCACGTGGCGCGCCAGAATGTTGCGCTGGATCTCGTTGCTGCCGCCGTAGATGGTGGCGGGGGTGGCGTTGAACAGCAGCGCAGGCGCCTGGCCGCCCGCCGGGTCCGCGCCGGCCCAGCTGCCGTATTCCCCGGCCAGATCCATCAGCGCCAGGCTGATGCGCTGATAAGTCTCGGTGGCCCAGATCTTCAGCGCGGACACCGCCGGCGGCAGCGCCTCCCCGCGTCGGACCATGGCGGCGAAGTGCTTGTACAGCGCGCCCAGGTCCGCCACGTCCAGCTCCAGCCGCGCGTAGCGGTCGGCGAAGACCGGGTCGTCGAAGCCGCGGCAGGCGCGCGCCTGGGCGGCCAGCTGCGCCAGCGCCTGCCGCGCCTGCTTGGGGCTGCCGAGGAAGATGCGTTCGAAGCCCAGCAGCGCCTTGGCGATGCCCCAGCCCTGGTTCAGCCCGCCGACCAGATTGGCGGCGGGCACCCGCACCTGGTCGAAGAACACTTCGCAGAATTCCTGATGGCCGGCCAGCGTGGTGATCGGGCGCACGGTGATGCCGGGGCTGTCCAGCGCGATCAGCAGGAAGCTGATGCCGGCCTGGCGCTTGGCCTGTTTGTCGGTGCGCACCAGAGTGAAGATGTGGGTGGCGTCCTGGGCCAGCGTGGTCCAGGTTTTCTGGCCGTTGACGATGAAGTCCGCGCCGTCGGGCACCGCCTCGGTGCGCAGCGCCGCCAGATCGGAACCGGCGTTGGGCTCGGAATAGCCCTGGCACCAGATGTGCTCGCCGGACAGGATCTTGGGCAGATAGCGCTGCTGCTGTTCCGCGCTGCCGTGCTGCAGCAACAGCGGGCCGACCATGATGATGCCCTGGTCCGGCGCGCGCGCCACGCCGTAGCGTTCCTGTTCCTCGATGAAGGCCAGCTGCCGCGCCGGCGACAGACCCATCCCACCGCAGGCCTTGGGCCAGGCCGGAGCCGCCCAGCCCTGGCGCGCCAGCGTCTGGTGCCAGTCGCGGATTTCGTGCCAGTGCAGCCGCCGCGACGGATGGCGCAGCGCCGGCGGATAGTGGCGGGCGAAGAAGGCGCGCAGCAAGTCGCGGAATTCGGATTCGGGCATGGCCTCCCAGTCGGCGTCGCGGGGGAAGTCGCTCAGCGCCGGCGGCGGCGTTTCCGCCGCGACCGCTTGCGGCGGGCTTAGCCACCGGTAACGCCGGCGCTGCTGCTCGGCATTGCCCAGCCAGGCGTTCAGGTGCAGCGCGCGCTTGAAGTAGAGGCCGATATCGCATTCCTCGGTGTAGCCTATGGCGCCATGCAGCTGGATCGCCAGCCGGCCCATGCCGATGGCGGCGTCGGCGCAACGCGCCTTCAGCCGGCTGATGCGCGCGCTGTCCAGCCGCGCCGGCTCCGCGCGCTCCTCCAGCGCCTCGT
Organism: Chromobacterium sp. LK1; assembly: GCF_001043555.1. NCBI lineage: Bacteria > Pseudomonadati > Pseudomonadota > Betaproteobacteria > Neisseriales > Chromobacteriaceae > Chromobacterium > Chromobacterium sp. LK1. The sequence continues at coordinate 15,072 of NZ_LDUI01000020.1, read as the reverse complement.
CCAGGCTGGCCGCCGCCAGCTCGATCTGGATATGAGCGTCCACCAAGCGATGCTGCAGCGCCTGGAAACTGCTGATCGGGCGGCCGAACTGCTCGCGGCTGGCCAGATAGGGCAGGGTCAGCGCCAGGATCTGGCGCGCATTGCCCAGCAGCTCGGCGCTTTGCGCCAGGCGCGCGGCGTCGTTGGCCTGGCACAGCGCGTCCCGCGCGGCGGGGCCCGCGGCCAGCAGATGGCTGTGCGGCACCGGCGCCTGTTCCAGCGTCAGGCTGCACATCAGGCTGCCGTCTATGCCGGGGCAGCGGTCTATGCTCAGGCCGGGCTGGTCGGCCGGCAGCCACAGCAGCAGCCAGCCCTCGTCGCCGCGCGCGCTCAACAGCCAGCCATGCCGCTCCGCCGCCGCCGGCAGCGCGAAAGTCTTGCCGCCGCTGAGCCAGTAGCGCTGGCCGTCAAAGGCGGCGCGGGTGTCCGCGGTGTCCTCGTCCTGCTGGCCGGCGCGCTCCTGCCAGGCCAGACCCGGCAGCAACTGCCCGGCGGCCAGTTGGGCCAGCAAGTGCGAGCGCAGCGGGCTGTCCGGGCAGGCGGCGAGCGCTTGCGCGGCCTGCACCGCCACCGCGGTGAACGGTTCCGGCAGCAGCGCGCGGCCGGCTTCCTCGGCGATGACGGCGGCTTCGGCCAGGCTCAGGCCCAGGCCGCCGTCGCTTTCCGCCAGCAACACCGCCAGCCAGCCGGCATCGGCCAGTTCGCGCCATAGCTCCGCGGAATAATCCAGCTGGCTGTCGCGTCCGCTGCGGACGCGGCGGCGGTGGTCGTCGCGGCTGAGCAGTGCGCGGGCGCTGTCGCGCAGCTGCGTCAAAACATCGTGCTTCATGTCCAACTCCTTGTCTTTATCCATCGCAAGATGGACGGACATAGACTCGGTGATCTCGTTAGCGAGGACAATTCGCATTTGACGAAGCGAGGATTTGGCTGTGCTTAAGCGCGGTCGGCGCGCGGATCATGACGCTCGCCTAGGTTTGCGCCATCGCGGCCGGGCTGGCACAATGGCGCCGTTGTCATTGGGGAGTAGCCATCTTCGGCCCAGCCGGAGAGGCCGCGTCAACAAACTTGGGGGCAAGCCCCCATGGCGCGGTCAGCGGCCGGCATTGCCGGCGCCGCCAAGCGAGACCTTTGGCCACGATGCGTTTGCCGCCGGGCAAGCCGCGTCGTTGCGCCATTGTCCATCCGCTTGCCCGGCCCAAGACTACCCATGCTGTTGACCCTGTCGTTTCTGCTCGGCCTCGCCGTCCTGATCTATCTTTCCTGTCAATACTTCGTCAACGCCATCGAATGGTGCGGCCGCCACCTGAATCTGGGCGCCAGCGCCGTCGGCACCGTGCTCGCCGCCTTCGGCACCGCCTTGCCGGAAAGCGCCGTCACCTTGACCGCGATGGCCTTCGGCGGCACGCCGCAGCATCAGGACATCGGCGTCGGCGCCGCGCTGGGCGGGCCGCTGGTGTTGGCCACGCTGGCTTACGCGGTGGTGGGTTTCGCGCTGTGGCGCCACCGCGGCCGGCTGGGCCGCGCCAATTACCTGCTGCGCGTCGATCATCGCCGGCTGGCCGGCGACCAACTGGCGTTCTTGCTGATTTTCGCGTTCAAGGTGGGGCTGGGCCTGCTGGCGTTCTCGATCAAGCCCTGGTTGGGCGTGGTCTTCCTGGCCGCCTATGCCGCCTATGTGTGGCGCGAGATCCGCAGCGCCGACACCGCGCCGGAAGAGGAAGAGCTGGACGCCTTGAAACTGCGCGCCGGCGGCGGCCTGGGCTGGGCGGCGGCGCAGGCGCTATTGGCGCTGGTGGTGATTGCGGCGGCGGCGCATGGCTTCGTCGCGCAACTGGAAACGCTGGCCGGACACTGGGGCATGGCGCCGCACCTGGTGGCCTTGCTGCTGAGCCCGGTGGCCACCGAGCTGCCGGAAATCATGAATGCGCTGATCTGGCTGCGGCAGGGCAAGGAGCGGCTGGCCTTGGCCAATATCTCCGGCGCGATGATGATTCAAGCAACGATTCCCAGCGCCTTCGGCCTGTTCTTCACGCCGTGGATGTTCGACGGCGTCCTGCTGTGGTCCGGCCTGGCGACGATGGCGGCGATTACCGGACTGTGGCTGCTGTTCCGGCGCGGCAATGTCGATGGCCGCTGGCTGGTGGGCGCGGGCGCGGTGTATCTGCTGTTTGCCGGCTGTCTGGTGTGACTTGAGAAACGGGTTCCCAAGAACCTGTTCAAGGTCTGCTGCGCGTCGTGTAGCGTTACACGGTGAGTACCGCTTCGAAATGCTCATGTATCGCGTGTACACTCCGCTTTCTCAGCGGTTTTCAACGCGGTATCGCCGCAGCGCAGCAGATGGTAAACAGGTTCTCAGAGCCAGGCCGCCACGCCGCCGTGATGCGAGCAAGTGCCGCGCCGGTGCTGGCTGAAGCTGTAGCTGCCGTCGCGGCAGCGCGCGCTGGCACCGGCCGGCGCCTTGCCGGAGCGGGTGTGCGCCGGGCTGTGCACCTCCACGCCATCGGAATTGGTGTAGCTGCCGTGTTCCAGCAGCTGTTCTTGCGCCGGCGCGCTGGCGTGGCGCGGCGGCGTTTTGGCCTGGACCGGGGCGGCCAAGAAGGCCAGGCTCAGGCCGATGACGGCGGCGCAGCGTCGCCAGCCGGCAATGGGGAACTGTGAGAGATTTGTCATGTCATCCGAAAAGTGAATAAATCGCGGGCTTGCGCAGCGAGTTTTAACGCGAGTAATGATAGGTTTTTAATTCTACTTCATTGTCATGAAAAATGCTGGCAATGGATTTGGGGAAATGGAATGAACCGCGGCATGGATCTGACCATGCCGCTCAGAACCGGCTTAGGACGTGTTCACGATCTCGCGAGCCAAGGCGAAACAAGGCGTTGCGGCTGCGAAAGCGGAATGCGCAGGTGGTAAATGTGGCACTCGCCGTGTCACGCTTCACGACGCGCAGCGGATCGTAAACAGCTTCTAAGAGCCTGTTCAAAGTCTCGCGAGCAAGAGCGCGGACGGGTTCTCAGGGAGACATATGGAAGACTTTAAGCAAAGACGCGGCCTGCTGGCTGCGCTGGCGGTTTCGCCCTGGCTGCTGGCTTGTGTCAGGCCTCCGCTGCGGCAGCCGGGCGAGGCGCCGCTGTCGCGGCAGTTGGCGGAACTGGAGCACAATGCCGGCGGCCGTATCGGCGTGGCGGCGCTGGAGGTGGATAGCGGGCGGCGGGTGGCCTACCGCGCCGATGAGCGCTTTCCGATGTGCAGCACCTTCAAGCTGCTGCTGGTGGGCGCCGTCTTGCAGCTCAGCGCCGCGCAGCCGGACCTGCTCTACCGCCATGTGAATTATCAGCGCGAGCAACTGCTCCGCTATTCGCCCATCACCGAGCAATACGCGGAGCAGGGCATGTCGGTCAAGGATTTGTGCGACGCGGCGATGCGCTTCAGCGACAATACCGCCGCCAATCTGCTGTTGGGCCTGCTGGGCGGGCCGGAGGCGGTGACCCGTTTCGCGCGCGCGCTGGGCGACGGGCTGAGCCGGCTGGATCGGATCGAACCGGAACTGAACTCCGCCACGCCGGGCGATCCGCGCGACACCACCACGCCGGCGGCGATGGTGTCCAATCTGAACACACTGCTGTTTTCCTCGCTGCTGCCCGAGCGTCAGCGCGTCTTGCTGCGCGACTGGCTGTTGAACAGCACCACCGGCAATCTGCGCATCCGCGCCGGCTTGCCGGCGGAATGGCGGGTGGGCGACAAGACCGGCAGCGGCGGCAACGGCGCCACCAACGATGTGGCGGTGGCCTGGCGGCCGGGCAAGTCGCCGCTATTGCTGGCGGTGTATTACTGGGGCTCGTCGGCGTTGCCGGATGAACGCAATGCGGTGGTGGCCGCGGCGGCGCGGGTGGTGGTGGCCGAATTCGCCTGAGCGGACACCTGGCGCTGTTTGGCGCAGACATGAAAAACGCCGCGGTCAAACCGCGGCGTTTTGCTGTCCGGCGTCCGCCGGCTCAGTCCGCCGGCAACTGCGCCGGAGCCACCACGATGCCGGCGCGCAGGCCGGGCTTGACCGTGGGGTTGGGGAACAGGATGCGCTCCTCGCCGCCGGCGGCCACATAGCGCTGATCGCCGTCCTCGGCGATCAGATAGCCGTCCGGCAGCGCGGTGAAGTTCTCCACCTCGTCGGCCAGGTGCAGGCGGAAAGCCTCGCTATGCTTGACGATGTCGTATTTGGCGCGGAACAGCGGCAGGTCGCCGTCGCGGTAGTCCGGCAGCTGTTGTTCCGGCTCGGCCAGCAGCCGGCGCAGCGCCTGTTCGATGCCGGAAAAGCGCGACAGATCGTTTTGACCGAAGGGCCGCGCCTTGCCCAGCTCCAGCGTGAAGGCGTCGGCCTGGCAGTGGCGGCTGGAGAAATAGCTATAGGTGTTGGCCGGCTGGCTGTGCAGCAGCACGGTTTCCACCTGGCAGCTCTTCAGCCAGGCCAGCTGCGCGCGGCTGTGCGGGCGTTCGTGCAGATACGGGTAGATGGCGAACTTCTCGAACACCGAGCCGCGGATCGCGGTGTGCAGGTCGTAATGCCAGCGGCGGCCGCGCGCCGTGGCGAAGAAATCCGCCGCCGCCTGTTCCAGCCGAGCGGCGCGCGCCGCTTCGCGCGCTTCCGGCTGGCGCGCGTGCGCGCCGTTGAACAGCCGGTTCATATCGTAGTCCAGGTAGCGCTTGCCCAGCCGCATCGCGTCCAGATTGCCGAAGACCACCAGCAGCCGGCAGCGCAGCGCCTGCTTGCCGGCCGCGATGTCGGCGAGAATGGCGTTCAGCACTTCCACCGGCGCGGTTTCATTGCCGTGCACGCCGCAGGACAACAGCAGCGCGTCCGCGGCGGCGGTGGCGGGCGTCAGTTCGACGATGCCGTAATCCAGCCAGCGCGCCTGCACGCCGGAGGGCAGTTGCCATTCCGCGGTGGCGGCGGAGGCGGGGTTCATGGTCCAGGACAGAAAATCGTGGTGATGCTCGCGCATGGGCTGACTCTTGGCTCGCGGCTGGTGATGACCGGGGCATTGTAACCAGAGCCGGCGCGACCGGTGGCGGCGCGTGGCGCAGATTTGAAAAAACATGCCGTGTTTGGGCTAAAAGCCTTGTCCGGCGCGGCTTGGCATGCCGGGTGGCGCTGTGGTTTTTTCGCGTGGCCGCATGGGGGGGCGAGGTTGGCTTTTGTTGAATATTTTGGACAAGTCCATTGTCGCGGCGCCGCGGTTCGCGCCCGGTGGAGCGGCTGGATGTTGCCATGCAGCAAATATAGCGGTCTGTTTTTGCTGGAGCCTTGCCCGGCAAGGCTTGCCGTGCCGCCTGGAGCGGGCTTGTCGATTAAATTGGACATGCGGATTTTTATACATTTTTTTACTTGTCAAGCCGCGTGATGTTGTTACAATCCGCGCTCGTTTGCAGCTTTGCAAACCTACAATTCAATTGTTTCGCTCCGACATCCCAGGCCCACATAAAAGCTGTTCAGCCCGAAAGCCGCGCACTAAGGAGCGGGGTTATCCATCATAAGGATGCTCCTGCGGCTGGCTCATCGCTTTTTCGGCGGCGGCCTGGGCGCGTCCTTTGGGAATCCCTGTTCTCTCCCTTTGCGCGGGGTGCAGGGCTTTCCGTCAGTTCTTGAGGGGAAAACTCATGGCTTGGTCTGTGGCTGATAGCCGGGCGTTGTATGGCATCCGGCATTGGGGAGCGGGGTACTTCGACATGGGCGCCAACGGCAATATCGTCGTGCGTCCGAATGTGCGCCAAGACAAGGAAATCGATCTGCACCGCCTGGTGGGCGATCTGGCCGGCAAAGGCCTGGACCTGCCGCTCTTGGTGCGTTTTCCCGATATCCTGCAAGATCGCGTCACCCGTCTGTGCGCGGCCTTCGACAAGGCCATCGCCGAACAAGGCTATGGCAACCGCTATACCGCCATTTATCCGATCAAGGTCAACCAGCAAGAAGCGGTGGTGAAGAGCATCATCGCCACGCCGGACGTGTCCATCGGCCTGGAAGCCGGCTCCAAGCCGGAACTGATGGCGGTGCTGGCGCTGGCACCCAAGGGCTGCACCATCGTCTGCAACGGCTACAAGGACCGCGACTACATCCGTCTGGCCCTGATGGGCGAGCGTTTGGGCCACCAGGTGTTCATCGTCATCGAGAAAGAGTCCGAAGTGGACCTGGTGATCGATGAATCCCGCAAGCTGGGCATCCGTCCCAATATCGGCATGCGCGTGCGCCTGTCCTCGCTGGCGTCCAGCAAATGGGCGGACACCGGCGGCGAGAAGGGCAAGTTCGGCCTGTCCGCCGGCCAGCTGATTTCCGCCGCCGACAAGCTCACCGCCGCCGGCCTGGCCGACTGCGTGCGCCTGATGCACTTCCACATGGGTTCGCAAATCGCCCATATCGGCGATTACCGCAGCGGTTTCGGCGAGGCCATCCGCTACTTCGCCGAACTGCGTGCGCTGGGCCTGCCCATCGACCATGTCGACGTGGGCGGCGGCCTGGGCGTGGACTACGACGGCACCCATTCGCGCAACGACAGCTCGATCAACTACGATATGGACGAGTATGCGCACGTGATCGTGTCCATGCTGTCCGAGTTCTGCGGCGAGAACGGCATTCCGCATCCGCGCATCCTGTCCGAATCCGGCCGCGCGATGACCGCCCACCACGCGGTGCTGATCATGAACGTGACCGATGTCGAGCGCCTGCCGGACGAAGTGCCGCAGGTGGACGATATCGCCGCGCTGTCGCAGCCGGTGCGCAAGCTGTTCGAGCTGGTGCAGCTCAACGACGACGATCTGGTCACCGAAATCTACTACCGCGCCAGCCACTATGCGTCGGAAGTGACCGATTTGTACGCCGCCGGCCGCCTGTCGCTGAAGGAAAAGGCGTTGGCCGAGGACGTGCACGCCGCGCTGTGCCGCCGCCTGCATCGCCAGCTGCAAGCCAGCCAGCGTTCGCAGCGCCAGGTGTACGACGAGCTGACTGATCGTCTGGCCGACAAATACTTCTGCAACTTCTCGGTGTTCCAGAGCCTGCCTGACACCTGGGCCATCGACCAGATCCTGCCGATCACCCCGCTGCACCGCTTGAACGAGCAGCCCACCCGCCGCGCGGTGCTGCAGGATCTGACCTGCGATTCCGACGGCAAGCTCAAGCAGTACGTGGATCAGCAGAGCATTGAATCCAGCCTGTCGGTACACGAAGTGAAGCAGGGCGAGGAGTACCTGATCGCGGTGTTCCTGGTGGGCGCTTACCAGGAAATCCTGGGCGACATGCACAATCTGTTCGGCGACACCGACTCGGTCAACGTCTATGTGCGCAATGGCGGCGAGCTGGAATTCTCCGGCGTGGAAGAGCATGACACCATCGAAGACATGCTGCGCTATGTGCACCTGTCGCCGGAGGACATCCTCAACCGCTACGAGGCCAAGTCGCGCGCTGCCGACCTCAGCAGCGAAGAACGCAGCCTGTTCTTCGCCGAGTTCTGCCGCGGCCTGAAGCAGTCGTCCTATCTGTCGGTCTGATTCAAGCCTTCAGAAAGAGTAAAACAGCCGGGCTTAGCCCGGCTGTTTGCGTTGGTGCCGCTTAGTTTTTTGTGGAAACAGACCATACCTCGCGGGATGAATTTAAGCGTTTTCACTTAATCCATGCCTAAGTTGGTGTTTCTGATCGGATTTTTAGCTGAATTTCACGCCGGGCGCGGCCGGTTTCGGGCCGGCGCTTGCAATACGGGCAAACCTTGCTAGTTTGAGAAAGCCAATAATTGATTGGCATAAACATGGGGGTTGCCATATGTCTTTCTCTAGCGTTCCTTACTTCCTGACCTATAGCCAAAACACCGCGCTGGGCATTACCGCCAAAGATTCGATGAGCGGTTCCCAGCTGTACCTGCAGCCCATCCAGGGCAACTTCCTGTCGCTGTTCAACATCGACTTCGCCAACGGCGTGTTCGCGCTGGCCACCAGCGGCAACCAACTGGTGATCGACATTTCCGACCTGTCCAGCGGCAAGCCCTTGGTGCTGCGTCCGTACAACCCGTCCTCGCTCAGCCAGCAATGGGATCTGTTCTCCCGTCCGGGCTTTATCTCCAGCCGTCAAAACAACAATCTGGTGATAGACAACCAGAGCCGCGGCGGCGTGGGCAGCCTGATCTGGCTGTACGAGTTCAACGCTTCGCCGGCTCAGCAATGGGCGCTCAAGCCGCTGACCTCGGCGCAACGTTCGGAACTGGTGCTGGAAACCGCTGAATAAGCGCGGGGCAAAAATCGCGGCGGCGGGCGCAAAGAGCGGTTCAAGGTCTTGCGAGCGAGAGCGAAACAAGGCGAAAACGAGCGAAAATGCGGAATGTACGAGTGGTGCATGAGCATTTTGAGCTTGGTTTCAAGCCGAAGCGCAGCAGACTTTGAACAGGTTCTAAGAATGTGTTTACGATCTTGCGAGCTAAGGCGAGACAAGGCGAAAACGGCTGAGAAAGCGGAATGTACAAGTGGTACATGAGCATTTCGAAGACGGTTTCAACGCGGTATTGCCGACGCGCAGCAGGTCGTAAACAGGTTCTAAGGCCCGCCGCCGCTTTTTGGGTTCATGCAAGGAGCAAACGATGGCTTTCAGCAGCACTTCGTATTTCATCACCTCGGCCTATTTCCCGGATTACGCGATTGTGGCCGAGGATTCGAGCAAGGGCTCCCGGCTCAGCCTGCAGCCGTTCCAGAACAATTTCGCCGCCTTGTTCAATATCGATTTCGACCAAGGCTTGTTCGCCTTGGCCACCAGCGGCAATCAATTGGTGATCGCCGCCAATGAAGTGGCCGACGGCTCACCCTTGCAACTGGATCTGCTGCCGGAGCCCGCGCTGCCCAGCCAGCGCTGGGATGTGTTCTCCCAGCCCGGCAACATCGTCAGTCAGGCCGATCGCACCCTGGCCTTCGGCTTCGGCATGGAAAAAATCTTCCCGCCGGCCTTGCGGCTGCGCAAACTGCATCCCGGCCGGCCGCCAATGTGGATTCTGCGGCCGCTGACCGCGCCTGGCGCCTGAGTCCTCGGCGCCCGCCGTGCCTGGCGTCATGGCGCGGCGGCCTGGTCAGGAGCGCAGCAGCTGCTCGCGCACCCAGTCGGCGGCCAGGCCCAGCGGCCGCCGCCGCGACCACACCAGATCGATATGGCGCGCCTTGGGCCAGCCGGGCGCGCGCAGCTCATGCAGCCGGCCGGCGCCGAAGGAGTCCGCCAGCCAGCGCGGCAGTTCGGCCCAGCCGGCGCCGAGGATCGCCATTTCCAGCAGCATCAGATAGCTGGGCGCGAACCAGCAGCGCCGGCTCAGCGTGTCCGGCTTGCTCTCGGTGTAAGTGTTCAGCCGCAGCTCGCGGTGGAGGCTCAGCGCCTGGCGGTCCGCCAGCTCCAGCGCCGCCAGCGGATGGCCGCGCGCCACGTAGAGCGCCACCTCGCTGACCTCGCCCAGCGTGGCGTGGCCGATATCGGCCGGGTATTGCTCCTGCGCCGCCATGCAGCCCAAGTGGGCGCGTCCGGTCTGGATCAAGTCCAGCACATCGTCCTGCTCGCCCACCAGGCATTCCAGCTCCAGCGCCTCGAACTGCTGTTCCAATTGCCGCGTCACCTCCTGAAAGCGCGAGGACTGATAGGTGTCGGACAAGACTAGGGTCAGCCGCGGCTCCAGCCCGGCGGTCAGCAATTGCGCCTGCTGGTTCAATTCATCGCCTATCGCCAGCATCTGCCGCGCATAGCCCAGCAGGTGGCGGCCGGCCTGGGTCAGCGCCGGCTGGCGGCTGCCGCGGTCGAACAACTGCACCGCCAGGTCGATTTCCAGATTGGCGATGGCTTCACTGATGGTGGACTGGCTCTTGCCCAGCCGCCGCGCGGCGGCGGAGAAGGAGCCCAGTTCGGCGGCGTTGGCAAACGCCGCCAGCGCGTCTAGCGACATGCTCATATCGGTTTCTCCGATTTAATCCATCTTTATCCTATCCGAAAAACCAATAAAAATCGCGTCATTGTCTTGCTAATCAAGCCGCGGCGCAGCAGATCGCAAACTGCTTCCAAGCGTCGTGGCGGATCAAGGAGAATCGATGCAAGTAAAGAAATCCTGGCTGGAACGCGCCTTCTACGCCGTGACTTACGAACTGTGCGCCATCAGCCTGCTGATGTTGTTGGCCACGCTGCTGCTAAAGCAGGACACCGCGCAGATCGGCGTGCTGGCGCTGATGATGACCAGCGTGGCGATGTCGTGGAACATCGTGTTCAACAGCCTGTTCGAACGCTGGGAGCGCCGCCGCGGCTGGGCGCGCACGCCGGCGCTGCGCGTGGTGCACGCGCTGCTGTTCGAGGGCGGGCTGGTGATCCTGCTGGTGCCGCTGGCGGCGTGGTGGCTGCAGATCAGCTACTGGCAGGCTTTCTTGCTGGATATCGGCTTTTTCCTGTTCTTCCTGCCCTATACCTTCGTCTTCAACTGGCTGTACGACGGGCTGCGCGCCAGCCTGCTGCGGCGCCTGAGCCGCGCGCGCGCTGGTCTGGCTTGATGTATCGGTTTTGCCGATGGTTATTATTTTTCAACCATCCGAAAAACCAATCAGAATAGCGGCTGTCCTTATACGGTCATGATTGGGAAATAACATGAACAAACAAAAATCCTGGCTGGAACGCGGCTTCCACGCCGTGATGTACGAACTGTGCGCGATGGCCCTGCTGGTGCCGCTGGCCTCGCTGGTGATGGAACAAAGCCTGCTGCACATGGGCGCGCTGGCCTTCATGATGTCGACCGCGGCCATGCTGTGGAACGTGGTGTTCAATATGCTGTTCGATCGCCTGGAAGCGGCGATGGGCTGGAGCCGCACCGTGGGCGTGCGCAGCTTGCACGCGCTGATGTTCGAAGGCGGGCTGGTCTTCATGCTGGTGCCGCTGGCGGCCTGGTGGCTGAACGTCAGTTACTGGCAGGCCTTCCTGCTGGATTTGGGCTTCTTCGCCTTCTTCCTGCCTTACACTTATGTATTCAACTGGCTGTACGACACGCTGCGCGCCAAGCTGCGCGAGCGCGGCGGCAAGGCCTGCGCCGAACTGGAGTCTTGAATGAAAACCTGGTTGTTCCTGGCCGTCGCCATCGTCAGCGAGGTGATCGCCACCTCCTCGCTGAAAGCGTCCGACGGCTTTACCCGGCTCGGCCCGTCCTTGCTGACCGGCGCCGGCTATGTGCTGGCCTTCTACATGCTGTCGCTGACCCTGCGCCAGATCCCGGTGGGCGTGGCCTACGCGCTGTGGTCCGGCGTCGGCATCGTGCTGGTTTCCATCGTCGGCTGGGTGCTCTACGGCCAGAAGCTGGACGCGCCGGCGATGATAGGCATGGGCTTGATCATCGTCGGGGTGCTGGTGATGAATCTGATGTCCAAGTCGGTGGCGCACTGATAAGGCTCGCGTCAAGCCCGCCGTGAGCGGGGAGGGCGCAGCGCAAAAACCGGCCGGATGATTCCGGCCGGTTTTATTTTGCGCGATAGCGCCGCTCAGTGGGTGTTGGGATTGTGATAAACCGGCTTGCCGGCCAGCCAGGTCTGATGCACGCGGATGTCGCGCAGCGATCCGGCCGGCACCGCCGGGTCCAGCGGGTCCTGCTCCAGGATGGCCAGGTCCGCTAGCTTGCCCGGCTCCAGCGAGCCGACGATGTGGTCCATATGGCACTGCCAGGCCGCGTCCAGCGTCACCGCGCGCAGCGCGGAGATACGGTCCAGGCATTCCGCCGGGTTCAGCGGCTGCTGTTCCGGGTCCGCCTCCATCACCCGCGTCACCGCTTGCTCCATCATCCGCAGCGTGCCCAGCGGCGACACGAAGTGATCGGAATGCAGGCTGATGCGCAGGCCGGCCTGGAGCGCGGATTGACAGCGGTCCAGCATCTGGGCGCGCTCGCGGCCCAGGATGGTGGTCTTGAATATCTGGCCCCAGTAGCCGACATGGCCGATCAGGAAGCTGGGCGACAGCTTCAGCCGCGCCATGGTGGCGATGCTGGCGTCGCTCAGCAGCGAGCAATGCTCGATGCGCGAACGCAGCGTCAGCTTGGGATTGAGGGTGCCGTCTTCGCTGGCCTTATCGAACAGCGCCAGCTCGAAGCTGGCCAGCACATAGTCCAGCGCCTGGTCGCCGTTGGCGTGCACCAGCACCGGCCAGCCGGCGTTCAGCGCGCGTTGCAACTGGGCGGCGAAGGTGATCGGCGGCTCGAAGTTGAACAGGCCGCGCGGCGAGACGCCGGGCACGCGGTGCTCAGCCGCGCAGCAATAATCCTCCGACTGGTAGCCGGTCAGGCCCTGGTTGGAACCGTCGGCGATCAGTTTCAGCGCGCGGACGCTGAAGCGGTCGTCGTCGTGCTTGTTATGGTTGAGCTGATAGGTTTGCAGCCACTGCTCCTGCAGCCAGTCCGGGTTGCCGTATAGCGCGGCGCCGATGCGCACCGGCGCCAGCGGGCTTTGCGCAAAGGCGCGCACCAGGGTGATTTCCAGCGGCCCCAGGCCGGCGCCCAGGCCGGCGTCGAACAGCGTGGTGATGCCGTTGGCGGCGGCGTCGTTCAAAATCTCCTGCACCTTGCCCAGCAAATGCGGCGCGGCCAGGCCGGGGATCACCGCCAGCACCTTGGCGACGTTGGACTCAGTGGTCACGCCATTTTCCTTGGGGTCCAGCCCGGCCAGTTTCACCGCCGCGGAGTTGGCATAGCCCAGATGGCCGGAGGCATTGATCAGGAAGATCGGCACCTCGGCGCTGATGCCATCGAGGAAGTGGCTGTCCGGCTCTTTCCAGGGGCTTATCAGCGACGGATCGACGCCGAAGCCGGTCAGCCAGCGCGGCGCGCCGCTGGCGGTGTGGCTGCCGTGGCTGGCCAGCTCGCCGCGCAGCTGTTCCGCAACCCAGTCCAGATTGTAGCCCGGCCGCAGGACCTGGCCCTGGAAGGGGCTCAGATTGATCCAGTTGCGGTATAGCGCGCTGGGCAGGATGTGCATGTGCGGATCTATCATGCCGGGCAGCAAGGTCTTGCCGTGCAGATCGATGCGCTCGGCGCGCGGCTGGGCGCGCATATCGGTTTCCACCTGCTGCAGGCTGCCCACGGAAACCACCTTGCCGTGGGCGATGCCCAGCGCCTCCACCCGGCTGGGCTGGCCGCCTTGCAAGGTGTAGATGGTGCCGCCGTGGAAGATGGCCGCGTCCTGGTGCAGCGCCAGCTTGGCGCGCTCAGCGGCGACGCGGACCAGATTGGCCAGGCTTTCGGTCCAGTTGTGGTGTTGCAGGGCGTCCAGTTGCATGGACAGGCTGGGCAAGGTGCAGCACGCGCAGCCGGGCTGATGAGGTTGGGACATGAGGCGCTCCTGTGCATGGCGTCATGATTGACGGCGCGGCGACGCCGCGCACAGGATAATATTATGCCATTTGCAATATTGCGTGGCTGACAAAAGCTGAGCAAAGCGGCCGCGCCTGAGCGCTGCATCAGCGCAGTGAGGCAGACCTTGAACCGGTTCTCAGGCCGGCGGCGCCGTCTCCGTCGCGCAACCCAGCTTGGCGTGCAGATGCACCGGCGCGCCGGAGCGCCAGGTCTGCAACACCGCGATATCGCGCAGATTGCTCAGCGCCGGGTCCAGCGGGTCCTGCTCCAGCACCACCAGGTCCGCCAGCTTGCCCGGCTCCAGCGAGCCCACCAGATGGTCCATATGGCACTGCCAGGCCGCGTCCAGCGTTACCGCGCGCAGCGCGCTGAGCCGGTCCAGCCGCTCCGCCGGGTTCAGCGCCGGCTTGGCTCCGGCCTGTTCCGGCGCCGCTTCCATTGCGCGGAAGATCGCCTGCTCCATCATGCGCAGGCCGCCCAAGGGAGTGACGAAGTGGTCGGAATGCAGGCTGACGCGCAGGCCGGCGCGCTTGGCGGACAGGCAGCGGTCCAGCAGCTTGGCGCGCGCGTCGCCGAGTATCGTCTGCTGGAACGCATGGCCCCAATAGCCGACATGGCCGATCAGAAAACTAGGCGACAACTGCAGCTGCGCCATCTGCGAGATATGCTCATCGGTCAGCAGCGACGCATGCTCGATGCGGTGGCGCAGCCGCTTGCCGACGCAATCCGGCCGCGGCGGCGCCGACGGGTGGTTCAGCGCGTGCTCGTAAGCCTGCAATACCTCGTCGATGGCCTTGTCGCCGTTGGCGTGCACCATGGCCGGCCAGCCGTGCTCCACCGCCTGCAGTAAATGCGGCGCGAAAGTGCTGGGCGGGCGGAAATTGAACAGGCCGGTGGCCGGCACATTGGGCACCTGGTGCTGCGGATAGCATTTATAGGCCTCGCTCTGATAACCGGTCAGCCCCTGGTTGGAACCATCCGACACCAGTTTCAGCGCCTTGATGCTGAAACGCTTGTCCTCCACGCCGTCTAGGTCCGGGCGGAACAAGCGCGTCCATTCGTCCATCTGCCGGGTTTCATTGGCGAACAGCGCGGCGGCGATGCGCACCGGGTTCAGCGCCGTCTGCGCCACCAGCTCCAGCAGGATCACCTCCAGCAGCCCCTTGCTGGAACCCAGGCCGGCGTCGAACAGCGTGGTATTGCCCATGGCGGCCGCCTGGTGCAGCACCTGGCCTATGCTGGCGAGCAGGGCGGCCGGAGACGGCGCGGGCAGCGCCGGCATCATCTGCAATACCTGCTCCTCCACCAGCACGCCCTTGCACTCCGGGCTAATGCCGGCCTTGGCCAGCGCCGGCGCATTGGCGTAGCCGATATGGCCGGAAGCGTTCATCAGGAAAATCGGGTGCTTGTCGCCAAACTGCGCGAACCAGTCCAGGTCCGGCTCGGTCCAGTCCCGCATCAGCGAAGGGTCGATGCCGAAGCCCAGCACCCAGGCGGCGCCGTCCTTGGCCTTGTGCTGCTTTTTGGGATCGGCCAGCGCCGCGCGCACCGTGTCCACCACCCCGGCGATGCCATAGTCCGGCCGCAGCCGCTGGCCGGCGAAGGCGCCGACATACTGCCAGGTGGCGAACAGCGCGCTGGGCAGGATGTGCATGTGCGGATC